>DYST01000027.1 GCA_020726325.1 Thiomicrospira cyclica | reverse complement strand
GGCAAATCCTACCGCCTAGACTGGTCGCTACTCACCGATGAAGCATTAAAAGAAAGCCTTGCCAATACTGCCAGTCCAGAATGGCTTAGTGTGGTGTGCGAGTCAAAAAAATATAATCAAAAGCTCGATACAGGTAAAGCTAACGAAGATAACCCGCATTTTCAATTGGTGACTTACTTAAACTGGTTTAAGGTTCGCTTTGGCTTTTTAACCAATGGTCGCTACTGGCGACTTTACGATGCCAATAATCGCCAGCGTGAGAAAACCTTTTTACAAATCGACCTAGAGGCGATTTTAGACCTAACAGGCGATGAACAAACTCATGCTTTGCGTACTTTTGCTTATTTGTTTCACAAAGACCGCTTTGCCACACAAACACAGCAACCCACCGCCATCGAGCAAGTGTTACAACGCTCTGCCGACTTTACCCTTGCGATTGAAGAAAACCTAAAATCGGTGATTTATGGTACACAGGGTGAAGATTCGGTTTTTGAGTTAATGGGTAAAGCGATTGCCAGTAAAAATCTAACGGCAAGCATGAATGAGTTGTACGAGCATAGCATGGTGCTGTTATTCCGCTTGCTGTTTGTTATGTATTTTGAAGATAAAAACAGGCAACTTTTAAGCACCCACCCCTTTTATCCCCTGCATGGTTTGCAAGCTATTGTTGACTATTTGCGTCATCAAGCGAAGCCTGAGCAGTTCGATGGTTATCGTCAGCTCAATGGCTTGTTTTTATTGCTCGATGAAGGGGATGGCAATATTGATATTCCGCTGTTCAATGGGGGTTTATTCGACCCAGAACGCGCCCCCTTGCTCAAAACAAGCAAAATGTTTAGTAATGCGACCTTACAAACACTGCTCGAAAAATTATTGTATAAAACCAGTGCGGGACAAACACTGCTCGATACCCGTCGTGATTATAAAACCATGTCGGTAACGCATTTAGGGCGTATTTACGAAGGCTTGTTAGAATTTAACTTCGAGCGGGCATTTGAAGATGTTTGGTATATCGAATACAGCGAAAAAGGTAAAAACATCTTAATTGATGGCTACTTCGATGCTTACGATAAAGGCGAATTGAGTAAAACCAAAGCCAAAATCAGCAAAGAACAAGCGGTTAAAAAAGGCGATGTGTACCTTAAAAACAGCAGCAATAGTCGTAAAACAAGCGCAAGCTACTACACCCCCACCAGTTTAAGCGAGTTTTTGGTTAAAGCGGGCATCGACCAAGCCTTAGCGCGTGGTGTGAAACTCAATGAGATTAAAATTTTAGACAATGCCTGTGGTAGTGGGCATTTCTTGGTCGAGGCATTGGGTTATTTAACGCAGAAATCCTTAGAGAGTCTAGCGACAGATGGCGTATTACGTGCCTTATTAGACGATGAAAAAGCAAAAATTAGCGAGCAACTTGCCTTGCTGAATATTGACTACGAACCAGACGAAGCGCAAGTTTTAAAACGTTCACTTCTTAAACGCTGTATTTACGGTGTCGATTTAAACCCTTTTGCGGTCGAATTGGCACGCCTTAGCTTATGGATTGATACCTTTATTTTTGGCACACCTTTAAGCTTTATCGAACATCATATTGTGCGTGGCAACGCTTTAATGGGCAATAAAATCGAAGACTTTCATAAACTTAAAGGACGTGAGATTACACAAGATAAACCCTTTTATGCGTCTGACTTAAAAAGGAATGCCGATTTATTCGATACTGATTTTGATGATGAGTTTTCTGCCCTAACACAAGTGATGCAACAACTCGACGCGCTGCACGACACCACCGCCGCCGAGGTCGCACAATCAAAACAGCTATACCGCAAAGTGATTAAGCCCAAGCTAGACGATTTAAGCAACTTGCTCAACTTGTCAACCTACCTTGATTTATTGCGGGCGCAAGGACGTGCAACAGAAGCCAAGGCGATTACCAGCAAGCAAGGGCTGTTTGACATGACCAAACATGTAATGAAGCAACAAGCCGATTACGACCCTGTCTGGGACGACATTGCCCAAGCAGCCAAAGATTATGCTTTTTTGCATTACGAGTTGACTTTTCCCGAAGCAAAAGATGGTTTCGATGTCATTGTTGGCAATCCACCGTGGGATAAAACCAAATTTACCGATTTAGATTTTTTTCCACAATACAAAAGCAACTACCGCAATCTAAACAATAGTCAGAAAAAAGCAGTACAGATAGACTTACTCGATAAACCCCATATTAATGCGACTTATCAGCAGCAAGAACGCACGGCACAAGTTAATAATGACTATTACAAAGAAGTCTACCCATTAAATAAAGGCAGTGGCGATGGTAATTTGTTTCGTTTTTTTGTTGAAAAAAATATCTATTTGCTAAAATCTGGCGGAAGCCTTAACTATGTTTTGCCCAGTGCACTAATGTTTGAGGAAGGCAGTCAAACGCTACGCAAGCATATTTTAGACAAGCAACAACTCAGCTTTTTTTATAGTTTCGAAAATAGAGATAAACTTTTTCCAGAAGTGGATGAACGCTATAAATTTGCTATGATACAAATGATTAACCAATTACCATCAGAAAACCATGCGGTACATAGTGCTTTTTATCTCACAGAACCAAAAATGTTGCAAGAGAAAGCATGTACCTTCTTATATGCTATTGATTGTATTAAAAAGTTGTCTCCTGATCAATGGGCAATGATGGAGGTTCGTGATGGCGCAGACTTGCCACTTTTACAACGCTGTTACGAATCATTTGCGCCCTTATCCGAGCAATGGCTCGATTTCCGTCGTGAACTAGATATGACTAACGATAAAGACTTATTTATCGAACAATACCGTGATGGCTTATTGCCTTTATACGAAGGTAAAATGATTTGGCAATATGAACCACAGTTTTCACCTGCTCAATACTGGCTTAATCTTCTGGAATTTGAAGCTAAATTAAGCAGCAAAGAGTTTTATCGCATGGCACAACAAATATGGACAGAAGAAAACAATATCAAAAAAGCGGACTGTGAAAAAAAATATGCCGATAATATTGTGCATGAACACCATTTTTATCGTTTGGCATTTCGTTCAGTTGCCAGAGATACCGATGAGCGGACGTTAATTTTTTCATTATTGCCTAAACAGTGTGGTGCGGGTAATTCATTAAGTATCAGCATTCCTAAACGCTACACGTTACAAAATGACCAAGTTATTGTTGAGCCAGTGGCGATGTGGCGATTATTGTTGGCGTTAGCGTTGTTTAATAGCATTGTAGTCGATTGGGTTGCTCGCTTTATGGTGCAAATTAATGTCAATAAAACTTATTTAATGCGCTTGCCAGTGCCACAACCTAGCGATACTGAGATTCAGCAAAACCAAACCTATAAAACTTTAGCAATGAATGCGCTAAAACTCACCCTTGCCAACGATTGGAACGGTTTTAGTGAATTAGCAAGCGAATTTAAGCTCACAAAAGCCGACTTACCCCAAACCGACAAAGCAAAAGATAAATTGCGTATCGAAAATGATGTGATGGTTGCTGGGTTATATGGGTTAACCAGTGATGATATGCACCATATTTTAGGTGGTTTTAAGGTATTAGCAAATAAACGCCCCGAATACGTGGCAGGATTATTAGGGGCTTTGGGGGTGTGATGCGTGTACCACAAATTCTTATCATCGCTGGACCTAATGGAGCAGGAAAAACAACCTTTGCCAAAACCTTTTTACCTGCCGAGGCACAATGCTTACGCTTTATCAATGCCGACTTAATCGCTGCGGGTTTGTCACCTTTCACGCCCGAGTTAATGGCAGTAAAAGCAGGACGACTGATGTTACAAGAAGTGAATGAATCGGTATCTAAAGGCAAATCTTTTGCGATTGAAACGACGCTTTCTGGACTGTCATATCTTAAACATATTCAGCAATGGCAACAGCTAGGCTATCACGTTAGTTTGTTCTTTTTGCAGTTGTCTTCAGTTGATATTGCAATTACTCGTGTACAAGAGCGTGTTAAGCAAGGCGGACATAACATTCCAGAAGCAGTGATTCGTCGTCGCTATGCTGCAGGTTTAGATAACTTCGTGCTTTATGCACAACTTGTCGATACTTGGTCTTTATTCGATAATGACGAGCCAGTGCCAATTAAATTAGCAAGTGGAGGTCAACCATGATACTAACATTACCAGATAATCAGTACAAAGCAGAACAACAAGAGTCGTCCTTACAAAAAGGTGCTTTCGTTGCCTTGCAACGTGCTGCATTAGAAGCGCGAGAAGTTGCCATTCAAACCAATACAGCGATTATTGTATTGCAAGATGGTGTTTTAACGCGCATTACTGCTGATGAACTTAAAAAACAAAAGAAACTTATATGCTCTTAAATATATTAGCCAATAAACGCCCCGAATACGTGGCAGGATTATTAGGGGCAATGAAATGAGTGTTTATTTAAGCAAAATTCTATCGCTCGCTATTTACCCACTAACGTGGATATTTGTTTTACTATTCATCGGCTTAATTTTTTTGGCGATTAAAAGCCACCGTGCTGCCGCAGTCACGTTTAGCTTATCATTCATTGCATTTTGGATTATGGCAATGCCAATGACAGGACAATGGCTCACTCATAGCCTAGAATCACAATATGAAGCTAAAGATGCGACAAGCTACCAAAATGCCGATGTCATTATTCTACTTGGCGGCGGCATGGCGGGTAGCGCACCACCAGCTAGACTTAATCCAGACTTAAATGATGCTGCTGATCGTGTTTGGTTTGCGGCACAACTCTATCATGCCAAAAAAGCCCCCTATATTATCGCCAGCGGTGGCACACTAACATGGCATGGAACAACGCAAAGCGAAGCAAGGGCGATGCGCTTATTTTTAGAACAGCTTGGCGTACCAGCAACAGCCATTATTGACGAAGAACAAAGTAGAACAACCTACAAAAACGCGCTCAATTGTCGCTCTAAGGTGTTGTATTTAGAAGCGAAGCGCATATTATTGGTAACCTCTGCTGCACATTTACCGCGTGCAATGGCAGTATTTCAAAAGCTCTATCCTGAAAGCGAAATAATCCCTGTCGCTACCGATGTGCGCGTAATCGAAGTTGGCGAGGATTTATTAGACTGGCTACCACAAGCAGGCGGCATTGGCATGCTCACAGAGGCATGGCACGAATGGCTTGGCTTGCTGATTTATCGCCTTAAAGGTCAGGCTTGAAAACTGATGCCAAGGCGGTTGGCAGCGTTTTGCCAGCCGCCTACTTGCCCAGCAAGCGCGTTGGTTGCTTGTTCGGTTCTTTGATAGGCACTGGCTTTACTCGTCCACTGCGAAGCAGTTGATTTCTCGCTATTGGTTTTAGTGTCTGTGCTTGTGCTAACCGCGTTATCAGTAGTTGCCTTTTGAGCATCTGTCGCTGTTGTGTTATCGCTACGAATCTTGTCATCGGCTGCTGTTTTTTGCGTGCCATCGTCTTTCTGATCGCTACCCGATTTTTGAGTCGAGTCTTCCTGTTGTTCATCCGAATCTGGTTTATTTTCTGCCTGAATCTCAGAAAATGCCTGTGCCATCATCTGTTGTGCCGACTGAGCGACAGAAAAATCCTGACTCGAAGGCGAGGCTGGTGCCAATGCTGCGGCAAGAACTTGCTGTGCCTTTGCTAAGGTTGCTTGTGGATCTCCAGAGACAGCCGAAGTATCAATCCCCACTTCACCACCAATGGCATATTCTTTACCATCAGGACCCGATTGATAACTATAGCTCGCACCCGAAGTTGCATATTGTCCCGCTGCTGCTAAATGGGCTTGCTCATGCGCTCTAACCTCTGTATCACGCGCTTTAAGCTCAGCAAGCATTTGTTTAACTTCGGGCGAATTCAGATCAACGCCACCCACGCCTTTTTTAGACTGAGTAGCCGTTTCTGGCTGCTGTGTTTGTGTTTTGTTATTGACATCAGAACCAATCGCCGACTTGTCTTCTGGCTTTTGTGTGTTTTTAGCGTCAACAGGTGCAGACTCACCGCCAGACTTCTTAGCAGTGGCACTAAAATCGGAAACAGGCTGTGACGATTGTGAATAAAGTGGAGAAATCATGATACTCACCGTGTTGTTATTACTTAACCCACGTTTTTCGATTTAAAAAAGCTGCGAAGGGCAACCTTTACGTTTTCATTATAACAAAAATAATCTTCATAAAGCGCCCAGCTTGCACTTGAATTTACAGAATAATGCTTAATTGAGTTAAAATATCGGCATTCAATTTTCATTTAAGGATAGTTTTCGCATGGAACTCAGCGCATTAACGGCAATTTCTCCTGTTGACGGTCGCTATGGCGCACGTTTAGTCCCCCTTCGTCACATTTTTAGTGAGTATGGCTTAATTAAATATCGCACTGCGGTTGAAGTCGCTTGGCTGTTAGCTTTATCGGAAGAAAGCGGTATTTCTGAAGTGCCTGCTTTATCAAATGATGCCCGTGCACACTTAGAAAAGTTGGTTTCTGGCTTTGATATGACCATTGCACAAGCGGTCAAAAATCACGAAAAAACAACTAACCACGATGTTAAAGCGGTTGAATACGCCATCAAAGATCATATCCAGAGCAATGCTGAATTAGTAGCCGTGATGGAGTTTGTTCACTTTGCTTGCACCAGTGAAGACATTAATAACCTATCTTATTCGTTAATGCTCAAAGATGCGCGTGACAGTGTATTGCTGCCAACGATGACAGACGTCATTGATGCCATGACGCAAAAAACCTTAGATTATGCCGATGTGTCACTACTCGCCCGTACTCACGGACAAGCAGCCAGCCCGACAACAATGGGTAAAGAGTGGGCAGTATTCACTTACCGTTTGGCGCGTCAGCGTCAGCAATTGGCCAATGTCCGCTTGCTGGGTAAAATCAATGGTGCAACGGCTAACTATAATGCTCATTTAGCCTCTTATCCGAATGTGAACTGGACAGCATTATCACAAAAAGTCATTACTGGCTTGGGATTAACCTATAACCCGTACACCACACAAATTGAACCACATGATTACATTGCTGAATACTTGCAAGCTGTCGAGCGTTTCAACACCATCTTAACTGACTTTGATCGCGATATCTGGTCGTACATCAGCAATGGGTTTTTTAAGCAAAAAGTAATCGCTGGTGAAGTCGGCTCTTCTGCCATGCCACACAAGGTTAACCCAATTGACTTTGAAAACTCGGAAGGTAACTTGGGTATGGCAAATGCGATTATGGCGCATTTGGCAGCGAAACTACCCATTTCGCGTTGGCAGCGTGATTTGACCGATTCGACCGTGCTGCGTAATTTAGGCGTTGGTATTGCCCATAGCATGATTGCTTATCAGGCAACGCTTAAAGGCATCAGCAAATTAGAAATTAACGAAGCTGCCATTGCTGCCGATTTAGACAATAACTGGGAAGTATTAGCCGAAGCAGTACAAACCGTCATGCGTCGTCATGCGATTGAAAAACCATATGAAAAGCTAAAAGAATTAACGCGTGGTAACAAGCTCAATGCAGCAGGCATACGTGAGTTTATCGCTAAACAAGACTTACCAGAAGAAGCGAAAACCTATTTAGCGAATTTAAGCCCTGCAACCTATATTGGTAATGCAGTGCAACAAGCTAAGAATATTAAAGCTGAATTAGCGCAAGTAGCGAATACTTGCCCGAATTAAAAAACCATAAAAGGGGCAACTGAAAAGCCGCCCCTTTTGATGAGGTTTACCAAATAGACCCAAAGTCAAATGCAATCGAGCACTTACCTAAGTCGAAAATGATCGTTTCTTTATCTACATCGGCGAGCTTAATGTATTTACCTTGCACTAATTGATAGACCTTAGCGACTTTGTCGTCTTGACTGACCAACACGTAATAAGGAACGCCTTCTTGCTCGTAAAGAGCAAACTTGGTGTTCTGATCTTTAGTTGCAGTCGATTTCGATAAGACTTCAAAAATTAGGCTTGGTGCTTTGGTTAAGTACTTGCCCTCAAGCGGGTAACAGACAACTAAATTGTCGGGTTGCACCACCGTATTGTCGCTAATTTTCCAATCGACAGGCAATAACGCTGTACAATGTTCGCAATTTTTTAAAGCACTTGTTAGTAAGTGCGCTATTTTATTGCTAACAGATTGATGATACAGCGTTGGCGCTGGCGACATAGCATAAGCAAGCCCAGCGATAATTTCCCAACGTCCTTCCCATTCTTGGTAATCTTCAAAGGTGTAATTTGGTAAATCTTGGCGTAGTAAAGCAGACATAATAGACACTCCTATTTATGAAACGCTGATTGCATCATAACCAATTAACTCATCAAGACTCGACAATTAATGATGATCTATTGCAGATTGATCAGTAACAGGTGGATGTCCTTCGTAGGCTTTGTGCAATAAATACAAAGCAAAAGACACAAAAGCAATACCAACACCGTAATACATTAACTCCATCACACCATGCGGACGAATATGAATTGCATGTTCAAAAAATAAGACAATTAAGATCATGATGATCACTTTTGCTAAACGATCTTTTAAGTCGTCCAACGAGGTAATGACCAACATATTACTACCATGCGCACCCTTAGCATTATTAATTTCTGAGATAAATAACTCATAAATACCGAACGAAAAAATCAACATCACAATTGCTAACAAAAAACCATCTACTGCTGCGACAACATGCGCAATGGTATCGGCACGCAACGTATCTTGTTCAGCGTCAGATAAAAAAGCATAGTGAGTAAGATGAACCAAGGTATCGTAAACATCAACAACTGTCATATAAAACAGTCCTAGAGATGCTAACAGACTGGCAACAACAGCCGCATAAACAACCAATCGGCTATTCCACAAAATACTTTCAAAAGCTTTCTCAAACATGGTTATTTTTCCTCTCCTTCTGTCATCACTTCTAACGTTAAGTGATGGTTTGTGTAAATACAAATATCGCCTGCAATTTTTAGGCTTTTTTCGATAATTTCTGGCGCAGACAAGTCTGTATTATCCCATAAAGCAGTTGCTGCTGCCGTTGCATAGCTGCCACCACTACCAATAGCAACCAACGACTTTTCTGGCTCGATAACATCACCATTGCCCGAAATAACAAGCATACCTGTTAAATCAGCAACAATCAACATTGCTTCTAAGCGACGTAAAGCACGATCAGTACGCCAATCTTTTGCCATTTCAACAGCTGCACGTAATAACTGCCCAGAATGGGCTTGTAACTTGCCTTCAAAACGCTCGAACAAAGTAAAAGCATCTGCTGTTGCACCAGCAAAACCGACGAGTACCTTGCCATTGTACAAACGACGCACCTTACGTGCATTACCTTTCATGACTACGCTACCAAGGGTTACCTGACCATCACCACCAATAGCGACAGTATTACCTTTGCGTACACACAAAATCGTGGTTGCATGCATTTCAATACTCATGATATTGTTTTTCCTTTTTTACCGCAGTTAAGCACAACTAAGCACCCATTTTCTCTAACCAAAAACCGATAACAGCCACAAATTGCCGTAAGAATAATGTATCTACCTCACCAATAAAAGCATCATCTTTACGTCCAATAACCAAAACACCATACACATTTTCTTTTCCTCTTAAAGAAAAAGCACAACCAGAAACAACACCCGCTGCAGCCCAAGCTTCACACGGAAAAGCGTCACCACCACCATTGGCAATCGGATGACTACGCATATAATGCATAAATTGTTGCATGCTCTCTGTTGGCACAGGCTGGGGTAAATTGCTTTGCGCAAATCCCCAAATTTGCACATCTTTTAACTCAAAACGGGCTTTAAGACCGTCGCAAATCAACAAGGTTGCTTCTTCTAAGTTTGCAGCACGCATGACTTCTAAAATCAGTTCGTGCAAATTTAACTGTAAGCGTGCATTATCTTCAATTGCCGACATCACCTCAGCTAAGGCATTTTCCATTTCGGCATGACGCTTTTGTGTGAGCGCCAACTGTTTATCAATAAAAGACACGACGCGATTCGTGCTTTCAGCCATCAATTTTACCCTCAAAAACAGTCACTGCAGGACCTGTCATCCATAAGACATCAGAAGCAACACCAGTCCATTCAATCATCAAATCACCACCTGTTAGCGCAACCTTAACGCGCTCATCGACCATATCCTGTTGACGACAAATTGCCATAGCGGCACAAGCACCCGTACCACAAGCCTGTGTTTCACCAGCACCACGCTCGTAAACACGCAAACGTATGTGATTACGATCTACCAGTGCTGCAAAACCCACATTCACACCTTCAGGGAATAAATCGCGACGTGATTGAATTGCTTTACCCCAACGCTCGACATCAGTAGTATCTGTATCCTCAACCCACAACAAGGCATGTGGATTACCCATAGAAATTGCCCCAAAGCGTACCATTTCACCATCAATTAAGGCTTCATATATAGAAGCTTGTGCTAAAGTGAGGGGGATTTGCTCGGGCATAGCACGAGGCACGCCCATATTTACCCGCACACCATCAGCTTCATGATGCAGCACAATAATACCTGATGCTGTTTCTACCGTCAGTGCATCTTGATTCGATAAGCCACGTTCACGGACAAAGCGTGCAAAGCAACGCGCACCATTACCGCACTGGGCAACTTCCGAGCCATCGGCATTAAAAATACGATAACGAAAATCAACGCCTGTTTGTGTTGCTTTTTCGACCAAAAGTAATTGATCAAAACCAACCCCTGTATGACGATTTGCCCAAGCTCGAATTTGTATCGGTGTTAGATCAACGACTTGATTAACGGCATCGAATACCATAAAGTCATTGCCTAAGCCGTGCATTTTGTAAAAAGTCAGTTGCGACATAAAAACTCCTGTGTGACTTTTATTAACCAGCAACACATCATAACGAAAGGTCGCGTTAGATGCTATGCACAATACCGATTATTGTCCCCAGACAAGCGCACCAGATAACAGACCTGCCTCTGTTTTTGTCACATCCAATCGAGATACCAATAAACCTGCCTGACTGAGTTGATTTAACCAACTAAATAACTCACTTGCATTTGCCTGTACAATTTGCCCTTTAAGTTGATCATTAACAATGCGGATATCAACCACTTTTCCTTGTAAACTTGCAGGTAAAGGGGTGCGTGATAAGGTTGCCATCATTGCCTCGCTGCCTGTTACTAAGGCCGCATTAGAAGGAAGTTGAGCAATGAGTGATTGCAATTGCTGTTGTTCCGTTGTTGCAAGCACAAGTCCTTGCTGCGCTTTGATTTGCCACTGCCACCAATTTAAAAAAAGCACTAAGAGCACAACAAAAACAAAAAGCGTTATGGCTAAGGGGGCTTTAGGGTGTTGCAGATAGCGCGTTACTTGAGCGCGTAATTCACTGATATTCATGGCGTAACCCCTTGAAAAATATCACACTGGCGATGAGACACCCAACGTAGTTGCCAAGGAGCTACGACCTGTACGCGCTCACGTACAGCATCAGCGACATCCTCCGACCAAAACAAAGTTAATTTACCCTGTTGCCAGCTTAATTGATGAGCAGACACAGTTCCCTTAATAGCATTCTGTGCCACCAATAACGCCGACAATAAAGAAGCTGCTTGCTCTTTACTCGCTGCTTGACGACGATTCAACTCACTTTTTGCCTGCACAAGCGGATTAACACGACGTTTAATGTCGGGAAAAGCGGCACTAAATTGCGCTTCAGTTTGTTGCTTAATCCAGTGTGTTTGCTGTTGCGCCTGCCATGCCGATAGCGTTGTTTGCATAAACCAAATACCAATCAACAGCAACAATAAAGTAAGCGGTAAACGATAAGCAGTCAATTTGTTCCAATTAAACCATTGTTTGCCACGTCCTTCACGCAAATCAAACTGTGGTTTTTCGGCAATAAAATCAGTTAATGACTGCCAATTCAGTGACCATTGCTGCCACATTGCAGGCTTTTGCGTCGCATAGACAGTAATTAAACGATGGGATTGTGCTTGTAACAAGGTCAATAACGCGCTCATTTGAGTCATATCGCCAGCAGCACCCTGCCATTCGCCCCAGCGTAAACGGACACGATTTCCTTCAATAAGGGCAGTAATCCCTGTATCAAGCGACCAAGGTAAAGCAAGGATATCAGGAGAAATGGCATGATCTTTCTTGTCTGCTTGCCAATTTCGCCAAAAGTATTCATTGATGACCGCGACCCAGCGCAACCCATCTTTATCGATTGCTGGCGTAGGAACAAGGTGCAAGTTTTCAACTGATTCCGCTAATTTTTCTTCGACGGCAAAAGGCAAGGCTTCACGCCAAGCGCGTCCTTTAGGTAAATTAACTGCTTGCCAACTCATATTTTCCGATGGAAACCAGAGCCATTGTTTACTGGTCATCATTATTGTCTTTCATCCTCTTCTAACCAACGCGATAATATTTGTGAGCGTCCACCATCACGTTTAATGAGTGCGCCCGCTTGCCAACGCCGCCCGCCATACTCTGCTTGGGCGTGTAATAAAAAGAAGCCAGTCGCTACCGATAATTGGCGTTCGTTTACCAGTAAATTAATATCACTATCTTGCACACTACCCTGCCTGAGTAGCTGGCTAACTTGCTGCAAACTTTCAAAGGGTTGTTTTTGCTGACCATCAATAATTAACTTCGCTTGATCTTCACTCATCCAAGGCGCGAGCGCCATAATGACAGGCATTTTAGCGGTATTGATATTAATCGGAAAGTCCTGCGGTAAAGCAATTAAATAAGGGCTTAATCGTTGTAATAGCTGTGCAGACATACCTTGCACGGCTTGCAACTCTTCAATCGCGACAATGGGTTGATTGGCAGCGCGTCTTGCAGGCTGCATCCCCAAATAAATCGCTGTTTCCGCACCCCCCGCACTCGGAATATCATCAGTATCAACCCAATCAGCCACGGCTGACCAAAAAGGACAGTCAAGCGTTAACACTTGACACAGGCGATTAAATTGCTCTAATGCTTGTTGACGTTGAATCGGGTCGGGATTGGCAAGTTTGTTAACATTTAACCGTCCCTGCGCATCTTCCAACCAGCCGCCGATTGTACCACCATCAAAAGGGACGGGTGGCATGGGTTGTGCCCATAACTCTTGCAAGTTATCTGTTTTCGACTGTTGCGCATCAAACTTTAAGGCAGATTTAACCCAATCTTGGGTACTAATCAACACTGCCCATGCCTGCAATTGTGCTTGCGAAGCCTCGGCACGCACAATTGCCATGCGCTGCGCTTGCCACAAAGGATAAAGCAATGCTGACAGTGTCGTCATAACGATTAATACCATCAGCAAGGCAACACCGCGTTGTTTTTTGTGTTTTTTGTTATGACTCATTGCAACAGCACTTCCAAGGCAGGAAACCACAAGCGAAACAACGCTTGCTGCTTATTGCTGACGACAACTTCGATTTGACGTGGCAAGCTGGTGACATCATTGGATCCAGCCGCAGGCCATTGATTTTGCCATACGCCTTGCGCATCCTGCCAACGCACTTCTAAGCGATCGACAGGCGTTAGCACCAACTGACGAATGGGTTCTGTTGCTGGCGCTCTGTCTAAAACAGGATAACGCAAACGCCATAATCCACCGTCAATAATCGTATAACCAATACGCACCACCCCCATGCCTGCAACCGATTTTTCAAAGCGACTACATTCAAAACCACCATCAGGTAAACTCATGCAGGCTGGCAAGCGTCCACCGTAGGCATCCCCAACGGGACGCGGTGCTAATTGCAAGAGATCATTCATGACGAGTGCTTGAAAACGTAATTTCGCACTGCCCGAATCCATCTCCAATAGTAGTTTTTGCTGCCATTGTGCCACTTGACCCATACCTGTTGCCAAGACAACGCCGAGTATCGACAACACCAGTAATGAAATCAATACCTCAACTAAGGTAAAACCGCCCTGCTGTTTCACTCACTCACCACTAATGCTGACAACTGTACACTACGCGCTTGTTTGTCATCGCTTGGTTGCACACGAATGGTTACCTGCCGCGTATCAGGATAACCCGTATCGCTAAATTTAGTGAGCACAGACCAATCCTGTCCCGCTTGAGTTACGGTTGTTTTTTCTTCTGTATTACCAATCATACGCACCGCTAACCACTGTTGCCAGACAACTTGTTGTGCCCGCGCTTGCTCGTTTAGTGCGGTTTGCGTTTGCACAATAACGCCCATCCCATGCAACATCGCAGCCAGTGCAATCGAAACAACCAATAGCGCAATGAGGGTTTCGAGCAGGCTAAAGCCCTGTTGCTTGCACATAGCGTCCATCTCCTTGCCATGTTAGCGATACACTGCCCAAGCCCTCACGGATTAATTGCATTTTGCCCGCAGTTTGCTCGCCATCGGGACGGCATAGCCAAGTAATCGGTTCATCTTTTTTTGTGCTCGGCGGTTGCATGCTCAACTTTATATCCCAACCACCAACTAAGGTTAGCGGGTCAATATCATTCAGACTTTGCCAATTGCGCTGCGCATAAACTTGAACAATGAGCTGATTGTTTTGCCATAAAAGCCGATGCGTCTGCAAGGTTTGAGCGGATAAATCACAACTCAAGCTCAACAGAGATTGTGCTTGATTGAGCCAATCGCGCCCTTGGCGCTGCTGATCGGGTTGCATCATCGGTAATACGGACACCCAGACGATGGCAATAATAACAATAACAACTAAGAGTTCAATGAGGGTAAAGCCGCGTTGTTTTGGAGACTGTCTGAAAACGTGATGAGAATCGCTTAGACTAGGCAAAAATCCACGGAAAAAGGCAAGCTTACATGCGAGTAAGTGCGTTTTGAGTAGATTTTTAACAACGTATAAGCGGTTCGGAGTAGTTTTCACTTCTCTTTCTTCACCCAATTGCCTAAATCGGCATGATAGCCATCGCCACCTGCAACACTGTCAGCACCGTAAGAGAAAACATCGATTTCGCCATGCTCGCCAGGGCTAAGATATAAGTAAGGATTGCCCCAAGGGTCTTCTGGTAGATTTTCTAAGTAACCTTTTGGATTGTAATTACGTGGCTTTGGTGTGCCTTCTGGTTTTTTTACAAGTGATTCTAATCCTTGATCGGTGCTCGGATAAGCAAAGTTATCAAGCTTATATAATTTTAAGGCATTTTCTAATGCGCGAATATCTTGCTGTGCTTTGACAACACGCGCTTGCTCTGGTCTGTCCATAATTTGTGGCACAACAAAGGTTGCCAACAGTGCCAAAATGACCACCACAACCATTAATTCAATTAAGGTAAACCCTGATTGTTTATTCATAAATTATTTCCTTCTATTTCGACCCTATCCCCAACCTTATTCCCAGATGGAGGCAAGATGAGAAAATGGTTAACCGACCATTTGATTCATTGAAAAAATGGGCAATAAAATTGCCATCACGATTAATAATACCACGCCACCCATGACAACAATAAGCATTGGCTCAACCAGTTTAACCAAAGAAGATGACAAAGTTTGTGTACTCACTTCATAATGCTGTGCTGCACGCCCCAACATAGCCGCTAGTTGACCCGAAGCCTCGCCACTTTCTACCAAGTAACGCACCAACGATGGAAACACCGCTGCATTCATTAACGCCCGATGCAAAGGTACACCCTCTCTCACTTGTAGCGACATGGTTAACACTGCTTGCTTCATTGGTAACAAACCAACCACCTCGGCAGAAATCTTGAGTGCTTCTACCGCTGGCACACCAGAGCTTAACAATACCGACAAGGTTCTAGCCCAACGCGCCGTTGCGCCCTCGCGCAATAAACGTCCCATCAGCGGCAGACGCAATAACAAAGCATGCCAACGATATTTTACTGCCTCACGCATCATGAGCCACTTGACCACAATCGCCAATACCAACAGCACGCCCAGTAATATCCCCCACCATTCGACCAACCAATTACTCGTTGCAATCAATCCTCGTGTTAAAGGCGGCAACTCCTGCTTAAAATGGGTGAACATCGTTACCACTTTTGGCACAACAACAGTCAACAAAAACGCCACGATACCCAAAGACAAGGTCAGCATCATGATCGGGTAAAACATCGCCCCTTTCATCTGTCCCGCAACCTGTTCGCGTATTTCTAACGAATCGGCCAAACGCGACATGACGGCAACCAAATTGCCAGACTCCTCGCCAGCAGCAAGCATGGCAATGACATCATCGGGTAATAAATAGGGTGCGGTTCTAAAAGCAGCCGCTAAGGTTTGACCTTCTTGCACGCGTCCATGTACATGGGTAAGCAATCGTCCTAACCGTTTCGTTTCTGCCTGAGCCGCCAAAATGGACAATACCTGCGCCAAAGGCAAGCCACCTTCAAGCAAAGTTGCTAACTGACGGGTGAGTAATACCAGCTCTTTTAACGGTAAGCGTCCACGCCAAAAAGAAGCCGACAGCCACGAACGACTTTGTGTCGCGGCATTATCCATTTCGGATACGCTAACAGGGGTTAGCCCCTGCGCACGTAAGCTAGCGCGCGCAGCAAAAGCAGAATCTGCGGTGATTGTACCCTGTTGTTTTTTGCCTTCAGAAGATAGGGCTTGATAGTCAAAGCTGGGCATAATTGACCTGTGGTTGCATCACGAATTTCATTAAACTGTCCTGAAACGATAATTTGAAGGCGGCATCGGATGCCAATAACCGTGCTAAGTCTAATTCAGTTTTGCGACTTTTCATCATTACTTCTTCAAAAATTTTAGTGTAGGCTAATTCTCGATGCGTACTATCGTTAGAGGCTAAAAATTTGCTGGTAAAATCTGGATGCGCTTGAATGCTTTTAGCAAGACTAACAAATTTGATGCGCTGCTCTTCTGGTGTGGCTTGCCAACCTTGAAACCATTTTTCATTAAACTGTTTCACGATCTCATCTAATGCGTCTTTTTCATCTTCGCTACCATGTGCACCGCGCGGATTAGCATTGGTAGGGTCTAATTCACTTTCATTCGCATCAAGAGCAATCGAAACCGCCATTGTTTTACGCTCTAAACCGTAGGACGACAAATCCACAGCTTCTAATAGCTCATTGAGCAATACCGTTTGCTTGTTCGTGACGATCAGTTTAGGGACGAGCAACTTTAAAAACCAATAAAGTTGCTCCCATTGCACGACTTTATCGCGTGAAAATTCTAGCGGTAAGAGTGCTGCCACCTGCCCGTAAATTTTAACGAACTGCTTGGCTTTGATTTTAATGTCGGCTTTTTCATCGTCAGACAAGCCCAACTCATGATTAAAACGAACAGCAATGACATCGATTAAGGAGCTAAGTTGCTCGCTATTAGCCCCTTTAAAATAGGCTGAATTAAAGGCTTCGACTTCCGACCAATGGTAAATTTCTGTATCATCTAGTGCCGATTTTAAGTCATTGAGCACATTAATATCCGTGGCTTTGCTCAGATTGGTTGCGGTGTAAAAATCGTCAAATGCTTGTTTAATATCGTCTGTATCGTTAAAAAAATCGAGTACAAACACATCTTCTGTTTTTTTGCCCAATTTAGGGGCTGCACGATTCAAACGCGATAAAGCTTGTACCGCCAGCACGCCTTGCAGTTTTTTATCGACATACATCGCGCACAGTTTTGGCTGATCGAACCCTGTTAAATATTTATTAGCGACGACTAACAAACGATAATCATCACTATCAAACTTTTCGGGTGTCTCGGTATCTGCAAAGCCGTTTAAGTCGCTTTCGGTGTGGCTAATGCCATCGACCACTTTCTCGCCCGAAAAGGCAATGATGATTTTGAAGGGATTACCTTTTTCTGCTAACACAGTCGTTAACGCCTTAAAATAACGAATGGCAGTTTCGATATTTTGCGTAACCACCATGCCCTTAGCTTTGCCTTTTAAGCGTTTGCTATTAACCACCTGCGGTATAAAGTGTTCTAAGATAATCTCGGATTTAACGTTAATGGGGTGCTGATTGCGCTCGACATACGCCCGTAGCTGCTTCTGTGCTTTGCTTTTATCGAATTCTGGATTGTCCTGAATCGACTTTTCGAGTTCGTAATAGCTGCGATAGGTGGTGTAGTTCGCCAATACATCTAAAATAAAGCCTTCTTCGATGGCTTGCTTCATCGAGTACAAATGAAACGGCTTAAAACAACCATCATCTTGTTTAATGCCAAACTTTTCTAGGGTGCTGTTTTTCGGCGTGGCAGTAAAGGCAAAATAAGAGGCATTGCCGCGCATTTTGCGCCCTTCGAACGCCCGTAATATTTTTTCTTGATTATCTTCGCTATCGACATCATCATTGTTATTATTACCCAAGACCCCATTCATTGTGCCAGAGGCTGTGCCACCATGCGAGCTATGTGCTTCGTCAATAATGACGGCAAAGCGTTGGCTACTTAAATCAGCAATGCCTTTAAAAATCCACTGAAATTTATGCAAAGTGGTAATGATGATTTTTTTACCGCCCTCTAATGCTTGCTTTAATTCTTGCGCTGAGTTGGCTGCGGCGATAATGTTTTTGACCTTGGCGAATGCCATAAAATTAGTGCGCGTTTGTTTGTCGAGTAGTTTTCTATCGGTAACGACAATCACCGAATCGAATAAAGGGGCGTTTATACCTTTTGCGCCTGCTACCGTGTCGTTATCGGGATAGGTTTCGATGAGTTGAAATGCCGCCCACGTAATCGAATTAGACTTACCAGAGCCTGCCGAATGTTGGATTAAATAACGCTTACCAACACCCTGCGCACTGGCATCTTGTACCAATTTACGCACCACATCGAGTTGATGATAACGCGGAAAATACAAATTGCGACTGTCTAAGCTATCTTTAGCAGCCCCATCTAAACGGACAAAATGGGCAATGATATTGGCAATACTTTCTTTCGCAAAAATGGCTTGCTGACATTGCCCGCTATCATCGAGTGTATCTGCCCAAAAATAGGCGGTTTTGTGTCCATTCGGGTTGGGTGGATTGCCTTGTCCGTGCGCATAGCCTTTATTAAAGGGTAAGAAAACCGTGTTATTGCCTGCCAACTTGGTGGTCATGAAGGCTTCATCGGTATCGAGCGCGAAGTGAACCAAACAACGCGCAAAGTTAAAAATCGGGTCTTTCGGATTGCGGTCTTCTTTGTATTGTTTTTGTCCGTGATAGCGTGCGCTTTGCTGTGTCCACGCATTTTTAAGCTCTAAGGTAGCAAAAGGAATACCGTTGATAAACAGCACCATATCTAATTCATCGAGCGGACGCACCAGCGAATGATGTACTTGTCGCGTTACACTAAAAGCATTTTGGGCAAAGTTTTGGGTGACGCTATCGCTGCTGCTGACAAGCGGTGCAGGATAAAATAAAACAAAATGGGCATCATCGACTTCTAAGCCTTTTTCGAGCAGATGCAGCAAGCCATGTTTTTTCATCAGGCGATCGAATCGTTCGATAATTTTAAGTTGCCAGTCGGATTGACGTTGACACTTTGCCAATTCATCTGCTTGCGTGCTTTCTAAAAATGCCCAAAACTGCTTAACATCGAGCGCGACTTTGGCATCAAAATCTTGTGGCTTACCAGAAAGATAACCTAAGCTATTATAAGTCGAGCCATCTTCGGCAAGGCGATTGGGTAAAGATTGCCATTCTAAACAACTGCCCGTTAATGCACGCTCGATTGCCGATTCAAAGGCTTTTTCATTGGTTTGGTTACGCATCATTAACGCTCTCTGTACTATCTAGTTTCAGGTCATTATCAAGATAGGATAAAACCGCACGCTTAAACCATTGTGGAATCACATTCGTTTTCAAAACACATCGTTTTTCTTCGTCCATTTCTGCTAACCAAGTATGTGCTAAACCCGAATTATCAAAAAAATAAGCTCGATTAGTATAAAGCAATGCTTCATGTAATAGGGCTAAAGAACGATGATAACGACTCTCAATTTTATCAACAGGCACATCATGTCCACCCTTACTCAAGCGATAACTCACCCGAGAAATATTAATGATGGGGTCTTCCGTGGCAATGTAATAAAGATAGGTTCTAAACCCATGTTCTTGTGCTTTCTTCAGCAGTTCAACTTTATCTTCAAAAGACATTACCGTCTCGAAGCTAAATGATGTTTTCGCTTGTAATAACTTTTGGCGAATAAAGTCGGAAGCGACTGATGCAAAATAAGCATTCACTTCAACTTCAAAAAAACTTAATTTATTGTCATTAAAAGATAAGGCTAAGACGTTATCGACCAGCTCTGCTTTGCGTAGCAAGGTGGATGCGTGGAAAAAAGCAAGTATTTCTTCGGCAGTACTCGTGATGTCATAGACTGACAAGTCTAAAAAACCGAATTGACGAATCTCTTTTTCAATATCATCTGGATTGATATACACACCCAACAAGCTAGGATGAATGACCGCCTTTAAGGTGCTTTTACCAGAACCATTAGGACCTGCAAACATACGTAAACGCGGCTGTGTATTCATGATGGCATCGCTATTTTCTGATTCAGCACGAAACCACTCTGGGACAGATCTTTAATCACTTTTTTAGTGCCATCGGGAAATAATTCGACCAGTTGATTATTTTCAGCGATCATCACACTAACACCGTCAGCAAGTGTTTGCCAAAAGGCTTGTTTAAAAGCAACCTCGGCTAACTCTGGAATATGTGACTCGATAAAAGTCATTTCTTTTTCATTGGTTTGGTTAGGCATTAATTTTCCTTTGCATCCTTATCAATTTGTGCAACACCGTCGCACACATCATCACTCACTCGCACCTTGCCCGTAACAACGCTGTTAATTAAGGTGGTTTTGTATTCTTTGAGCTTGTCTATTTGCTGTTGTTGCAAGGCAATGGCTTGGTCGATTTGGGTGGATTGGGTTTCGATATGGGTAACAATGGCGGTTTGTTCGGGAATGGGGGGCAAAGGTAACATCAATGAAGTAAAATCATTAAATCTAAAATCGCTAGATCTTTCTCTGATGCCCTTTGCTAAGGAAACAATAAAACCTGATAATGCTAAATCACGCAAAAAATAAGCGTAAAAGAAGGTGTTAACCTGCTTATCATTTATTGGTGTACAAGCAGAATAAACTGGCGTTGACTTTCCATCAGAATCAGAGACACCAATCGCACCTGCAAAAGCATCCATTGCATGAATTACTAAATCACCTTTTCTTATGCCTTGATAGCCATGCTCTTTTATGGCATTGGTAAAACCATCTAAGCGTCTATTTGATCTTAAAGTTACTTGCCCATCTCTAAAGCAAGTAACAATTTCATCATGTTCCCTTGGAAGGCGTTCGGCTTTCAAAAATAGCCATTTTGCTTTTTCTACCTCCCAATGCTCAGGAATTTTCCCTATCCATTCCACACCCGAATCTTTCATTGGGGCATTAGGGTTTAAGCCTTGGGTGACGGCTTGCTGAATGATGATTTGTTTGCGCTCTTTGAGCAGGGCTATTTGTTGCTGCTTAATGGCAATAGCTTGCTCGATTTGCGCTGTTTTTTTATCGAGGAAGGTTGCAATGGCGGTTTGTTCACAGAGGGGGGGATAAGGAAAATATTCATTTTTAATGATATTTACAGCAATACCGGGTTGGGCAGCAGATTGAGATAATCGATTAAAATCTGCAACTCTAATTAATTCACCAAGCCAGCGCACACTTTCATTTTTTAATGGATAAACAACAATAGCATGTTCAGAAGCATAAAATTTACCTGAAGCATAGTTGACATTACCGCACAATGCACCCTGTCTGCCTATTAAAACAAACTCACCATCATTCGTGTAACTTTTTGTGTAACCTCTAAAACCATTACCACCATAAACAGGATAGCCTTCATCTGTAAATTGTTCTGGTGAAATAGTTGCGCCACTTTGCATAAATGCAATGTGCTTTAAGGATTTCACCTCCCAATGCTCAGGAATATCCCCTAACCAGTCTACACCAGAGGGTTTGTAAGTGTTATAACGAGAGAGTTGCGTCATGCTTCGTTGATCCGATAAGAACGGTTATAAAGTGTTTCGGGTGAAATATCGATATTACCCGACCAAACCAAAGTACCATAATCAATCGACACCTGCTGATAACGATGCGCTTCAATCAGCTTATTCCACGGCTTTAACTGTAATAGCGGCTTCATATCGAAGCGTCTTTTTTCACCGTTTTCGAACACCAAATCAATTTGATAATCCTGTTCTAATTTAAAGTCAATCACATCCAGCAACATAGAAAATACCTCACTGCAAGGGAGCAATACGAAAAGGTTCTTCACCATTCACGGCAAGCTCCCAATCTAATAATAAGTCTTCCTTACGAAGCTCAATCCAAGCTTGCACAATTTTGATTTGCTTAGGAGGAAAGCTGCCGTTTAACACTGCACCATCTTCGATAGCAAACACAGCCTCTTTACCCTGATAACGTGCGTGAATGTGTGGTAGATGATGCTGATTATTATCACGATAAAACATCAAAATCATGATGCCATAAAACAGAGAAATAGTGGGCATGGTTATTGTCTCCTATGGGTGTTACTACGTAAAATATGCGTTAGAGTCATGGTTGTTCTCCTTCGTGCAAATTGATATGATAAAACTCATGCAATTTGCGCTGCAACAAGGCTTTGTCTGGTAATTGGGTTTGATATTCTGCAATTAACGCTGGCGATAGAGAGCGACTGAGCGCGTACTCAACCACTTCATCATCTTTACTGGCACATAACAACACGCCAATACTGGGGTTTTCGTGTGCTTTTTTATGGTCGCGATCTAAAGCTTCTTGATAAAAACTGAGCTTTCCCAAATATTCAGGCTCAAAACGCCCTACTTTTAGCTCAATCGCAACCAAGGCATTTAACCCTCGATGAAAAAACAATAAATCTAGCGCAAAATCACGATTGCCAATTTGC
>DYST01000106.1 GCA_020726325.1 Thiomicrospira cyclica | reverse complement strand
CCCCAAATCACGCCATTTCATATCGGGGCTACGTCGCCATGTCCCACTGCCAGAGCAAGGTGCATCGACCAGCACTGCATCTTGTGTGCCTTTAAACTTTTTCAGTTTGGCATCTGTTTCGCTGCTAATCGGCATAATGCGCACATTATCGACACCAGCACGCGCCAAACGCGGACGCATACGATCAAGGCGATGTTCAGAAATATCACACGCCGTTAAACTGCCTTTATTGCCCATTTGCGCAGCCAGTTGCAAGGTCTTACCGCCAGCACCCGCACAAAAGTCGATGACTTTCTGACCCGATTTGACAGGTAGCAACGCCCCGACAATTTGACTGCCCGCATCCTGCATCTCGAAGCCACCATTTTGGAAGGCATCGGTACGGAATAAGGGTTTACGTCCTTGCTGACGCAAGGCATTAGGAATACCTTCAATCGGTGCAACTTCAAAGCTCAATTTTGTTAGGGCAGCTTGCACACTAGCGGTATCGGTTTTGATGGTGTTAATACGAATATCCGCTGATGCAGGAGACAAGAGCGATTGAGCCAAAGCAATGGTGCTTTCCTCACCCCATTGAGCAACCCAAGCATCCCAAACTGCATCGGGCAAGCTATAACGCACCGCTAGGGGCAAACTATTGGTTGGACAAGCACGCAATGACTCAGCAATCTCTTTTGCCATGGTTTCATCCATGTAGACCAATAAGGCACGCTGTGACAGCCCTTGTTGCATCATCAGCAACGCCCCCACGCGACGCTGATAACCTGGCCAGCCTTCAGCAAACTCGCCTAAACGGGCATCGATCAAGCGTAGTTGACGCAACACACCGTAAGTCAATTCAGCAACAACCCCTCGGTCGCGCTTGCCCATTTCCTTGTGCGCTCGAAAATAAGTATCCATACGCGCATCCGCTGGCATACGAGCATCGCCCAAAATTTGTGCTAGCAATTCTGCTGCACGAATAACATGCCCACTGCGGATCATTTCTGTAATCATGGTAGGATTTCCCTTAATGTGGATGAATAAATATTTGAACGAGGAATGTGGTTATAGAGGGGAATCTGATTGAGTATCTCACCTATCTTTTCACGTACAAGTTCTGTGTCGTAGTGTGCTTGCAGCGCTAACCATCCTTCAGGTTCAACATCGAAAAATGCAGCAAGACGCGCAGCCGTATCTGCGGTAATAGCCCGATTACCTTGCACAATTTCATTAATACGTCGGCGTGACACACCAATGGCTTTAGCCAATTGATACTGACTGATACCAAGAGGCTCTAACCAGTCTTTAAGTAGAATCTCACCTGGATGAATCAAGGCTACTTCGCGCTTCATGGGTGTCTCCTTCAATAAAATCCTACCGACGCTGTGCTTGGAAAGCCAAACGCTGACCCGCTGGCAAATGCACCGTTTCACCATTACGATAAACCACTTCGCCATTAACCAAGGTCGTGCAAATGCTGCTGCTAAAAGTATGCCCATTGAATGGCGACCAGCCACATAAATAAGCCAACTGATCGGGCGTATCGACACTGGGTTTATCTAAATCAACCAATACTAAGTCTGCCCAATAGCCTTCACGAATAAAGCCACGATCAATCATGCCATAGCGACGCGCAACGGCATGCGATGTTTTAGCAACCACTTCTTCAATGGTAAAAACACCCTGTTTAACCATATCGAGGAGTGCAGGCAAAGCATACTGAACCAAGGGTAGCCCCGATGGTGCTTTGAAGTAGCTTTGCTGTTTTTCATCCCACGTATGAGGCGCATGATCGGTAGCAATCACATCAATACGACCATCTTTGACCGCTGCACGTAAAGCATCACGGTCGGCTTGTGTTTTAATAGCAGGGTTACACTTAATCAACGCCCCTAAACGATCATAATCAGCATCGGTAAACCACAGATGATGCACGCAGGCTTCTGCCGTAATCCGTTTATTCGCTAAATCACCCGCCGTAAACAAATCCAACTCTTCTGTGGTGGTTAAATGCAACACATGCAGTTGCGCATTAAATTGCTTCGCTAAACTTACCGCTAACGACGATGAGGCATAACAAGCTTCGCGTGAACGAATCAACCCATGCTGATTAAAGGGCACATTTTCGCCATACTGCACCCGAGCTTGCTCTTCGTTGGCTAAAATCATCGGCGTGTTTTCGCAATGGGTAGCGATTAAAGCTGGGGCATCACGGAAAATACCTTCCAGTGTTTTCGCTTCATCAACCAACATATTCCCTGTCGACGCACCCATAAAGACCTTAACCCCACACACGGTTGCAGGATTCATGGCACGAATTTCATCGAGATTATCGTTGGTTGCCCCCATGTAAAATGAGTAGTTAGCGTAAGACTTACCAGCAGCCAATTGATATTTATCTTCCAGTGTCGCGCGTGTAACCGCAGCAGGCTTAGTATTCGGCATTTCCATATAGCTGGTAATACCGCCCATCACAGCAGCCTTTGATTCCGTCGCAATACTGCCTTTTGTTGTTAGACCCGGTTCACGAAAATGAACTTGATCATCAATCATACCCGGTAATAAATAACGCCCTTGCGCATCAATAACACTCTCTGCTTCGGCAGAAATATGCTGCGCAATTTTTTCGATACGACCGTGACGAATCAGCACATCACAGACAGTTTGTTGACCTTCATTAACGACAATGGCATTGGTAATAACTAAGCTAGACATGAAAACACTCTTATTTGGGATGATATTTTGTAGGATAATGGGAGAATATAGCAGATTCTGGAAATTCTAGCATGTTAAAACCTATCCTAATCGCCCCTTTTGTGCTGATTATTCGCACCTATCAAGTTTTGATTAGCCCTTTACTCGGACCAAGATGCCGTTTTTACCCCAGTTGCTCACATTACAGCATCGAAGCCTTGCAAGAAAAAGGGCTTTTTTGGGGCTCTTGGTTAGCGATTAAACGCATTGGGCGTTGTCATCCTGGCAATCCTGGTGGGATTGATTTAGTGCCAGGAACAGAGCATAAACATCAGTGTCAAGAAAACTGCAGTCACGACAAAGATGGCACGGGCAAATAACCGCCATCAAGTCCTTTGCAAACGATACTTACCGCATCATGTGGATGCAGACTTTCCATATGATCAACACGCAACCAAAAATCAGCATAATCGCGTTCGGTATCTAACGATGATTGTAAGCGACGCGCTGCATCTTCGCAGAACATCAGATTAGCCCCATTGAGACGGGCAAACTCTTGCTCATCTTCGCGCTTAACAGCAGCTTGCACAGCAGTCTTTAGCGAGCCTTCAATTACCGAAATCAGTGCCGACAAATCAAAAACACCGACCTGATTATCCGTTAAGGTCACGCACACCTTAGCGGTCGAGCGTTGCGAATGTGGTGTAGCACACACCCCTTCACTGGTTCCAAGCCAAGCATAAACTTCTGCCTGCGTCAGATTTTCGCGTCCTGTAAAATCAGCACTAAATTGATCCTGAATCAGTTGCCGCGCCAAAGCAGCAGAACACGGACAAGTCGATGAATAAGGGACTTCGACTTGCATTTCTAAGCTAAAAACACCATCACGCAACGTACCGCGAATGAGCGCGGGATAGTTTTTCCAGCCACTATTGCCCGATAACAACGAACCACGACGCTCATAATAATCAAAACGGTACTCGACAAATGCCGCTGTCGATAGCTCATGATGTGATTGGACAAATTCGGCTAGCATGTTTGTTAAGTTCATTGGCGTTAAGGCTTCATTACTGGCTTTATCGAGCATTAAATACAGACGCGACATATGAATGCCTTTACTGGCAGGATCCGCCAAATTAACATACGCCTGCACACGTGCTAACGAGCGCACAACCTCACCCACTTGCGTTGCCAAGTTAATTGGTAACTCAATTTGTGCCATACCAACCCAATCCAATGTTCCCAGCGGATTCGATAAGGGTATGTTAGCAACGTCAGGCATATAGGCTTTTGTCATTTGAGCACCAAAATAGTTTACACAGTTAGTCGGGTATTATCGCAATGATAGGTTATTTGAGCAAGTAGCAATAACACAAGAGGCAACGCAGCAACAACGCAAGATGTCAGCGTAATAGGTTTTATAGGTTTTTAATGGCGACCTGTGCTCCCAAACCCCCCCTCACCTCGCTCACTATCATCAAACGACTCAACCCATTGCCAAGCCGCTTGCACAACAGGGATAAATACCAACTGTGCCAAACGCTCATTCGGGTTAATGGTAAAGGATTCTGTGCCTCTATTCCAAACCGAAATTTTCAATTCACCTTGATAGTCAGAATCGATTAAGCCGACAAGATTACCCAAAACAATGCCATTTTTATGTCCCAAACCCGAACGCGGCAAAATAACAGCCGCCAATGACGGATCGGCAATATGAATTGCCAAACCTGTGCCCACTAGCGTCACAGCATTCGCAGCCAACTCGATAGGCTCGTCAATACAAGCACGCAAATCTAAGCCCGCCGAGCCAGTAGTACCATACTCTGGTGCTGGAATATCGACACCAATACGCGGTGATAATTTACGGATTTGAATCGGGGTTTTCATAAGCATTTATCACTCTCATACAACAAAATAAGCTGCTTATTATGCAGGGCAACGCGCACGAATGCGAGTAAAAAATAATGACTTGCTCGAATTGAAATCAAAAGCAACTGTACGTATTTCACTAACAGCGCGTTATGTTTGCGGGTCTTTTTTATATGGTTTGTGATACCATACAAATATGAAAGCTAATCTGATCTACAAAACGAAACATGAGCACGGCAAAGGATTTGTCGAGATTGTCATTTGGGAAGTACCTAAACCAGTACCGCCATCAGAACATGCTTTCAAATACCGCTTGGTTTATATCGTCGATGGTCAAAGAGTTGTTGGATATGACAACGAACGCGGCAAAGGCGATCACAAGCACTTTGGCGAGAACGAATACCCATACAAGTGGATTAGTCCTTCTCAGTTGATGAAAGATTTTATGTCCGATGTGGAGAGCCTGTTATGACTACCGTTTTACACGTTAATGTTGAGTCCTTAGCGGCCAGTTTAGATCGTGCTGCTCGTGTTATGGAAGCATTGGAGCAGGGTAAAAAAATTAAGCAACAAGAAGGCATTAGTTTTGCTAGTGTTGCTAGTATGCTCAGTTTGTTTACGCCTAAACGATGGGAGTTGATTGCAGTGTTGAGAAGTTCGGAAGCAATGAACGTCAAGGCTTTAGCAGCACTATTGAATAGAAACTACAAAAATGTTCATACCGATGTATCAGCTTTGATCGAGTGGGGCATTTTGAAGAGAAACGATAAAAACTTAGTGTACGTTCCTTACAGCGAGTTACTTTTTGATGTTCAGTTGCCAGAGAAAAAGGCTGCTTAGTT
>DYST01000026.1:17684-22927 GCA_020726325.1 Thiomicrospira cyclica | reverse complement strand
GGTGGTGGTACTTTGCGCGATTTGATTCTTAATGTGCCTGTCTTTTGGTTAACGCAGACAGAGTATATTTATATTGCTGTCGTTACAACGCTGCTGGTTGCAATTTATCGTCGTACACATGTTATTCCAATGCAAATTTTATTACTTCTTGATGCCATTGGTTTAGCAGTATTTACCCTTATTGGGGCGCAAAAAGCCTTGTCTTTAGGTTACAGTGATGTGATTGCCGTTATGATGGGCATTATGACAGGCGTGGTTGGTGGTATGATTCGTGATATTTTGGTCGGTGAAGTGCCATTAATTTTGCGTAAAGAAATCTATGCGACGGCTTCATTTTTAGGCGCGAGTGTTTATGTACTTGCGGTGGCTTGGCTGGATACAGGTTGGCAGGTCATTGTTTTATCTATGACAACGACGCTTTTAGCAAGACTCGGCGGTGTTTTTTTAGGATGGCGTTTGCCTAAGTTTATTACGACATAAATCATTAACAATTAAGTAGATCAAAATCATGATGAATTTTCCTTTTGAATGGCGCATTGGGCTACGTTATTTACGTGCAAAGCGTCGTAACCATTTCATCTCCTTTATTTCTTTGATTTCCTTTTTAGGCATTGCCTTGGGTATTTTGGCATTAATTACGATTCTGTCCATTATGAATGGCTTTCATGAAGAGATTCGTAACCGTATGCTCAGTATGACGGCGCATATGACCATATCGGCTGCAGGAGAAAAAATCGATCATTGGCAACAATTAGCAGCGGAGGTTAAACACAGCGCTTCTATTCTTGCTTCAGCACCCAATGTGACCCGTTTAGCACTGGTCGCGAATGGTGGGCGTTCGCAAGGTGCTTCGATTAAGGGGATTTTGCCTGACTGGGAGACTCAAGTTTCTCATGTTGCAGAACGTTTTCAAGCTGGTGCTTTAAACGATCTCGTCGCTGGTAGTTTTTCGATAGCCTTGGGTTCTGAGTTGGCAAGAAGCCTAGGTGTCACCATCGGTGACAAAGTCAGTTTGGTAACGCCAGAGGGCGCGAATACTGCCGTTGGTTTTGTGCCTAAAATGAAACGCTTTACGGTTGTTGCCATTTTTGAAGTGGGTATGCATGAGTATGATGGTGGACTTGCTTATATTCATCTTGAAGATGCACAGACGCTTTTTGGTTTGAGTGCGCAGGATGTGAGCGGTTTACAGCTTAAAGTTGCGGATATGTTCGATATTCCTAAAATGAGGGAGGCACTGAGTGAGGTGATTACACGCACTGTCTATGTTTCTGACTGGACACAACAACACGCTAACTTTTTTGCTGCCTTGCAGCTCGAAAAACGGATGATGTTTATTGGTTTGGCTTTGATTGTGATGGTGGCAGCATTTAATATCATTTCAACGATGGTGATGGCAGTGACCGATAAACGCAGCGATATTGCCATTTTAAGAACCTTAGGCGCGTCACCTTTTTCAATCATGACAATTTTTGTTGTGCAAGGAATGGCGATTGGTCTGATTGGTATGCTTTTGGGGGTAGCTGGAGGTGTTGCTGTGGCATTAAATATTGATGTCATTGTGCCATTTTTAGAACATCTTTTTGGCTTTAAGTTTTTCCCTGCTAATGTATTTTACATTAGTTTTGTTCCTTCCCACTTAGAGTGGTCGGATGTGTGGCAGGTGTCGAGCATGACCTTTATCTTAACCTTGTTAGCAACCTTGTATCCTGCTTGGCAGGCAGCACAGCTACAACCTGCAGAGGCATTACGTTATGAGTAATCAAAGTCAACAATCATCTTGGGTATTAGAAGCACAGGGCATTGCAAAAAGTTTTCATGATGGCAAGTTGTCGGTAGAAGTGCTCAAAGCGGTTGATTTGCAGGTTGAACGTGGTGAACGATTGGCGATTGTCGGTAGTTCTGGTTCTGGTAAGTCAACCTTGCTTCATTTGTTAGGTGGCTTAGATAAGCCAACCTCAGGTAGTGTACAGTTGTTAGGTCAGCGTTTTTCGACACTTGGTGAGTTAAAACGAGGACAGTTACGTAATGCACATTTGGGCTTTGTCTATCAATTCCATCACTTATTACCAGAATTTACAGTGCTTGATAATGTGGCGATGCCATTATTAATTCGTCGTTTGTCGATGAAACAAGCACGAAATCAGGCAACAGAGATGTTAGGTGAAGTTGGTTTGTCGCATCGTCTTGAGCATAAGCCCGCTGAGTTATCGGGGGGTGAGCGACAAAGGACAGCCATTGCACGCGCCCTTATTACGCATCCTGATTGCTTGTTAGCTGATGAACCAACAGGGAATTTAGATTCAGCCAATGCGAATACCGTCTATGAGTTAATGTTGTCGTTACAGCGTCAGACGAGCATGGCAATGGTCATTGTGACACATGATATGCAGTTAGCAGCAAGCATGTCGCGTGTGATACAAATGAGAGATGGGCAGTTTGTTGAGGATTAACATTTTGTCATTGCATTGACTTGCGGGATTTTCTTAGCAAGACACGCCGCTTTGCGGTATGATAGCAGATATTTATTTGACTCTTTTGGAGTAGGGCGCGTGAGTTATTTTCGAGGCAGCATGGTTGCTATCGTAACCCCCATGACGGTTGATGGTGCTGTGGACTATGCAGCGTTAAACCATTTACTAGATTTGCATTTGCACAATGGTACTGATGCCATTGTTACTGTTGGTACAACAGGTGAGTCGGCAACCTTAAATTATGACGAGCATTGTGCCGTTATGAAACACTGTATCGACTACATTGCTGGACGTATACCTGTTATTGCAGGAACTGGCTCTAATTCGACGCGCGAGGCGATTGAATTAACGCAGTCGGCAAAAGATATGGGTGCTGACGGTGCTTTGTTGGTTACGCCTTATTACAATAAGCCAACGCAAGAGGGTTTATATCTGCATTATAAAGCAGTGGCAGAAGCGGTTGATATTCCTGTTATTCTTTATAATGTACCAGGGCGTACTGCTGTTGACTTATTGCCAGAGACGGTTGCCCGTTTATCGCAAATTAAGAATATTGTCGGCATCAAAGATGCGACGGGTAAACTCGAGCGTTTGGCGCAAATGCGCGAACTCTGTGTGTCTGATTTTGAGTTTTATACGGGCGATGATGCAACAGCAATCGATTTTATTTTGCAGGGCGGACAAGGTGGTATTTCTGTTACCGCAAATATTGCACCTGCACAATTGAGTAAAGCCTATCATGCTGCTTTAGACGGTGATGCTGAACTTGCGCATGCCTTAGATGCACCTTTGCAAGACTTGCATCGCGATTTATTTATCGAAGCCAACCCCATTCCTGTCAAGTGGGCTTTGTATCGCATGGGCTTAATCGAACAAGGTATTCGTCTGCCTTTGACTGTATTATCGCCACAGCATCATGCTACCTTAGAGGCAGCACTCAATAAAGCCAATCTTTTGGTATCACATTAACATTCAATAGGTTATTAATTGCATGAATGCACCTCGTATTTTGAGTTTGGCTATGATTTCGCTACTTGTGGGTAGTGGTTGTAGTAGTTTGAGTAAGTCTTTTGGTAGTAGTGATAGTATCACGCAAGAAGATAATTATCGCGTCACGCAAGACGCGCTCATTTCGCCTTTAGAATTGCCGCCTGGGTTCCAAAATCCTAACCGTAATATGGATGCGAATAACCGTCAATTGATGGGGCAACTCAACGATAAGATTATTAAACAAGATATTCCTTCTTACCGTGCTGATGGCTTAAGTGTACGTAACAATCTTTCTGAGCGTTGGTTGCATATCGATAAAGCAAATAGTGATGATATGTGGGAACGCTTACAGCGTTTTTTAATATCGCAGGGCTTTGCCATTGAAGAGGCGCGTAAAGATGTCGGTGTCATTAGAACGGCATTTTTACCGCGTCGTGAGATTGTTCCCAAAACGGAAATGAGCATTTTAACGCGCGTTCTTAACGCATGGCGTGAAGAAACCGCTAAGGGTGCAATGGATCGTTTGACGTTACGTGTGCAAACGGATGCAGCTGGTGGCATGGATGTCTTTGTTCGTCATACGATGCTCATCGAAGATATGGATGGTGAAATGCGTTATTGGCGTTCGCGTCCCTATCATCCAGAGTTTGAAGCAGAAACCATTTATCAGTCAATGGTATTCTTAGGTGCATCTAAAGATGTGGCGCTGAAACAGGTTGCTACGACAATTAAAACAATGAGTTCATCTTTGGATAATGAGTTTTCTGGTTTGACCTTGCAAGCGGGCATGGAAGAAAGTTGGCAATATGTATTGTCTTTGTCTGATCGTGCTGGCTTTACAGTTGCGAGCACCGATCGTGCTAATGGCATTATGAATATTAAAATGCCGCAAGCGGTTAAGGCTGAAAAAGGATTCTTCAATCGTTTGTTTGCTTCTGATAAAACAGATGTGAGTGATGTGGTCTTGAAGTTTAAAGCGAAAGATAAAGCAACAGATATTATTGTCAGTACTGCTAACGATCAGGTTTTAAATGCCGAGCAGAAAAAATCAGTATTCCAGAAAATGGGTATTTTAGAATGAGTTTGCGTGTACACACGATTTGGGGTGTATCGTCATTATCAGCATTTCGTGTAGAACAGTTTGTTGCACGTGCAAAAGCACAAGGTGTGACGTTAACAGGTTTGTCTGCACGTTATGTTTATGTCTATGAAAGCGAAGAAGCCTTATCTGCTGCTGATGCACAAAGTCTAAATCAATTGTTAAATGAGTCTGTACAGACTCAAGAGGCATTGGCTGCCAGTTTTGTGGTATCGCCGCGTGTTGGCACTATCTCTCCTTGGTCTTCTAAGGCGACAGACATTGTCCAAAACTGTGGCTTAACCCAGATTAAACGCATCGAACGCGCGATTGTCTGGCAAGTCGAAGGCGATTTAAGCGGCGAGCAAATTCAGATGCTACAAGCTTTAGTGCATGACCGTATGACCGAAAGTGTTTTAACTTCAGTTGCTGATTTGTCAGCATTATTCTCGCATCAAGCAGCAAAACCTTACATGACTGTGCCTGTATTAGCGCAGGGTCGAGATGCTTTGGTTGTCGCCAATCGTGAGATGGGCTTGGCATTATCAGAAGATGAAATTGACTATTTATTAGCGGCTTTTACAGATCAGCTCAAGCGCGACCCTGTCGATGCAGAATTGATGATGTTTGCGCAAGCAAATTCTGAGCATTGTCGTCATAAGATTTTTAATGCGCAATGGACAATTGATGGCGAGGCACAA
>DYST01000026.1:0-17584 GCA_020726325.1 Thiomicrospira cyclica | reverse complement strand
TCGGGCGGTGAAATTCGTGATGAAGGGGCGACAGGACGTGGCTCTAAGCCAAAAGCGGGATTAACGGGCTTTACGGTATCTAACCTGAATATGCCTGACTTTAACCAACCTTGGGAAATTGCTTACGGCAAACCGGGTCGTATCGTGTCAGCCTTAGACGTGATGATCGATGGGCCTTTAGGTTCTGCTGCATTTAATAACGAGTTTGGTCGTCCGGGTTTGTGTGGTTATTTTCGCACCTACGAAAACCCTGTGTTAACGCCAGATGGTGTCGAGCAACGTGGCTATCATAAGCCCATTATGTTGGCGGGTGGTTTGGGTAATATTCGTGAGCAGCATGTGCAAAAGATGCCTTTCCCAGCAGGTTCTAAGCTGATTGTGTTGGGTGGTCCTGCCATGCTTATCGGTTTGGGTGGTGGTGCGGCATCCAGCGTCGATGCAGGCAAATCACACGAAAACCTAGATTTTTCCTCTGTGCAACGTGGTAACCCAGAAATGGAGCGTCGAGCACAAGAAGTGATTGACCGTTGTGTCTGGATGGGCGAAGAAAATCCAATTTTGTTCATTCACGATGTCGGAGCGGGTGGCTTATCGAACGCCATGCCCGAGTTAGTTAACGATGCAGGAAAGGGCGCGAAACTCAATTTGCGTGCTGTACCGAATGACGAGTCTAGCATGTCACCGATGGAAATTTGGTGTAACGAATCGCAAGAGCGTTATGTGATGGCTGTTTCTGCCGACAAACTGGCTTTATTTGAGTCAATTTGTGAGCGTGAGCGTTGTCCATTTGCTGTATTGGGTGAAGCGATTGATGAGTCGCATTTAACCGTTGCTGATAGTCAATTCGATAACCATCCTGTTGATATGCCGTTGCCTATTTTATTAGGTAAAGCACCAAAACTACACAAGAATGTGCAAGATCGTGATCGGGCTCAACCGGGATTTGATACCGCTGCGATTGTGTTAGAAGATGCCGTCAATCGCATTTTGGCGCTGCCAACGGTTGCCGATAAAACTTTCTTGATTACCATTGCCGATCGTAGTATTACAGGATTAGTGGCGCGAGATCAGATGGTCGGTCCTTGGCAAGTGCCTGTTGCAGACGTTGCCGTAACAGCCACCGATTATGTTCACCATACAGGTGAAGCGATGGCATTGGGTGAGCGTTCGCCTTTAGCTATTTTGAATCCAGCTGCCTCAACACGCATGTCGGTTGCGGAATCGCTAACGAATGTGTTAGCTGCTGATATTGCTGATTTAACCCACATTAAGCTGTCTGCAAACTGGATGGCTGCTGCTGGTCATGCAGGTGAAGATGCCGCGCTTTATGCTGGCGTAGAAGCTGTCGGGATGGAGTTTTGTCCAGCGTTAGGACTCACTATTCCAGTCGGTAAAGACTCCTTATCGATGAAAACGGTGTGGCAAGATGATGCGGGTGATAAAAAAGCCGTTGTCTCTCCCTTGTCGTTGGTGGTGACGGCGTTTGCACCTGTGCAAGATATTCGTAAGACTTGGACACCAGAGTTGCGCAGCGATAAAGGCGGAAAGCTGTGGCTAATCGACTTAGGCGCAGGTGCAAACCGTTTAGGTGGTTCTTGTTTGGCGCAGGTGTATAACCAAGTTGGTGACGTTGCACCTGATATTAGCCCAGAACCGATGCGCAATCTATTTAACCTGTTAAAAGTTGCACGTGCGCAAGGCTTAATTACTGCTTATCATGACCGTAGTGATGGTGGTTTGTTTGCGACTTTAGCAGAAATGGCATTTGCAGGTCGTACTGGTCTTGATGTCGATATGACAGCAGTTTCTGCCGATGTGGTTGCTGGCTTGTTCAGTGAAGAAATAGGCGTGGTTGTTCAAGTAACCGATGCCAATCAGGCAGCCTTTGAAGCCTTGTTAGCGCAACATCAGTTATCGGCTGTTAGTCATGCTATTGCACATTTTAATGCAACGCAATCGATTGTTATTCAAACGAATGCTCACACTGTATTTGAGCGTAGCCTAGCAGATTGTCACGCTCGTTGGTCAGAAACATCTTATCGCATGCAAGCACTGCGTGATAATGCCGATTGTGCTGCTCAAGCCTACGAATTGATTAAAATGCAATCGCCATTAAGCGAATTAAAAGCAAATTTAGCGTTTAATCCGAGCGAGAATGTTGCAGCAGCTTACATCAATATAGGCGTGCGTCCACAAGTTGCCATTTTACGTGAGCAAGGCGTGAATGGTCAGCAGGAAATGGCTGCCGCCTTTACCTTGGCTGGTTTTGATGCTGTTGACGTGCATATGAGTGATATTTTAGAAGGTCGTTTGTCGCTTGAACAGATGAAAGGTTTGGTTGCTTGCGGTGGTTTCTCTTATGGAGATGTGATGGGCGCTGGTCGTGGTTGGGCAGCCAATATTCAGCTCCACCACCGTGCTTCCGATGCTTTTGCAGCATTTTTCCATCGTGCCGACACCTTCACGCTTGGCGTCTGTAATGGCTGCCAGATGTTATCGAGCTTGCATGATTTAATCCCAGGTGCTGAGCATTGGCCGCGATTCTTTCGTAATACCTCGGAGCAGTTCGAGGCACGTCTTTCTTTAGTGAAGGTCGAAGAAAGCAAGTCGGTGTTGTTGCAAGGTATGGCAGGCTCGATGATGCCAATTGCTGTCGCGCATGGCGAAGGTCGAGTGGTGTGGCGTAACGAATCGGATGCATTAAAATCTCAAGCAGCAATGCGTTTTGTCGATGCGACAGGTGCAGGAACCGAAACTTATCCGCTTAACCCTAATGGTTCTACACAAGGACTAACAGGCTTTACCAGTACAGATGGTCGTGCCACGATTATGATGCCGCATCCAGAACGCGTGTTCCGTCGTGATCAATTCTCTTGGCATCCCGATGATTGGAACGAAGAAGGTGCGTGGATGCGCTTATTTCAGAATGCGAGAAATTGGGTTAAATAATAAACAACGCTAGTGCTTACCCAAGTTTGTTTAATTTGCAGATTGGCTAGGCTCAGCATATCATTAATCGATCATATATTTTTATCTTTTAGGAGAGTCGTCACAATGGCAATGAATCGTCGTGAGTTTCTACACATCATGGGCATGGCTGCCGCAGCAGGTATGTTACCGAATATGGCTCGTGCTGATAAAAAAGCAGATCTTTACAATATGCCTAAGTTTGGTCAGGTGCGTATCATGCACATGACCGATACGCACGCGCAGCTCAAGCCGATTTACTTCCGTGAGCCTAACGTAAACCTTGGTATGGGTGCTGCGTTTGGTAAGTTGCCACATATCGTTGGCGAAAAAATGTTGAAAGAACTTAAAATTAAACCTGGTTCAATCGAAGCACATGCCTTCACTTACCTAGACTTCAATAACGCTGCCAAGCAGTTCGGTAAAGTGGGTGGTTTTGCCCACATCAAAACATTATTAGATAGCTTACGTGAGCAAGCTGGTGGTCGTCAAAACACCATTACCATTGATGGTGGCGATACATGGCACGGTTCGGCTACCGCTTTATGGACACGTGGCGCGGACATGGTTGAAGCAACCAATATTTTGGGAGTGGACTACATGACAGCGCACTGGGAATTCACTTACACACAAGAAGAAGTTTTCCGCAACTTAAGCAAATACAAAGGTCAAATGTTGGCACAAAACTGCTTAATTCGTGAAGACGCTCTGTTCGGTGATGATTACAAAGCCATGACACAAAAATATGGTGGTAAAGGCTTGTTTAGCGAAGAAACACGCCATGCATTAGCACCTTATGCAATAAAAGATGTGGGTGGTTTCAAAGTCGCTGTTATTGGACAAGCTTTCCCACGTTTAGCAAATGCTAACCCACGTGCAAACTTCCCAGATTTAACCTTTGGTGTGCAAGAAGAAGAAATGCAAGCAACGGTTGATCACGTGCGTAACAAAGAAAAAGTTGCGGCGGTCATCGTTCTGTCTCATAACGGCATGGACGTGGACATCAAGATGGCAAGCCGTGTGACAGGAATCGATGCTATCTTCGGTGGTCACACACATGATGGTATGCCTGTGCCTGTTAAGGTTAAGAACAAGTCGGGTACAACACTGGTAACGAACGGTGGTTCTAACGGTAAGTTTGTTGGCGTAATGGACTTAGACATTAAAGCAGGTAAGGTTGCTGGTGTTCAATATAAGCTGTTGCCAGTATTCTCGAATATTCTTGCTGCTGACAAAGATATGGACACTTACATCAACACCATGCGTCAAACTAAGTATGACGAGAAAGTGATTGAAGGTCGTCGTGCTGATAACGCGTTCAACAAAGACCGTGTTGGTAAGTCTTACGAGTCTATCCTGAATGAAGTCTGTGGCGTTGCGGGCGAAACGCTGTACCGTCGTGGTAACTTCATGGGTACATGGGATCAAGTTATTGTGAATGCACTGCGTGAAGAGCACGATACACAAATCGCCCTATCAGCTGGCGTGCGTTGGGGAACCTCGGTGCTTGGCGGCGACAACATCACTTACGAAAATATCATGGACGAAACATCAATGACTTATGGTGAAACCTACCGTAATGAAATGACGGGTAATCAACTCAAAGAAATGATGGAAGGCGTTGCAGATAACTTGTTCGTTGAAGACCCCTATTTACAATCAGGTGGTGACATGGTTCGTATCGGTGGTTTAACCTACGAAATCGATCCTACTGCTAAGCTAGGTAGCCGTATTTCGAATATCGCATTAGATAATGGTACAGCGATTGAAGCGAATAAGACTTACACCGTTGCAGGTTGGGCGCAGGTTGAGTCTGTTGGTTCTGGTCGTTTAATTCACGATGTGGTTGCGGATTATGTTCGTAAGCACAAAGAAGTGAAGTTAGATAAGGTTAACCACCCACGTTTGAAGGGTGTGAAAAACAACCCTGGTGTGGAAAACTACGCTTCTCCATTGCTGTAATAACATCTCTGTTGTTCAGTTACTTAAAAGCCCAACGCACGTTGGGCTTTTTTGTTGTCTTTTTTCGCATATAATAAACCAATAAGTCACATACTCACGTTAGGAGAATCTCTTGGTTCGTACACGCTTTGCCCCCAGTCCGACGGGTTATTTACATATTGGTGGTGTGCGCACTGCCTTATTTTCATGGTTATATGCACGCAAGCATGGTGGTCAATTTATTTTGCGTATCGAAGATACCGATTTAGAACGCTCGACACCTGAGTCTGTCGATGCGATTTTACAAGGTATGGCATGGTTAGACTTAGACTTTGATGAAGGTCCTTTCTATCAAACACAACGTTTTGACCGTTATAATGAGATTATCGAGCAATGGTTAATAGAAGGCAAAGCCTACTATTGTTATGCTTCACAGCAAGAGCTTGATGAGATGCGCGAAGGTCAAATGGCGCGTAAAGAAAAGCCGCGTTATGACGGTCGTTATCGTGATTTCACAGGAACCCCACCAGAAGGGATTACCCCTGTTGTGCGCTTCAAAAACCCATTAGATGGTGAAGTTGTTATTCATGACCTAATTAAAGGTGATGTCGTTGTTCAAAATTCAGAATTGGATGACTTAATTATTCGCCGCTCTGACGGTGCGCCCACCTATAACTTCACGGTAGTCGTTGATGACTGGGAAATGAAGATTACCCATGTGATTCGTGGCGATGACCATCTCAATAACACCCCACGCCAAATTAACATGCTGAATGCATTAGGCGCGAAACTACCAACTTATGCCCACCTACCGATGGTTTTAGGGGAGGATGGACAGCGTTTATCGAAACGTCATGGTGCTGTCAGTGTATTGCAATATAAAGAAGCGGGTTACTTACCCGATGGTTTGCTTAACTACCTTGCTCGTTTGGGGTGGTCGCATGGTGACCAAGAAATCTTTAGTCGTGATGAACTCATTCAATACTTCGATTTAAACCATATTAATGGTGCTGCAGGGAAATTTGATGCCGATAAGTGCTTGTGGACGAACCAACAACATCTACAAATGCAGGGCGGCTTGCAATTAGCACGTCATGTTGTGCCACACTTAGCTGCTATTGGCATTGATATTGACCAAGGAGCAGAATTACCAGCCGTCTGCGAGCTGTTAAAAGAGCGTGCTAAAACGGTAGCCGACATTGCCATGCAAGCACACTGTTTTTATCAAGACCCTACCATGTATGATGAAGATACACGAGCGAAACATTGGACGACAGCAAGTGCCAAGCCTGTATTATTGTCTTTATTACAGGGTTTTGAAACGATTACCGATTGGTCGGCTATTAATGTTCATGAAGTTATGGCTGGGGCAGGCAAAGAAAATGGGGTAAAAATGGGGCAGGTTGGTATGCCATTGCGTTTAGCCTTGACGGGTTCTGGGCAATCGCCCGCTATCGATCAGGTAGCGATGCTACTCGGTAAAGACACGGTGATTCGTCGCATGGTAACTGCGATCGCAATGCTTTAGTTTCAGTTTTGTTGTTTTTATGACTTATCCTGCTTGACAAGGTAAGTCAACCACATTATAATTATCGAATCTTAGGGGCTATAGCTCAATTGGTAGAGCGCTTGCATGGCATGCAAGAGGTCAGCGGTTCGATTCCGCTTAGCTCCACCAAAAAACCTCCTAAGATGAGATGATTAAAAAGCCACAAGCCAATTAATAATCACAATGTGTCCCCATCGTCTAGAGGCCTAGGACACCACCCTTTCACGGTGGGTACCGGGGTTCGAATCCCCGTGGGGACGCCATAAATTGCGGGATTAGCTCAGTTGGTAGAGCATAACCTTGCCAAGGTTAGGGTCGAGAGTTCGAGTCTCTTATCCCGCTCCAATTACTTTACCAAAGTAATTAAAAACTTCTTACCAAGAAGTCAAAATATAAAAAGTATGAACGATTGTTTAATACAAACGATGTCCCCATCGTCTAGAGGCCTAGGACACCACCCTTTCACGGTGGGTACCGGGGTTCGAATCCCCGTGGGGACGCCATAAATTGCGGGATTAGCTCAGTTGGTAGAGCATAACCTTGCCAAGGTTAGGGTCGAGAGTTCGAGTCTCTTATCCCGCTCCATATTCTTCTATTGGCTTTTAGAGAAGAATGTCTTAATTATCACTTTCTGTGAATTCAAAAAATACAAATCAATCATTATATTTGCTTCTATCCAATGACAGAAGAAATTTCCTATAAAAAAATAACATCTTAACTTTCATATCATTATTTACAAGTCTATCTGCTGTGCTAAAATGAAAAGATAAGTAATTCATTAATGTGTTGAGTATATTGTGCAAACCCCTTTTAAAAATCAAGTTCCAATGTTGTTAACATGGTTGCGTATTGCTTTGATTCCTGCTTTTGTTTTTGCCTTTTATTGGGAAGGAACAGGCGAGCGTTGGTGGGCTGCAGGCTTTTTTACAGTAGCAGCGATTACCGATTTGCTGGATGGGTGGTTAGCGCGGCGTTGGCAGGTTCAATCTGCGTTAGGCGCATTTTTGGATCCTGTTGCTGACAAGTTGATGGTTTCTGCCGCGCTATTGTTGTTGGTTCAGTCACTTGGTAATTGGTGGGTTACGCTGGCTGCAATGATTATTATTATGCGTGAGATTAGTGTCTCAGCGTTGCGAGAATGGATGGCAGAATTACAAGCACGAGCAGCTGTATCTGTTTCTTGGCTTGGTAAACTCAAAACGTTTGGACAACTTGTTGCCATTGGTATGCTAATTTGGAATTTATCTTGGTCGAAGGGTGTTGGTGAGTGGTTGCTTTATATTGCAGCGATTTTAACGGTGTGGTCGATGGTGCATTATGTTCGCGCTGCTTGGCCGTGGTTGGTAAAGGAGTAGCTTGTGTTTGATCAACAATCTTTATTGGATAGTCGTCTTGCCCATCTAACCGAGACATGACATGTAGACACGCCACTTAGTGCTGGCAACTTTTTCGCTCTATGACGAGCTAAAAGAACAAGCTCTGGCACAGGGTGTGACTGTACTCCAACGTAAAGGTGACGTATTTGAGTCGTTTGTGCCTGTATAGCCGTGATCTCTCACTCCTTAAGCCGCTAGCATCTGTCATCGAGCGCGTAATCAGGGTATAATAGCGCAATTGTCTCATACTTTGGATAACCGTTGGCATGTCAGAAATCGCTAAAGAGATCATCTCCGTTTCGCTCGAAAGCGAAATGAAACAATCTTACCTCGACTACGCAATGAGCGTTATCGTTGGTCGTGCCTTGCCAGATGTTCGTGATGGCTTAAAGCCAGTGCATCGTCGTGTGCTTTTTGCGATGTCTGAATTGGGCAATGACTGGAACAAAGCATATAAGAAATCGGCTCGCGTGGTCGGTGACGTGATCGGTAAATATCACCCACACGGCGATACTGCTGTATATGACACCATGGTTCGTATGGCGCAAAACTTTTCGATGCGTTATGTGCTGATTGATGGTCAGGGTAACTTCGGTTCTGTCGATGGTGACTCACCCGCTGCCATGCGTTACACGGAAGTGCGTATGGCGCGTTTGGCGCACGAACTGATGGCAGACTTAGAAAAAGATACCGTAGATTTTGCACCTAACTATGACGGTTCTGAAAAAGAACCTGTGGTTTTCCCGTCGCGTATTCCTAACTTGCTGATTAACGGTCAGACTGGTATCGCCGTTGGTATGGCAACCAATATCCCGCCACATAATTTAACCGAAGTCGTGAACGCAACGATTGCTTTGCTCGATAGACCATCGTTAAGCATTACCGAATTAATGCAACACGTGCCAGCACCAGATTTTCCGACAGCGGGTATCCTGTACGGTGTTGGTGGCTTAAAAGATGCTTACGAAACAGGTCGTGGTCGCGTGGTGATGCGTGCTAGAGCGCATTTTGAAGAGAAAAACAATAAAAACCAAATCGTTGTCACTGAGCTGCCTTATCAGGTCAACAAAGCGAAACTGATTGAACGTATTGCCGAAATGGTGAAAGAAAAGCAAATCGAAGGCATTACTGGCTTGCGCGATGAGTCGGATAAAGACGGTATGCGCATGGTTATCGAAGTGCGTCGTGGCGAATCGTTAGAAGTGTTGCTCAATCAGTTGTATAAAACAACATTAATGCAGACAGCCTTTAACTTCAATATGGTTGCTATTGTTGATGGTCAGCCGCGTTTATTGAACTTAAAACAGATTTTGGAATACTTCATTCGTCATCGCCGTGACGTGGTGACACGTCGCAGCCGTTTTGAGTTGCGTAAAGCGCGAGATCGTGCGCATTTGTTAGAAGGCTTAACGGTTGCTTTGTCGAATGTCGATGAAATGATTGCGATTATTAAAGCGTCACCAACACCACCCCTAGCAAAACAAGCTCTATTAGAACGTCCTTGGTCGGCTGATAAAGTGATGCAGTTGTTGGAGCGTGCAGAAGAGGTGAGCACCCGTCCAGAACATATCAGTGCCGAATTTGGCATGTCGGATAAGGGTTACTACCTATCGCCAGAACAAGCACAAGCGATTTTAGACTTGCGTTTACAACGCTTAACAGGCTTAGAACAAGACAAGATTTTTGCTGAATATGGTGAACTGCTCAATGCGATGTTAGCACTACTCGAAATTCTGCGTAATCCTGTTCGCCTAACCGAAGTAGTGCGTGAAGAATTGGTTGCTGTGGTGACACAGTACGGTGATAAGCGTAAGAGCGAAATCGAAGTCAATGCGTTTGACATGACGCGTGAAGATTTGATTCCGCAAGAGGATTTAATTGTTACTTTGTCGGATGATGGTTATATCAAAACGCAATCGGTGAGTGATTATCGTGCCCAACGTCGCGGCGGTCGTGGTAAAACAGCAGCGAGCGTGAAAGAAACCGATAACGTCGGTCAGGTAATTATTGCCCACTCTCATGCGACCTTATTATGCTTCTCGAATCGTGGTAAGTTGTATTGGTTGCGTACTTTCGATATTCCTCAAGCCAGTCGTACCGCACGTGGTCGTCCGATTAACAACCTATTGCCACTTGAAGCAAACGAATTAATCACCAGCGTCCTGCCTGTTGCCTCTTTTGAAGGTGAACATTATGTCTTTATGGCAACGGCTGCGGGTGTGGTTAAGAAAACTGAGCTGGTTGATTTCTCCCGCCCACGTACAGCGGGGATTATTGCCCTCGATTTGGATGAAGGCGATAGCCTTGTACAAGCGTTGCTCACCAATGGGTCACAGGATGTAATGTTGTTTGCAGACAACGGCAAAGCCATTCGCTTTAACGAAAATGATGTTCGTGCGATGGGACGTACCGCTCGCGGTGTGCGTGGCATGACCCTAGCTGAGGGCTCTAAAGTGGTCAGTTTACAGCTGGTACAAGAAGGCTTAATGTTATTGACGGCAACAGCTAATGGCTATGGTAAGTGTACACAACCAGAAGAGTATTCAACCATTGGTCGTGGTGGTCAGGGTGTGATCTCGATTAAAACATCGGATCGTAATGGTCAGGTTGTGGCTGCAGTCATGGTGGATGCAACACAAGAAGTGGTCTTGATTAGCGATAAAGGCACATTAGTGCGCACGCGTGTGAGTGAAATGCCAGTCCTCAGTCGAAATACTCAGGGTGTGAAGTTGATTAACTTAACCAAAGATGAGTTATTGGCAGGCGTTGCCGTGGTCGATGCGGAAGAAGAAGTGGTAGAAGCGGAAGATGATGTGGTGATTGTCACTGATGCTGCGCCAGTGGTCGAAGTCGAAAATAAACCAGAATAAGTTTTTGAAGAGGAATTGTCCAAATGGCTCGCGTTTATAATTTTAGTGCAGGACCTGCGCTGTTACCGCAGGCAGTCATTGAACTGGCTCAGTCTGAAATGTTGGATTGGCATGGCACGGGTATGTCGATTATGGAAGTCAGTCACCGTGGTAGCGATTACATGTCGGTTGCTAACAAAGCCGAAGCAGATCTGCGCGAACTGATGGCACTTCCTGATAATTATAAGGTTCTATTTTTGCAGGGTGGCGCGTCGTTGCAATTTGCGATGATTCCGCTTAATTTAGCGCAAGCAGGCGATACCGTTGATTATTTTAATACGGGCGTTTGGTCGGAAAAAGCGATTAAAGAAGCGAGTAAGTTTTGTCATGTCAATGTGGTCGCAACCAATACAACAGCCATCCCTGATCGTAGCGAATGGAAGTTAAGTAGCGATGCCAAGTATGTGCATTACACGCCCAATGAGACCATTGGTGGGCTAGAATTTCAAGATGTTCCTGATGTGGGTGATAAGGTACTGGTTGCCGATATGTCATCAACCATTTTGTCACGTCCGATTGATGTATCAAAATTCGGGCTAATCTATGCAGGGGCGCAAAAGAATATTGGTCCTGCAGGCTTAACGATTGTTATCGTGCGTGATGATCTCATCGGTAAAGCGCGTGCAGGTACACCTACCATGCTAGATTATAAAGTTGCTGCTGATAACGACTCTATGTACAACACGCCTGCAACATACTCATGGTATATGGCGGGTTTGGTTTTCGAGTGGTTGAAAGAAACTGGCGGTTTATCGGCAATGGCTGCGATCAATCAGCGCAAGGCAGAAAAACTTTATGCTGCAATTGATGGCTCAAATGGTTTTTATGCTAACCCTGTTAAGGTCTCTGATCGTTCGTGGATGAATGTCCCTTTTACCTTAAAAGACAGCGCATTAGATGCACAATTTCTGAAAGCTTCTAAAGCGGTTGGCTTAACCTCACTTAAGGGGCATAAAATTGTCGGCGGCATGAGGGCGAGTATTTACAATGCCATGCCAGAGGCTGGTGTTGATGCTTTGATTGCCTTTATGACAGATTTTGCTCGCAAGCACGGATAAGAAAACGCATGGTTAGCGCACAAGAACAGCAACGGCTACAAGAAATTCGCATGGGCATTGATGCCCTCGATTCACAAATTCAACAGCTCATTACCGAACGTGCACAGTTAGCGCAAGAAGTGGCGCATATCAAAACGCAAGGTGGTAAAGTCGAAACGATTTTTTATCGTCCTGAGCGTGAAGCGCAGGTATTGCGCGAGGTCATGAGTCGCAATACAGGACCGCTGGCAGATGATGTCATGGCGCGGTTGTTTCGTGAGATTATGTCTGCTTGTTTGGCACTAGAACAGCCGATTCGTGTTTCTTATTTAGGACCTGAAGGAACTTTTTCGCAAGCAGCGTCAATTAAACATTTTGGGTTAGGAGCGCAATCGCTTGCTGTAGCAAGCATTGCTGCTGTGTTTCAGACAGTCGAAACAGAACGCACCGATTATGGCGTGGTTCCCATCGAAAATTCAACAGAAGGTGCGGTGAATTTAACGCAAGACTTGCTGTTCAAAACAAACTTGCAAGTGTGTGGCGAGGTCAACTTAGCCATTCATCATGCCTTATTATCGAATAGTGAAAAGTTAGAAGATATCAAAGTCGTTGCCGCTCATGCACAGGCTTTAGCGCAATGTCGTGAATGGTTGCGCCAAAACTTACCTTGGGCAACGCAAATGCCGATGGAAAGTAATGCAGCAGCTGCCGTTTATGCCAGCGAAAATGCAGGCAGTGCTGCCATTGCTTCCGAGCAAGCCAGTCATTTATATCATTTGCGTGTGCTTGCTAACAGTATCGAAGATCAGGTTGATAATACCACACGTTTTTGGGTTGTGTCGCGTCATGGGAGTGCCCCTAGCGGGCTGGACAAAACAGCGATTATTTTTTCGATGCCTAATCGTCCTGGTGCCTTGCACGAGGTGTTAGGCTATTTTGCAGAAAAAGGGATTAGTTTGTCGCGCTTAACCGAACGCCCCTCAAAGCAAGCCAAGTGGAGTTATGTTTTCTATGCCGATATTGAAGGGCATAGTGACTTAGAACCCCTTAAATCGGTTTTAGCGAAGGTCGAAAGTGTGAGCAGTTTTTATAAGTTGCTAGGGTCTTTTCCAGTCGCGCCTTATTGAGTGGTAGGACGATAAGGATTTCCATGCGACGCAAGAGCTGTGGTTGATATTGATTGCGATAGTATCCTTATCCAGAAAAAGCTAAGGGCAACAGTGCCAATAATAACACTGGCGGCGTAACAATTAGCCCTACCTTCATGTATTCCCACCAGCCAATATGCACGCCTTTTTTGTCTAGCACATGCAACCATAATAAAGTCGCTAATGAGCCAATGGGTGTCATTTTTGGTCCTAGATTACAGCCGAGCAAATTGGCGTATGCGAGCATCTCATTACCCGTTTGCGCAATGGCAATATCCATAAGCATCACGGTTGGCATATTATTCATTACCGAGCTAATGCCAGCCGCCATAAAACCAGTAACCAAAACAGCTGTTACTTGTCCTTGCCCAATTGCCCAATTGAGAACGACGGCAATCTGATCGGTTAATCCTGCGTTTTTAAGTCCGAAAACGACAACATATAAACCAACACTAAACCATACCACTTGCCAAGGTGCTGTTTTTAGTGTCAATCCGACCCTCGCAGCTTTCATGCGTGCCGCAAGCAATAAAAACACGATACCACCACCCAAGGCAAATACCGATACAGGTAAATCGTAAATATCACCAACCCCATAGCCCACCAACATCAAAGCTAAAAACCCCCAGCTCAAGTGGAACAGACGCTCATTTTTAATCACTGACATAGGTTCAGGTAAACCGATTAACGATACCTGTTTGGGAATAGCTTTACGAAAAAAGATATACAACACCCCAATGGATGCCACAATCGACACCAAATTGGGTAACCACATCGCACGAGCATATTCCCAGAAACCAATATTAAAATACCCAGCGGTCACGATATTGGTCAAGTTTGAAATGATTAATGGGTTTGAAGCTGAATCAGCAATAAAACCACCCGCAATCAGAAAAGCAAAAATTGCTTTAGGGTCGAGCTTGAGTAGACGCATTTTTGCCAATAAAATAGGCGTTAAAATCAATGCTGCACCATCGTTGGCAAATAAAGCTGATACACCTGCCCCTAGTAACAATATCAATACGAATAACCGTACACCATGACCACCACTAGCACGAATGATGTGCAAGGCTGCCCACTCAAAAAAACCGATTTCATCCAGCACCATCGACAATAAAATAATACCGATAAAGGCAAGGGTCGCATCCCAAACAATATCCGTTACCGTCCAGACATCTTCAAAAGAAACCACACCTAAAGATAAGGCAACCACAGCACCAGCAATGGCACTCGTACCAATTTTTAAACCCTTTGGTTGCCAAATAATCAAAACAAGCGTAAATATAAAAATAAATATTGCTAACATAAATAAAGCCTACTTAATTGCTAAAATAGTGTCACCTGATGATGAACTATGCTAATGTTATCACTGTCATTTGTGCGGAGTTTTTTATGTTCAAAATACTATCTTTCATCGTTATTGCACTCTTATTGTCAGCTTGCGGTCGCACTGTCGCATTCAAAGATGGTGTTGTAGCAGATCAACGTTATTACAATCATGATTACAATCTTTGTGTTCAAGAGGCGCAACCCTTATATCCGATACGTTGGATCAGACAAGCACAGTGGGTACAAGTGCCTGTCTATGGTCACCGCGTGCATGATGGTCGCGAAGACATATATATCAAACGATATGACTCTCGTCTTACCTACAATACAGTAGATGCAAACGAAAATGATAGGGATGCCTATCTTTCACGCTGCATCTCTGCCAAAGGTTATACCTTCCGCTATCTTTCTAAAGAAGAGCTTGAAGCTGCTGGTTTAGAATAAATAACCTTCTCGCCATCTTCTTTGGTGAATTCACCAAAATAGGGATTAGGCAATAATTCTAGCACCAACTCCGACGGACGGCATAAGCGCGTTCCTTTAGGCGATACGACAAAAGGACGATTGATTAAAATCGGATGTTTTAGCATCCAATCCAGCAATTCATCATCCGATAAGGCAGCGTTATCTAATACATTATCGGTGTATTCAGGGACATTGGTGCGCATTGCGCCGCGCACCGTTAAGCCAGCGGCGTTAATCATGGCAATTAACATCAGCTTGCTTGGCGGTGTTTGCAAATACTCAATCACAATTGGTGTTTCACCACTGGCTTTAATCATTGCCAGCGTATTGCGCGATGTGCCACAGTTTGGATTATGGTAAATACTGATGCTCATACTTAATTTCCTTGCTCATAGAATAGAAAGGTGCTGTTGACGTTTTTTGGATGCAACACGTCATAATTACCCAAATGCTTAAAGACTGGCAAGTCTTTTGCTTTTGCAGACACCGCATCGATTTCTTCCATGTTTGCAGCCGCTTTACCCACCACATCATTTAAGTAATCTAAATACGCCATGGGCTCTTTTTTGACCAGTGCCATATCACACACCTTACCATGCCCTGGAACAACTTTTGCGTTAGGGTAGGTTTCAACCATGGCATGAATGGCTTTTTGCCATGTTTTTGGGTTGGAATGACCTGGTAACACGCCTAAGATACGATCGACATAGACATGATCACCACTGAATAGGACATTGCTTTTGGGTAAATAGACCACAGCATCGCCTGTAAAATGCGCATCGGCAAAATAACGTAAAACAAAGTCCGTGCCGCCAATGTTTAGCGTTTTATGATCTTCTGCGATGGGTTTTGTGGCATGCACAGGTTCAGTACCTGTCATCTGCTCGCCCAAGGTATTTTTTAAGCTTGCGATTTCACTCGCGGCTTCTTTTTTCTGCGTATCAACTGTGCGTTGCAGGGCGATAACATCTGCCCCTTTACTGGCAAAATAACCATTCCCCAACCAACGGTGATCTTGACTACCCGTATTGATAACAGCAACAATCGGTTGTTGAGTCACTTTAGCGGCAGCGGCTTCTAACTGCTTAGCGGCTGTGTAAGAAGCACCCGAATCAATCAAAACAGCACCCTTATCTGTCACAATCAAACCATAGTTAGCATTGAGACCGTAATTATCGTTAGTTCTGTCGATAATTTGACCAACATAGGCATAAACATTATCAGCAATCTTGTCAAACTTGACCTCAACAGGCTTTGCTAATGCCGCTTGTGACAACAACGCTAAGCCTAATCCCATTAACCCGATCAATTTCATTGTTTTCATTATTAACGCCTTCATTACATTAACAGCAAGACTTTTTCACGCCTAACTTTTCAAAAAAGCTTTTGGCTGGACAAAAGCCTGTAAAAGCAAACTGAATGAGGTTTAACCCCACAAAAGCAGGCAACCATAACCAAGAAGCAGATAGCATATCGACAGTGCCAAATACATGAGCCAGCACTAAGCCCAACAAAATCATCGACCCAGCCATTAAATTAATCAGTGCACCGACACCCATGCCATTTTTTGCACCCACATCTGTGCCACAAGTACCCATGCTACAACTACTTTCCGTCTTAGGTGCTTCCACTGGTTTATCTTCGGAACAACACTGACCACCAGAACAGCAAGCACCAGTCGTCTCAGAAGTAAGCCACTTACGAACTGTGTGCGTTGATGGTACGCCGCCACTATGTACGATAACATCATCAATGACCACTGCTGGGGTTGTCGCTACGCCATACTGCATAATCTCCTCAATCGCTTCTACCTTCGCTAAGGCAATCGTAACGCCCAAGTCTTTCGCTGTGCGCTCAATCAGCGCAAAGGTGTTTTTACAATTGGCACAGCCAGTACCAAATACTGTAATCTCTAACATCACAACTTCCTTTCTTACAATAACGCATTAAATACAAATCCAACCAGTAAAATACCGCCCGACACCACGCCAACAAAAGTGGCAATCAGAGCAGGCTTTAGCACCTTACGCAAAATAATTAACTCGGGTAGCGATAGCGCAATCACACTCATCATAAATGCCAACACAGTCCCCAACGCCGCACCCTTTGCCATTAAGGCTTCGACAATTGGGATAATGCTAGCCGCATTGGCGTATAAAGGAATGCCTACAATCACCGCCAACGGCACCGACCACCAGTCTTTACCGAGTAAGTTCGCCATGGCATCGGCTGGTACATAACCATGAATTCCTGCTCCAACCGCAATTCCTAACACCACATACAGCCATATTTTGCCCACAATATCGCGAACGGTAGTAAAGCCTTTTTGCAGACGATCGGCAAAAGTCAAACGTGTTTGTACCAATCCAGCTTCAACTTTACGCAAGGCTTGCACCCAATCTTCTAACTGATGCTCCATGCCCAATTTACCGATCACGAACCCTGCAATGATCGCTACCAACAAGCCCATGATTAAATACAATGCGGCAATTTCCCATCCGAATAAACCATAAAGTAATACCAAGGCAATTTCATTGACCATCGGTGCAGAAATAAGAAACGAAAAGGTCACTCCTAGCGGCACGCCAGCTTGTAAAAAACCAACAAACAAAGACACTGCCGAACAAGAGCAAAAAGGCGTCACAATCCCCAGCAAAGCAGCGAACACATTACCAACACCTTCATGCTTGCCCGATAACAGGGCTCGCGTTTTTTCGGGTGTGAAGTAAGAGTTCACAATCCCCATGACTAAGGTAATGGCGACTAACAGCATCAGAATTTTTGGGACATCGTAGAAAAAGAAAGACAAAGCTTCAAACAGCTGAGATTCAGACTCGACGGGTAATAAACGCACAAAATCCTG
>DYST01000105.1 GCA_020726325.1 Thiomicrospira cyclica | reverse complement strand
GAATCAAGAAGCAATGCAAACAGCTGATAATGACTTATTAGAACAATAATTATTTTTACTTTATAAAAAAGGAACTGCACGATGAAACTCATTACCGCCATTATTAAACCTTTCAAACTCGATGATGTCCGTGATGCATTAGGAGATATGGGCGTGCATGGCATGACAGTCACCGAAGTAAAAGGCTTTGGTCGCCAAAAAGGACATACAGAAATGTACCGTGGTGCTGAATATGTGGTTGATTTCTTACCTAAGTTAAAGCTTGAAATTGGTGTTAGAGCCGATCAGGTTGAAGCCGTTATTGATGCCGTTACTAAGGCGGCACATACAGGTAAAATTGGCGATGGTAAGATCTTTGTTACCAACTTAGAGAAAGTCATTCGTATTCGTACCAGCGAAGAAGATGAAGTCGCGTTATAACAAACAACTGTGTTAAGCGTTAACGGGTGGGGAAAGCAGTGGTGAAACAGCGACATCCCTACCCAATAACTGAGTCATAATTTTGCGCGACACATCACAATCACCACTTGTAAAAAAGTGTTCATTCTCGTTAGTGGCATGCAAATTGAGTGCGTTACGTTCGGTTAATCTTCTTTTTAACTCTTTGGCTATCGCCGCTGATGGGTCAATGATGTTGACGTTCTCCCCTGCAACCTGCGTTAATATCTGCCGTAAAAAGGGATAGTGCGTACACCCCAAAACAAGCGTATCCGCACCACTCGCCAATAAAGGTGAGAGATGATGCTTAACCAACTGTTCTGTTTGCAGACTATGTAATTCACCCGCTTCAACCTGCTCGACAAAACCAGCACAAGCACGTAATAAGACGCGAATATCTTTGCCATGCTCGGCAATTAAGCGATTCACATTCGCACTGGCAATGGTTTGTGTCGTCGCTAAAACCCCAACCACCCCTGTTTTTGTGTGCAGTGCGGCTGGCTTAATGGCTGGTTCCATGGCAATAATCGGCACGGGACACCAAGCACGTAAGCCATCGACGGCAACACTGGTAGCGGTATTGCAAGCAACCACAATCGCCTTAACCTGTTGTTTTAAGAAAAAGCGCACGATATATTCACAGCGTTCAATAATATAAGCATTTGATTTATCACCGTAAGGCGCGAAACCAGAATCAGCAACATACACAAGTTTTTCTGCTGGCAATAAATCACGAATTTCTTTGAGCACCGATAAACCACCCACCCCCGAATCAAAAACACCGATAGAGGCTAATTGCACTTTCAGCTGATCAGAGAATATCGTCAAAAACAAAGCTCCTAAAAAGTCAATTTGCAAAAACTGTTATTATCAACTATCATTAACAAGATAAACAACATTTTGTTGTTGCCTAGGGGTGGCGAAAGCCTGAGATTTTGCATTGCAATAAACCCTCTGAACCTGATCCAGTTAATACTGGCGTAGGGAATGGCCTGAATCCTAGATTGCAACACTTGCTTGCGTCTGTTCATTGCTTATTCCTTTTCGCCATTTGCATAAAGGAATTCTGCAAATGCTGATAAGAACTTCATTACTCGCTTCTCTCGTTGCTGGCTTATTGCCCGTTTATGCACAAGAAGCAACCCAACTTGACCCCATTACTGTCTCTGCTGATTTACGCAACAGTCAAGATCAAGACCTTGGGGCAAGTACCAGTGTGCTCACCACACAACAACTACAAGACCAAGGCGCGACTCATTTTGGCGACGTGTTATTACAAACGCCTAACGTCAATTATTCGGGACAAAGCAGCCGCCCGCGTCATATCCAAATTCGTGGCATGGGTGAGCGTGATGAATATACAGGCGCACCCAATGCCAGTGTTGGTTATGCCATTGATGACATCGATTTTAGCGGTATTGGCATGGTGGGCAGTCTATTCGATGTCAAGCAAATTGAAATCCTACGTGGCTCACAAAGCACCCGCTATGGTGCGAGCGCGATCGCTGGCTTAATCAATATTCAATCCAACGAACCAACAGCACAATCAGAACAAATGATTGAAGCATCTGCTGGCACAGATAGCCTACGTGAGCTGGGTGTTGTCAGTAGTGGTGCACTCACTAAAGAAGCAAATAGCCCACACTATCGCTTTTCGATGTTTAGCCACAAAAGTGATGGCTTCCGTGATAATGCTTTTCTCAATCGCAGTGATACCAATGGTCGCGACGAGTTGAACATTCGCGGCAAACTCCGCTTTTTCCCAAGTGCAGTTACCACTGTTGATCTCACTTACTTACATAGCGACCTCAATAATGGCTACGATGCTTGGTCATTAAATAACAATTTTACAACACTATCCGATCAACCAGGAAAAGACACACAACTGAGCAATGCGGGTGCAATTAAAGTTACCCACAAAGGCAATCCAAATTACACGTTAATCAGCACGACGACGCTTGCTAATAGCAACATGAACTATAGCTATGATGAGGATTGGGTAAATCCAACCTTCGATCCTGTCAATGGCTACAGCTCTTTTTATCAAAATGACAAACACCGCCGCACCCTAAGCCAAGAGCTTCGTGCGATTTCAACGCCTGCATCGCGACTTTTTAATGGCACAACCGATTGGCTATTAGGCGGCTATGGTTCGCAACTCGATGAAAGCAATATCACCCAAAGTACGTTTGGTGGCACGAATCGTACCGATTACAGTATGCGCAAATTAGCCGCTTTTGGACAACTCGACCATGCCTTAACCAAGACAACGACCCTAGCAGGTGGTTTGCGTGTTGAGCAAATCAATGCCGACTTTTCTGGCTCAAATGGCGATAATTTTACGCCATCAGAAACCCTTTGGGGCGGACACATTACCCTCAGCGAAAAACTGAGTAAACTGCATACTGCCTACATCAGCTTATCACAAGGCTACAAAGCAGGCGGATTTAACCCAGGATTGCCCGCCAATAGTGACGAAAAGTATCTTCGCTACGGCTCAGAAACAGCCATTAACTACGAGCTAGGTATTAAATCTCACTTATCCGAAGCGCATCTCAATAGCAAAGTCAGTCTCTTTTATACCGAGCGCAGCAATCCACAATTTGATGGTTATTCTTACGACCCCATTACCCATGGCAACTGGGTATTCTTCACCGAAAACTTAAGCAAAGCAAGCAACTACGGTGTTGAAGCTGAATTCAACTGGCAACCACAACCGCGTTGGCAAGTATTTGGCAATGCGGGACTATTAATGACTGATATTTCAGGCTCACCCTTAAATACAGACATTACGATCAGCAATCGTCAGCAAGCACACGCACCAAATTATCAGCTGTTGTTAGGAACACAATATCGCACAGCACAAGGCTATTTTGCACGTATTGATATTAACTCTGTCGATCGTTTTTACTTTAGCAACTCGCATGATCTGCAATCAAATGCCTACACGCTTGCCAATGTACGCATCGGCTACCAAGCAAAAGCGTGGGAAATCTTTTTATGGGGACGCAATATTAGCGATGAAAAATATGCAACACGCGGTTTCTATTTCGGCAATAACCCACAAACAGGATATACTGACGAAGCCTATCTGCGCTTAGGCGACCGTCAGCAGTTTGGCTTAACAACACGATTCTATTTCTAATTTTAAGAGTAATGCAAAATGAATATTTCTGTTGATATTAGCCTTTATCCGCTTACAGAAGATTATAGTGACCTTGTCTGTGATTTTATTGCGCGTATAGAAGGCATTGAGGGTATTACGGTGGCTCGCAATACGCTAAGCACACAAATATTTGGGGAATACAAGCAAGTCATGGCATTGTTAGAAACAGAAATGGAGCGTAGTTTTAATCAACTTCCCTACAGTGTTTTCGTTCTTAAAATTGTTGGCTTAGACAAAACACCAAATAATTGTGGTTGCTGATGTCGTAATTTGGGAAAGTCTTGCTGTCCTGCTAGGGTTAATTTACGTTACCTTAGCAGCACGGCATAACCGCTTGGCATGGCTTGCCGCCTTTGCTAACACCTCGATTTATGCTGTTTTACTGTGGCAAGATCACCTACCCATGCAAGCCCTGCTCAATGGTTATTTTATGCTCGCTGCCATCTATGGTTGGTTTCATTGGCAAAACGACAGTACAGAAGAAACAGCACCCATTATTCTGCATATCACACGAAATGAGCATTTGTTTTTGATTATTTTAGGTACAACCAGTACGATCATACTTGGCTACCTACTTGATTTATATGCTTTATCGCAACAACCCTATCTCGATACCTTTACCACCGTCTTTGCCATGATGAATACGTGGCTAATGCTACAGAATAAACTTGAAAGCTGGCTTTATTGGATTGGCATTGATTTAGTTAATTTATGGCTATTTGCCAGTACAGGACATGAACCGACACTCATTTTATATGCTGTCTACATTGTGTTATCTGTTTATGGCTATCTTAACTGGCGAAAATACATCAAAAAACAACATCGTTAAGCAAAAAAATGCGCTTGCCCTAACCATCTTGTTAAATCTGACTCACCCAGTACCTGCATGGCAAATAACAGCTTACGATAACTATCTCTCACAACTGTTATTTTAGGAATTTTACCGCCTTGCAATTGATAGGCTGAGCACCATATTAACAACTGTTCTGGAGTCAAAATATATTCCAGTAGTACAAACTCTAATTCAATCGGTGCAATGACAAAGGCATCTAAATCCACTAACGCCTTGAGTTTACCGTCAAGCATAAGAAACTGATCCCAACGCAAATCCAACATCATGGGTACAAAGCACATGGGTGTATGATTAAAGGTTTGTCGTGTGCCATCATTAACAAACGCATTGCTCAAAACCTCGCGCAATACTAACGACCATGTTTCTGCCGCCCTATTGGCATCAAAAAAACAGCCCCATGTTTCAGATTGATACAAATGCAAGCCAGCAAGATGACGTGCTAAAGTAACCACCATCTCATCATTCACCTGCTCAATTTTTACACTATCACCCGACACAGCCGCAGTCAACAGATAAGCAGGACAGTGACAACTGTGCCCCGCGCAGGCAATCAAGTCTGGAATTTGTATCGGTGTTAGCTTAGAAACCTGTCGATAAAGTTGATGATAGTCACCCAATTGCTGCCTTAGATTAAGTGCGAAAACTTGCTGCATAATCTGCCAAAATGGACTCGATGTATTTTGTACTACCTTAAGAAATAGCGTGCGAGTATCGAGCGTTTCTAATCGCCATAACGCATGGGTGCTATCCAAAAAAGAACAGGCGAGAGGCTCAGCTTTCGCAACACGCACTGGCAATGAAGCCAGCAAATCATTTATTTTTTCCATTAACGGTATTAAGCTCACCTCATCAACTGCCCGCCCGAAGAGCCTGCGTTAACTCTTTTAATTAAAAAAGCCAGTATCACTACTGGCTTTTTTCGTTCAGAATAACATCAAAG
>DYST01000104.1:1415-5425 GCA_020726325.1 Thiomicrospira cyclica | reverse complement strand
TTTACTTACTGACACCATTGTGAAAAGATATATGCAAACAGGCATATCACAGCCATTGAATATATGCGCCACGCCCAATTTTGAGACTTATACTGTTACTTTCAAGGATACGGTAAACTGGATACATATAAAGGGGCATTTCAAGGCAAATGGAGGTGAGCGATATTTAACAATTGGCAATTTTGAGTGCACCCCTACTGATTATAATCCTGATTCAGTTGCAGTTTATATTTATATAGATGATGTAAAGCTATATAAATGCGACCCTGACAGTGTTAATAATAAGCCTGTTGACAGCTTACTCATCCCCAACATCTTCACCCCCAACGAAGATGGCTTTAACGATAAGTTTAATTTTCAGAATCAAGAGCAGTGGAATTTTGAAACGCAGGTTTTTAGTCGCTGGGGCAATTTGGTTTTTGATAATAAAAGCTCCCAAAGCTGGGATGGAACTTATGTAGGCGAGAAAGTAAGTGCAGGTGTCTATTTTTATATCATTAAAGCACAAGCTATCAAAACTGGGGAAGTGAAGGTGCATAAAGGCACGGTGACAGTGATGTATTAAAGGTTTTAAAAAACTTTTGGGTATTTTAAAGCTCTCTCTCTCCATTTCGATTTTGTAAATACAATTGGTATAAAAGTTTAAATGCGTCAGTTTTTGCTCATTTCTCAAAATATTAAGGATAAAAATCTATCTTTGCAGGCTCAAATTAGGTACTACAGAAGTATTTAAACAAAAAGGGTTTTTTCTAAGCGATTCCTGTTTTTTAATTGATTCTTCTATTTTGAAGGTAAATAAACAAATGGTAACAAGAAAAACCTCAACGACAAACGCTATGTTTTCTAAATTTTAACTACACACCCCTAAAAACAAAAATTGATGAAAGTTGGTATTCCAAAGGAGTTGATGCAAGCCGAATACAGGGTTGCTGCCACTCCAAAAACTGTTACACGACTTCAGAAACAGGGTTTTGAAGTTTTCATTGAAGCCGGCGCAGGCAAACCTTCGCGCTATGCTGATGCAGATTTTCAAAACGCAGGTGCTACCCTTGTAAACTCGGCTGCCGAGCTTTACAGCATGGTGGATATTGTGCTCAAAGTACAACCTCCTGTTGAGTCTGAAATTTTAATGATGAAAAAAGGCACCGTAACCTTGAGTTACCTTTGGCCTGCACAAAATCAAGCTTTACTCGAAAAGCTGGCTGCACAAGGCGTTAACGCCATTGCAATGGATGCCATTCCTCGTATTTCGAGAGCTCAAAAGATGGACGTACTCAGTTCCATGGCCAACATCTCTGGTTATCGATCGGTGATTGAAGCTGCCAATTATTTCGGTCGCTTCCTCAACGGACAGATTACCGCTGCCGGAAAAGTGGAGCCTGCCAAAATATTGGTAATTGGTGCTGGTGTAGCCGGTTTGGCTGCCATTGGTACTGCCAATTCGTTGGGAGCCATAGTAAGGGCTTTTGATACCCGTAAAGAAGTGGCAGAGCAAATTCAAAGTATGGGGGCTCAGTTTCTAACCGTCGAAATTGACGAAGATGGTGCCACCAGCTCTGGCTATAGCAAAGAAATGAGCCAAGCCTTTATCGATGCTGAAATGGCCCTTTTCAAAGCCCAAGCTGCCGAAGTGGACATCATCATCACCACCGCTCAAATTCCAGGTCGTCCCGCTCCCAAGCTCATCCTCAAAGATCATGTGGAAGTGATGAAAGCCGGTTCGGTCATCGTGGATTTAGCGGCCAGCAGTGGAGGAAACTGCGAACTCACTGTTAACAACGAGATTATTACCACTCCCAATGGAGTCATCATTTTAGGCAAGCTCGACCAGCTTCCTACCCAAGCCAGTCAGCTTTATGGCAACAATCTTTGCCACCTGCTCGACGATATGGGTAAAGCCGAAAACTTTAAAATAGACATGAACGACGACGTGGTGAAACGCGCCATGGTAACCTATGACGGAGCCATCAACTGGCCTCCAGAACCCTTAGCCGTTAGTCCTCAGAAAAAAGTGGATGCCACAGCCGTTGTTGAAAAGAAACAACCCACTGCCGCTGAGTTAGCCCGCAAAAAAGCCGTTAGCTCCTTCATCACTTTAGGTACCATCGGTGCTTTGCTCTTTTTGCTCGGAAAGGTTGCTCCTGCCGATTTCATGAGCCACTTCACCGTATTTGTGCTCTCTGTTTTCGTAGGTTGGCAAATCATTTGGAACGTTTCGCACTCCTTACACACCCCTTTGATGGCCGTAACCAATGCCATCAGCGGTATCATCATCATTGGTGGTTTGCTTCAAGTAACCGACACTTTGAGCAGTCCCATGACCATACTGGCTTTTGTGGCCGTACTTGTTGCCAGCATTAATATTGTTGGTGGTTTCTTTGTTACTCACCGCATGTTGAAAATGTTTAGAAAATAGAATTATGATATCACAACAAATACAGACCGCAGCATACTTATTTGCAAGTATCCTTTTTATCCTTAGTCTTGGTGGACTATCCTCACAGGAATCGGCCAAGAGAGGGGTGTTTTTTGGAATCGTGGGTATGATCATCGCCATCTTGAGCACAATGCTGGGGGAAGGCGTTCAAGGCTATGTTTACATCATTGTAGCCATTGCCATTGCCTCAGCCATAGGCATCATCGTGGCTCGAAAAGTAGAAATGACTTCCATGCCCCAATTGGTGGCCATACTCCACAGTTTTGTGGGTTTAGCAGCCGTATTGGTGGGTTTTGGTTCCTATCTCGATCCTGAAACCCACACTTTGGTGGGCGCAGAACATAGCATTCATTTGGTAGAAGTGTACATTGGTGTTTTCATTGGTGCCATTACCTTCACAGGTTCTATCATTGCTTGGGGAAAACTTCAAGGTACCATTGCCAGCAAGCCATTGGCCTATAAAGGCCGTCATGCAGTTAATCTTACATTGATGCTGGTGGTTTTGGTTCTAGGCGTAATGTTTGCCATGAAACCTGGTATCGAAGGCATTACCGAACTTTACATTATGACTGCCATTGCTGCTTTTATTGGAGTGATGTTGGTGATGGCCATTGGCGGTGCCGATATGCCCGTGGTGGTTTCGATGCTCAATTCGTACTCAGGATGGGCTGCCTCAGCAGCAGGTTTTATGCTGGGCAACGACCTTTTGATTGTTACCGGAGCCTTGGTAGGTAGCTCAGGAGCTATTCTTTCCATCATCATGTGCGATGCCATGAACCGTTCCTTCCTTTCGGTAATCTTTGGTGGTTTTGGTGAATCATCCAGTGGATCATCAGTAGCTATGGAAGGCGAAGTAACCGCTGCCACCCACGAAGAAGTAGCCGCAATGCTCAAGGAAGCCCGCAGTGTGGTTATCGTGCCTGGTTACGGTATGGCTGTAGCTAAAGCCCAATATCCCATCCGCGATATGGTGGAGATGCTGCGTAAAGCTGGTAAAAATGTACGCTTTGCCATTCACCCTGTTGCTGGTCGTTTGCCCGGTCACATGAATGTGCTTTTGGCAGAAGCCAATGTTCCTTACGATATTGTAATGGAAATGGACGAAATAAATCCCGATTTGCCCTCCACTGATGTGGTGATGGTAATTGGAGCCAACGACATTGTAAACCCTGGAGCTCAGGAAGATGCCAGCAGCCCCATTTACGGTATGCCTGTAATTGAGGTCTGGAAATCTGAAAAGGTAATTGTAATGAAGCGCTCCATGGCCGCAGGTTATGCCGGAGTGGAAAACCCACTTTTCTATAAAGACAATACCGATATGCTTTATGGCGATGCCAAAGATAGTGTTGACAAAATCAATGCTTTTCTTAAGTAATCGAAATTTATAAAACACGCTTTTTAAGGCAGTTACTCCTAGAGTGGCTGCCTTTGTTTTTTTGTGATTCGATTTATAGAACACAGATAACACGAATCTAACGGTTTTACACAGATTCCTTTTTGTTTTAATGCAATCGTGCGGTAGCAGGGTTAGAATAAAAGTAAGGAGGATTTTCTGCAATTATAAATATTTATA
>DYST01000104.1:0-1315 GCA_020726325.1 Thiomicrospira cyclica | reverse complement strand
TTGCAGTTCAATCAATATTTAGAAGAGAATGAATATAAGTAATTTTAAAGCAGGCAAATTGGTTCAACAGATTCAGTACAAGAGTTTTGAACCCAACTCCATTGATATGCAATGGCAGATCGACGTGCCAGAGCTTACATTTTTACTCAGTCAAGCTGACAGGAAGCTCGGTGAACTCAACGCTTTTTCGCAACTGATACCCGATGTGGATTTTTTTATAAAGATGCATGTTTTGAAGGAGGGTACAACCAGTAGTAGGATTGAAGGTACACAAACCAATATCGATGAAGCCGTTCGTAAAGAGGAATATATTAGGCCCGAAAACCACGATGACTGGCGGGAAGTCCATAATTATGTTCAAGCCATGAATGAGGCCATACAAAATCTGCAAGTGCTTCCGTTGAGCAATAGACTATTGAAACAAACGCATAAAACACTGCTTCAAGGGGTAAGAGGTACCCACAAACTGCCAGGCGAATTTAGGAGTAGTCAGAATTGGATCGGCGGCAATAGTCTTGCAGATGCCACTTCTATTCCACCCCATTTCGAGAACGTAGGAAATTTAATGTCCGATTTGGAAGTTTTCTTAAATAACATCAATGTGCCAGTACCCCATTTAATAAAAATTGGGATTGCCCATTATCAGTTCGAAACCATTCACCCCTTTTTGGACGGTAATGGCCGTATTGCTCGACTGCTGATAACTTTATATCTTGTGAGTACAGGTTTGTTGAATAGACCTACCCTATATTTATCCGATTTTTTTGAAAAGAATAAAACGCTTTATTACGATAACCTAACAAGAGTTCGTACACACAACGATATAACTCAATGGTTGAAATTTTTTCTTGAAGGTATCCGTATCACATCGGAAAGTTCTATTCAAACCTTCAAAAATATTATTGCTTTGAGAGCGAATTTGGAGACGAAAATTATTTCATTAGGTAAAAAACAAGCGCTAGCTAAATCTTTTTTACGGCTATTATATAGCGAACCAATCATTACAACGAATGCGGCAGCTCAAACCCTCGAAATAAATAATGCCACTGCCGCCAGATTGATTGAAAACTTTGTTGATTTGGGAATTCTAATAGAATTGACAGGGTTTAAACGTAATCGTATTTTTGCTTTTGAAGATTATATGAAATTATTTAGATAACACACCACAACCCTCAGATTTTATCGTGCGGTAGCGGGGAGTGATTTTATTCCAGTAAATGACATTACACTTCGCTACCGCAAATAAAAAAGCCAACTTTCTGTCTATAAAAACTTACTTAGTACATGACAAAAAGTTACAATAGATTTAAGATTC
>DYST01000103.1:4294-5437 GCA_020726325.1 Thiomicrospira cyclica | reverse complement strand
TTTTATTTTTTTATTTTTTATTACGTCTTATGGCGCATTATGCCGTCTTATGCACGGACAAACAAGCCTATTGTTAATAAGGTCATAGTTGCATTATGTTAAAATTATCGCTAGTATCCATCCTTTGGGCTAACCTATCGAAAACATAAAAGAAAAGACGATGAAAAAAACAGAACTTCTCTCCCCAGCGGGCTCTCTAAGAAATCTACGTTATGCATATGCATTTGGTGCTGATGCCGTTTATGCGGGACAACCGCGTTATTCACTGCGTGTGCGCAACAATAGCTTCGATTTAGAAGCGCTGGCAACAGGGATTAACGAAGCACACAGCTTAGGCAAAAAACTATACGTAGTCGTTAACATTATGCCACATAACTCTAAATTAAAAACATTTATTGACGACATGCGTGAGGTGATTGACCTAAATCCCGATGCCCTCATTATGTCCGATCCCGGTTTAATTATGTTGGTGCGCGAGCATTTTCCTGACATGGACATTCATCTATCGGTACAAGCCAATGCCGTCAACTGGGCAAGTGTACAATTTTGGCAAAAACAAGGCTTAACGCGTGCGATTTTATCGCGCGAGTTATCGGTTGAAGAAATTGCAGAAATTCGTCAAGCCGTGCCCAATATGGAGCTTGAGGTATTTGTGCATGGCGCATTGTGCATTGCCTATTCTGGGCGCTGCTTGTTATCGGGCTATATGAACAAGCGCGATCCAAACCAAGGCGCGTGCACCAATGCCTGCCGTTGGAAATACGATACCCACGAAGCAACAGAAACTGCTGGTGGCGACATTGTGATGGTCGATCCCAAAGAAATCAAACTCAATCGCAGTGCTGGTGATCAGATGTATTTGCTCGAAGAGCAGAACCGCCCTGGTGAGCTGATGCCCGCCTTTGAAGACGAGCACGGCACTTATATCATGAACTCAAAAGATTTACGCGCGATTGAACAAGTAAAGCCGCTGATAGATATTGGTGTCCACTCGCTGAAAATCGAAGGACGTACCAAATCACATTATTATGTTGCACGCACAGCCGCGACTTATCGTGCTGCCATTGATGCAGCAGAATTAGGTAAGCCTTTCGATGACCAGTGGCTCAAAGATTTAGATGGACTGGCTAACCGTGGCTACAC
>DYST01000103.1:0-4194 GCA_020726325.1 Thiomicrospira cyclica | reverse complement strand
ATTCCACGCGCTCTAATTCCTAACCTGACAGACGATAATGCCCTCACATTTGGACTTTTGGTGCGACAGTTATAATGGCGTTAAAAATTACCAGCGCGTGTATTAACTGCGATATGTGCCTGCCAGAATGCCCTAATCAAGCGATTTCGGTCGGTAAAAAAATCTATGTTATCGACCCTGAGCGTTGTACTGAATGTGTTGGCTTTTACGATCAACCGCAATGTGTCGAAGCCTGTCCGATTGACTGCATCCCTAAAGACCCTGCCCATATCGAAAGTCACGATATTTTGTTACAAAAACAGCGAAAGTTATGGCAAAACAATGATTGCCCTAGTCACACCACAATACCTTGACAGAAAATAGAACAGCTGCTAACCTGATAACTCTGCCTTGGAGATGCTATCATGATTAAAAAAATTACTGCGTTTTTGTTCGCTTGTATTGCGCTATGTGCTGTTAACTTTGCTCATGCTAACGACAGTATTTTAATTGGTATTGCACCACATTCATCGGCACGCATCATTCTTGAGTCTCATAGCAGTTTGCGTAGCTTTTTAGAAACACGTTTTGGCAAACCCGTCGAAATTGTGACTGCACCTAACTTCAGCGAATTTACTCGACGTAGCCTGCAAGGTCAGTATGACCTCTTAATTACCTCGCCGCACCTTGCACTCATCGCACAAGAGCATGCGAGCTACACCCCAATCATGACCTATACACAAGGACTTGAAACTGTGTTGGTTTCGCTCAACGAAACACTATCAGAAAAAAGACCGCTAACGATATGGGGGCTTGATCCCGTTTCCTTTGTAACCTTAACAGGATTAGAAGAGCTCAAGCAAAGAGGATTGATTGCAGAAAAAAATGCGAATGTTAGCTACGCCAGTGCCTCTGATAGTACAGCGCTTGCCGTTATTCAAGGCAAGGCAGATGTTGCCATTATGTCTTGGCCAAACTACACCAAGCTGAACGATGAGATCAAAAAGCAAGTAGCCGTATCTTGGCGCAGCAAGCCTGAACCGAGTCGTATCTATTTAATCAAGCCAAGTAAAGGAATCGATGCACAAGCATGGCAACAAGCCATTGATGCTTTTACAACAAGCCCTGAAGGGATTGCGCACTTAGAAAATAACAAACTTAAAGCCTTTCGCAAATTTCATGCTGATGAACTCAACAGCGTTCGTCCTTTAGCTGATGCGACACTGACTTATCTTAATCGTACCGCCAGTACAGAAAATGGTAAGTAACCTGTGTTTAAAGTTAAAGCATCATCAAAATCTGGATTGAGATGGGTATTAGCCAGCCTATTGATTGAGGGCATGATGCTTAGTTTACTCATATGGAGTAATCTTGAGCAATTACACACCAGTTTATCAGCACAAACACAAACACGATTAAACGAATCCACGACACTCCTACAGAGTGCCTTGTCTGCACCTTTAGTGCAAATGGACTATGCCACCGCCAAAGCCATTATGACCGAAACGCAGCAACTCAAAGGCATCGAATACCTTGTTGTATTGGACAGAGAACATAATCGATTGATTCAAGTTGGCTGGGAAGGCAATCACCCCTTACCAAAAATCGAACATGAAGCCTTTAGTGATGAATCACTTGCCGATAATCGTTTCGACACCCATATCCCCTTAACCCTAGGTGGTACGCCATTAGGAACGCTTGCCATTGGACTGTCAACGCAGTTTTATACTCAAGCACGTCAAGATGCTCTGCTTCGCAGTCTTGGCATCGCGCTGCTCGAACTCTTATTCTCTGCATTACTGTTAGTGAGCTTAAACTACTGGCTCGGTAAAAAATTCATTCGTTTAACAGAACAAGCGCAAGCAATCGCTCAAGGTGACTATGCCCAACGTCTCAGCACAAGCGAGCATCAGGAATACGATCAACTGGTTACTGCCTTTAATCAAATGACCGATGCTGTCGCACAAAAAATTAGTCAACTCGAAATTGCTCACGACGAACAAAAGCGACTGAATCAAAAAGTGATTCATCTGGTAAACTACGACAGCTTAACGAATATTGCTAGCCGCTACTCACTTGACTCTTACCTCAATATTGCAATCAATCAAAAACAAAAAATTGCCTTATTTCTAATTGATTTAGATGGATTTAAATTTATTAATGATAATTTTGGTCATCAGTTTGGCGATCAACTTCTGAAAACATTCGCCCTGTTTCTAGCACAAAATATTCCTCAGGAGGCTTTTCTTGCTCGCTTAGGCGGAGATGAATTCATTGTTATTATTAATGAAACAGATAGCAAACAACTTGCTGTTATTGCCAATAAGTTGTGCGTAGCGATTGCAGAACATTCATTTCAGGTTAATCGCCAGCAACTACAGATTACAAGTAGCATTGGCTATAGTCGCTTCCCCGATGATGCTAAAGACGTTCAGCAACTGCTCAATCAAGCGGATATTGCGATGTATCGCGCTAAAGCGGTGGGAAAAAACATCTATCGTGCTTATATCCCAGATTATGAATAATCGTGCATATTTTATGCCAATTATAAATAAAGCTTATCAATGCCTTGCTATTCACTGATAGAACTGGCATAATAAGTATTCTCTCGCATCGCCGTTATATTTATAGAATATTGTGTTACGGCAATAAACTCGATTATCTCGCCCCTCTCTGTGAGCGCAACCGTTGCGCTGATAACAGAACTATAAGGCCAGCCAATCGCGCGGGAGCTGACGGGAACGCCCGCCTAACCGATTGCTGATGCCCTAAGCTGTTGTCCAATTCGACACATTGCTTCTTTTTGCATGCACTTATTTTGGCTTGTTGTTCTCTTTTATCGCCTCATGGTTTGCCATTGCATCCATGACTCATAATGGGAAAAATAATTATGTCTGATAGCTTATTAAATTTTAGCACCGAAACATTAGCAACTGATGTTGCTACAACAGAAACCCCTAAGACACCAGTCAATGCCTTTTCAAATCTTGGTATCGATGATCGCATCGTTGACAACCTAACACGCAACGACATCACAACCCCTACCCCAATTCAAGTGCAAGGTATTCCGTTATTGCTGCAAGGCAAAGATTTAATTGCTTGTGCGCCAACAGGTACAGGTAAAACAGCTGCTTTTGTATTGCCTGCTTTACAAATGTTGTTAACGCCAAGCGAAAACAAAGAGTCTCGTGGCGCACGTATCGTTGTCTTAACACCAACGCGCGAATTAGCGCAACAGGTTTCTAAAGCAGCAATGATGATGGCTGGCAAGTTACCACGTATGAAAACCGTTTGTGTGACTGGTGGCGAACCTTTCCGCGACCAACTTCGCAACATCGGCATGGCGCACGAAATTTTAGTCGCAACACCTGGGCGTTTGTTAGACCATATCAGCCGTGGCAAAGTAGACTTGAGTCGTGTTGAAATGTTCATCCTAGACGAAGCAGATCGCATGTTAGACATGGGCTTCTCTGAAGATGTACAAGCCATCGGAAATAAGCTACCTAAGAACCACCAAACAATCTGCTTCTCGGCAACCTTTGATGATAGCGTTAAATCATTCGCAGCTAAGTTATTAAACGAACCAGAATGGTTACAAGTTGCGGCAACAAAACCAAGTCATGAAACGATTATTCAGCAAGCACATTATGCTGACGGCTTAGAGCATAAGCGTACCATGTTGCAACATTGGTTAAATTTGCCTGAATTAGGTCAAGCTGTTGTCTTTACTGCAACGAAGCGTGATGCTGAAGAATTAGCAATGGGCTTGCGTGATGCGGGTTTCTCTGCTGATCCATTACATGGTGATATGGTTCAACGTCAGCGTACTAAAATGATTCAACGCATGCGTAACGGCGAAACACAAATTTTGGTTGCTACCGATGTCGCTTCGCGTGGTATTGATGTACCGGGTATCACGCACGTATTCAACTTCGACATGCCTAAATTTGCAGAAGATTATGTACACCGTATTGGTCGTACAGGTCGTGCTGGTCGTAACGGTGCTGCAATCTCTTTTGTTAGTCGTATGGATGTACAATCGCTTGGTCGCATTGAAAAATTGATGAACAAAAAAATTGACATCACAGCTTTAGAAGGCCTAGAAGCACGCTTCAAGCCACAAGAAACACGTGGTTTCGGTGGTCGTGATGGCGGTCGCGGTGGCTACGGTGCTGGTCGTCGTGATGGCGGTGGCTACGGTGGCAACCGTGATGG
>DYST01000102.1:1581-5438 GCA_020726325.1 Thiomicrospira cyclica | reverse complement strand
CGATAACTTTGATCGAATTTGCTTTGTTCATATTGCTCTGTCCAGCATCGTGATGACTGTGTGACCTTTTTATTAGCTTTTTAATTCCGCTTCCGTCTTACTGACCACCGCCAACATCTCCGCCACGCTGTCAGGATTTAACGATAGGCTGGTAATGCCTTTTTCGACCAAGTGCTGGGTGATTTCTGGGAAGTCACTCGGTGCTTGACCACAAATACCGATGTATTTACCATGACGATGGCAGGCATCAATTGCCATATCCATAAGTACTGTAACGGCTGGGTTGCGCTCATCATAGCCCGATAATAAGCCCGAATCACGATCAACGCCTAGCGTAAGTTGTGTGAGGTCGTTAGAGCCAATCGAGAAACCATCAAACAGCGGCAAAAAGTCATCCGCTAACAGGGCGTTGGCTGGAATTTCGCACATCAGGTAGACCTTAAGGTCGTTTTCACCACGCACTAAACCATAACGCGCCATTAAGCCTAAGGTTAGCTGAGCCTCTGGAACAGTGCGTACGAAAGGAATCATCAGTGACACATTGGTAAGACCCATTTGTTCGCGCACTTTTTTGAGTGCTGCGCATTCCATGGCAAAAGACTCGCGGAAACGCGGATCAAAATAACGCGCCGCACCACGTAGTCCAATCATCGGGTTTTCTTCGTGCGGTTCAAACTGCGCACCGCCAATAAGGGCAGCATATTCATTCGACTTAAAATCTGACAGGCGCACAATCACTTGCCGTGGATAGAAGGCGGCGGCAATTGCACCGACACCTTCTGCTAAGCGTTCGATAAAGAAATCGCGTGGGCTAGCATAGCCTGCAATGAGTTCATCAATCTGCTTTTGCAGCTTTTTACCAAGGGTATCGTATTCGAGCAACGCGCGCGGGTGAATGCGAATGGCGTGGTTAATAATAAACTCTAAACGGGCAAGCCCAACGCCTTTAACTGGCATGGCAGCATGAATAAAAGCCAGTTCTGGGTTAGCGACGTTGACCATAATACCAGTGCGCGTATCTATGCTCTCAGGAAAGATTTCAGTGTTAATGTTAAAAGGGACTTCACCACGATAGATGATGCCGCTATCGCCTTGTGAACAGGATACGGTGACCATTTCACCATCAGGAATGGTCAGTGCGCCATTTTGTGTACCAACCACAGCAGGAATACCAAGCTCCCTAGCAATAATGGCGGCATGACAGGTGCGACCACCACGATTGGTGACAATCGCACTGGCAATTTTCATGATCGGTTCCCAATCAGGGTCAGTCATGTCTGTCACGAGGACATCACCCGCTTGAATGCGACCAATTTGCGCTGGAGAGTCAATGATTTTCGCTTTTCCTGTCGCAATTTTTGCACCGATACTGCGACCTGTGGCAAGAATTTCGGCTTGCGTGGCATCGCCTAGCTGGTAGCGTTCACTCACCGCTGCTGCTACTTTTTCGGCATGAACCGTTTCGGGACGAGCTTGTAAAATATAAAGCTCACCATCGAGTCCATCACGCGCCCATTCGATATCCATCGGCATTTGGCGACCATGTAAGCCGCTGTAATGGGTTTCGATGATCATTGCTTGACGGGCAAGGGTTAATACTTCATCGTCACGCAAGGCAAATTGTAGGCGGTCTTTACGTGATACCTTAATGTTTTTGGTTGAGTTGCCAGCAAAAGCATCGTCACTATAAACCATGCGTAAGGCTTTTTCGCCTAACTGACGTTTAAGAATCGGGGCAAAGCCAGCCGCCAGTGTTGGTTTATGCACGAGGTACTCATCGGGATTGACCGCACCTTGTACGACGTTTTCACCCAAACCGTAAGCGGCATTAATGAGCACCACATCACGAAAACCCGATTCTGTATCGAGGGTAAACATCACCCCAGAAACGCCTTTATCGGCACGAACCATTTTTTGCACGGTAACAGATAAGGCTACTTTGGTGTGGGCAAAACCTTTATCGACACGGTAAGAAATCGCGCGATTGGTAAACAAGCTGGCAAAGACGCGTTTTGCGGTGTGGATGATATTGCGCGCACCAGAAATATTTAAATAAGTCTCTTGTTGACCAGCAAAAGAGGCTCCCGGTAAGTCTTCTGCTGTTGCTGACGAGCGAATGGCGGTTTCGACCATGCCGTGATATTCGCCCTCTAAGTCGGTATAGGCTTGAGTAATCTCTTCTTTGAGTTCGGGCGGCATTTGTCCGTTAATAATCAGACTGCGAATGGTTTGTCCTGTTTGTGCCAATTTTTCTAAATCATTTGCTGGCAAATCATCGAGCAATGCTTGGATTTTATCTGTTAAGTTGTTGTAATTCAAGAAAGTCCAATAACCATCGGCAGTAATGGCAAAGCCGTTGGGAATCCGTAAGCCTTGAGCACTAAGTTGTTGAAACATTTCCCCTAGGGATGCATTTTTACCACCAACAAGGGCTAAGTCGGTGAGGCGAATTTGAGAAAAGGTTTTAATGTAACGCATGACGGCTTCCTGGCTGACGATAATCCGTTAAGGGTAGCGAATGCGCTGTGAATTTGCAACCTGAGATGACTTAATAAATTATAGGCAACCTTTCTTTCCAAGATCATTAGATTATTAAGGTTATTGGCGGTCTTTAGTGGTCTTTAACTGGCGTTAAAAAATTAATGATATAATTCGGACATAGATTTTAGGAGTAGGTTATGGGTAGTATTGCATTTGACTCTTTTGAGTTTAACAAGACACTGCGAGATGCTGGCTTTGAAGAAAAACAAGCAGAAGCACTGACTCGCGCACAGGTTAAATCAATGGAGCAACTTTATAAAGATGCTGACTATGTGTCTCGCTCTGAACTTAAAACAGACATCAATGATTTGCGAAAAGATATGCAGCAGCTAGAGATTGGTATGCGCAATGAAGTGCAGGCGGTATCAATGGCAGTGCGAGATTCGGCAATTCGCAATGAAGCAGAGTTCAAAAATATTCGTCTCATGATGGGGATTCTATCCGCAGGTGTTGGAGCGATACTGTTAAAATTGTTCTTCCCACACTGATGATATCTTATGTCGTATGTCGGTTACTAAATTGACGCTGTGCTGTAAATAATTTGCTTAACTCTCGACCATCCACAAACTTCCTTCACGATTCACCTTGAAAAATCCTGCTCACATCCCAATAACTAAACCAGTGTTGCCTAAAGGCAATAAACAAACCCTCAGCTGATTTACTTTCAAGGAGCAAACATGCACACGACCGAAACATATGGTTTTCAAACTGAAGTTAAACAACTATTACAACTGATGATTCATGCACTCTATTCAAATAAAGAAATTTTTGTGCGTGAGTTGGTTTCCAATGCCTCTGATGCCTTAGACAAATTACGTTTTTTATCGGTGCAAGATGACAGTCTTGTGGCTGATGATAGTAATTTGCGTATCGAAATCGACTTTGATAAAGACGCTGGCATACTGACCATCCGTGATAACGGTGTCGGTATGAGCAAAGAAGAAGTGGTACAGAACCTTGGCACGATTGCCAGCTCGGGCACTAAGCGTTTTATGGAAGCAATGGAAAGTGCGCAGAAAAAAGATGCTAACCTCATTGGTCAATTTGGCGTGGGCTTTTATTCGGCATTTATGGTGGCAAGTTCTGTTACGGTTAATACGCGTCATGCAGGCATGGCAAGCGATGAAGGGGTGACTTGGCAGTCAACAGGCGAGGGAGAATACACCATTGCACCTGCCAATATCGACCGTCGTGGTACAGAAATTATCCTGACGCTAAAAGATGACAGCAAAGAATTTAGCGATAGCTGGAAGTTGCGCTCGATTCTGAAGAAATACTCAGAACACATTGCTTTCCCGATTATGTTGCCAAAACCA
>DYST01000102.1:0-1481 GCA_020726325.1 Thiomicrospira cyclica | reverse complement strand
GATTCTGAAGAAATACTCAGAACACATTGCTTTCCCGATTATGTTGCCAAAACCAGCAACGCCAGCTGGCGAAGGTGACGAGAGTGTTGTCGCAACACAAGCAGAATGGGAACAGGTCAATGATGCAACCGCATTATGGCAACGTCCTAAGTCGGAAGTGACAGAAGAAGAGTACGAAGCTTTTTATAAGTCGGTCAGTCATGATTGGAACAAGCCATTAACGCATATCCACAATAAAGTTGAAGGGAACTTAGAATACACCACCTTATTATATGTACCAGAGCAAGCACCGTTTGATATGTGGGATCGGGATCGTCGTTATGGCGTGAAATTGTTCGTCAAGCGTGTGTTTATTATGGACGATGCAGAACAGTTATTGCCATCCTGGTTACGCTTTGTGCGAGGTGTTGTCGATTCTGCCGATTTGCCGTTAAACGTATCGCGTGAAATTCTACAAAGTAATGCCGTTGTCGATAAGATTCGTGCAGCAACAGTTAAGCGTTTGTTAGATCACCTCGCACATATGGGTAAAGACGATGCGGAAAAATATGCGAAATTCTGGGGTGCATTCGGTCAGGTATTAAAAGAAGGTGTGATTGACGATCATGCAAACCGCGAAAAGATTGCTGGTTTGTTACGCTTTACATCGACTAGCCAGTTAGAGACGCAATCAGTATCTTTAGCTGATTACATCGCGCGTATGCCAGAAGGTCAAAAAGATATTTATTTCTTAACGGCTGAAACCTTAACTGCTGCTAAGGGTAGTCCACAGCTCGAAGTCTTCCGTAAGAAGGGCTGGGAAGTCTTGTTACTGACTGACCGTGTCGATGAATGGGTGGTTCAGAACTTAACCGAGTTTGATGGTAAGTCATTAAAAGCAATTAACCGCACAGATTTGTCAGAAATCATGGGTGATGAAAAACCAGAAGTGAGCGAAGCGCAAGAAGACGTATTAAAACGTCTGAAAGAAGCATTAAGCGAGCAAGTTGCTGATGTTAAGGCATCGGCGCGTTTGGTCGATTCTCCAGCCTGTTTGGTGTTGGGTAATAGTGATATGGCTCCGCATATGGCGAAAATTATGGCACAGTTGGGACAGGCAGTACCAGAAAGCAAGCCTGTACTTGAAGTGAACATTGATCATGCGATTATTAATCGTTTGTCTGCTGCAGAGGGCGATAAGTTTAGCGATTGGGCACTGTTCTTGTTAGATCAGGCACGTGTTGCTGATGGTAGCTTACCAACTGATCCTGCTGCTTTTGTGGCAAGGGTGAATCGTTTGTTGGTTTAACTTAGTTTATACTGGGTCAATGAAGCTTAAAAGACCACCCTGCGGGGTGGTTTTGTTGTTAAAGGCACTTGGGCGAACACCAGAAAGTTGGTTAGCGATGCAAGATAATTACGAGTTATGGCAAGCGCGTCAACAATTAAATTTATCTGCTATTTTACCAATCGTTTTTTCAGTGCCGCCTAACAACGCTAGG
>DYST01000101.1 GCA_020726325.1 Thiomicrospira cyclica | reverse complement strand
ACGGACAAAGTTACCACTGCTAACCTACTGCTATTCACCGATAACCAAAATTGAAGAACAAGGAAAGCTAGAAATCCGCGATAAGGTTAAAAGCATCTTAAATCAGTGTTTGCGCTATGCGGTGTCTACTGGCAAGTTAGAAAGCAACCCCGCTCGTGATCTATCAAATGACGTATTTACACCAAAGCCTAAAAATAACTTTGCCACACAAACCACCCCCGACAAAATAAGGGAAGTTTACAGGACGATAACAAAGCCTTACAACGGCTATAAAACCTTAGCTAAGGTAAACCATTTCTTCTTACAATTTCCGAATGCTTCTATGGATACCCATGTATCCGCACCACAAATAACCGCACAGAGTGTAATAAAAAAAATATCACTGAGCTTGTGCCGCTTTCGGCGATTCATGCGTGGGTCTGGAATGGAGTCAAAATACGCTACGATTGATGCACTTTGTTGGTAGTGATGCATATTGCTGCCCAAAAGGGCATGAAACACCTTTAGAATCGATTTGTCAAGATGTTTTTAATGCGATTGCCCTACTAAAGGTTATGACAGGATTTGTGTTTCATGATTTTTTTGTGCTAGTCAATGTTAATAGAAGCAAGTAGCCTCACAGAAGAACATGCACTTTGAATTTTATTACTGCTCATTTTGATTATTACTGCTCATTTTGATTATTATGGCTGTCTGTTCTTGAAAAGGTCATAAAGAATCCTTATAGTAGTGACTGTGCATTGATATCTTAACGAAGGAGTTATATTACCGTGGGTATGCGTATTTTCTTATTTTTATTAACCAACGTATTGGTGATTGCGGTCGCCATGTTGATTCTTAACCTATTAGGGGTGGGCAATCTGCGTGATGGTCATGGTGGCATGAACCTCGGCAGTTTGGCTATTTTTGCTTTAGTGTGGGGTTTTGTTGGTTCATTTATCTCTTTGGCGATGTCAAAGTGGATGGCAAAAAAATCTGTTGGTGCGGTGGTTATCGAAAATCCATCGACGCCAACTGAGCGTTGGTTGGTCGATACTGTGCGTCGTCAGGCGCAAAAAGCGGGTATTGGTATGCCAGAAGTGGCAATGTACGAAAGTCCAGAGCCAAATGCTTTTGCGACAGGTATGAGTAAAAACAATGCCTTGGTTGCTGTTTCAACGGGTCTGTTGGAAAACATGACGCAAGACGAAGTTGAAGCTGTTTTAGGTCATGAAGTTGCTCATATCAGCAACGGTGACATGGTAACCATGGCATTGTTGCAAGGCGTATTGAATGCCTTTGTGATTTTCTTTGCTAAGATTATTGCTAACTTCGTGGATCAGTTCTTTAAGTCGGATGAAGATGAAGAAGGTGGTACAAGCTGGGTCTTTATCGTTGCTGATTTAGTGCTGAACATCTTACTGGGTATCCTTGCGAGTATGGTTACTGCTTGGTTTAGCCGTAAGCGCGAGTTTCATGCCGATGAAGGTGGTGCTTTCTTATCGAGCCCACAAAAAATGGCAGCAGCATTGCGTCGCTTATCAATGATGCAACCAGGTCAGTTGCCTGATCAGATGGCAGCCTTTGGTATCAGTAGTGCAGGTAGTTTGAGTATGTTGTTTCATACCCATCCACCATTAGAAGAGCGTATCGCTGCTTTAGAAGCAAAGCATGATTTCAAATTAGCTTAATCATTCTGATATGATTATGAAAACAGCGCCTAAGTGGCGCTGTTTTTTTATTGATATGATGGCGAACTAGTGTATGTCTTGGCGATCTTGTTCGCGATGCTGTGCAAGTGTTTGGTCAATTGCCTCTAAATAACGTCCGCGAGTAAAGAGCAGTTGCCAGCGAGAACCACCCGTTTGTCGCCATAAGCGTGCTGCACGTACGCCTGCAAGTAAGCAGGCACGGATGCGATTGGCAACAAGTGGTTGTGTTAAATGTCCGTGCGCACCTTGTACTAAAATCTTAGGACGCATACGCGACAAGGTTTCGCTATAAATCAGTGCCAGTCCTGCGGCGGTATTATCGTGCAATAAGCCAAAGTGCTTACTTTGTGCTTGTGGCGTTGCAAGGCGGCGAAAGAGCGTTTCTTCTGTTTCCTTGTCTTTTTTCAGATTGGTTTCGAGCACAATCATACCAATAACATATTGCGTGATTTGCATATTACGCTTTTCACCAAGTGCTTCAGGATTACCCATTTGAATACGCAGCGCACGCAAGCCAAGTTTAATGCCATCCATATCGGTAAAAACACTGAGTGTATTGGGTGGGTTTTCAACAAATAAACTATTGAGTGTTGCTGTTAATGCACTGGTGTCTGCTTGTCCTTGGGTTGCTAACTGATGAACAAGACTTGCCGCTTGATAAATGCCAGCAAAGGCAATAACGCGGTCTTGATCTGTGTAATGACTCATGCGAATGCCTCGTTAATAATTGCGCCACCTAGGCAGTTGTCGCCATCGTAAAGGACGACAGACTGCCCTGGCGTGACCGCACGTTGTGGCGTGTCAAAGGTTAAAGATAGGGAATTATCGTCAATTGCAGTAAGGGTACAAGGTTGTGATTGTTGGCGATAGCGCACTTTAGCGGTGAGCTTGTCGCCAAGCTTGGGGGCGATATCGCACCAATCACAATTGTGAGCGTTAAGGCTCGATTTGAGCATGGCTGGATGATTGTGACCTTGCACCACGATCAAGCGATTGTTTGCCATATCTTTATCGGCAACAAACCAAGCATCATCTTCGTTCCCATGACCACCACCAATGCCTAAGCCTTTGCGTTGCCCTAAGGTGTAGTAGGCGAGTCCACTATGTTTGCCGACAAGCTTACCTTCTGCTGTGACCATATCCCCCGATTGTTGTTGCGCAAGATAGCTTTGTAAAAAATCCTTAAAATTGCGCTCACCAATAAAACAGATTCCTGTACTATCTTTTTTGTCGTGCGTAATAAAACCGTGTTCTTCGGCTAAAGCACGAACAGCAGGCTTTTCCAATTTGCCAATGGGGAAGAGCGCGTGCGATAGTTGATGCTGTTTGAGTGTATATAAGAAATAGCTCTGATCTTTATTTTTATCTCGCCCTGTTAACAGCTGAAAATGTCCATCCTGATGACCAATGCGTGCATAATGTCCAGTCGCAATGCCAGCTGCACCCAAAGCTAAGGCTTCATCTAAAAAAGCCTTAAATTTAATTTCTTTATTGCACAAAATATCGGGGTTAGGGGTGCGGCCTGCTTCATATTCAGCTAAAAAATGGGCAAAAACGCCATCCCAGTATTGTTTAGAAAAATTACGAATGTGCAAGGGAATACCGAGCTTGTTGCACACTTGTTGTGCATCGAGCATATCTTGACGGGCAGGGCAATAATCATCGGTATCATCGCCTTCCCAGTTTTTCATAAATAAGCCTTCGACCTGATAGCCCTGTTGTTGTAGCAACAAAGCGGTCACAGAAGAATCGACACCACCCGACATGCCGACAATAATGTGGGCATTGGGTGGAAAGTTGGGGTGATTATGTGTATTCATATTTCTCATTTTATCAAATCTTGACCCTGACAGGGCAGCTCGTTTGACGTTATACTGTACGTTTTTATTGATTAATAGAGGTGTGTGATGGTACAAACATGGATCAGGATGGAATTAGTGCCACTACCAACATCCGAGCAACCAGCCGCTTTGCTGTATTGGAATCCTGATTTAGGAGAACTCGTCGGTGATGAAGTGGCATCGGTGCGCCAGTTAATCAGTGATACTTTAGTTAATGGGTTAACTGGTGATTTGGCGCGTGTTGAACTCTCTGATCCTTATCGTAAGCCCACCGAGTTGGCTGCGATTTTAAGTCAGCATTATCTCGTTATTCCAGAGCCTGTTACGGAAGTGCCAGTATTTGTAGCAGAAGCGTCAACAACGGTTAATTAAATATGATTCAAATAAAATTTACGCTCTGTTTAAGCGATGGCACTTTAATCGATCAAACCGAAAATGATGAAACCATGGATTTTACCGTCGGTGATGGTCAATGGTTGCCTGCATTAGAGTCGCGTATTCTTGCTTTATCTGCATCTGAAAAACAGGTTTGGTTGCTTTCACCAGAAGAAGCTTTTGGTTATCCCGACCCGACACAAATTCATTGGTTAGATCGTGCTGATTTGGGAGATATTGTGCCAAATGTGAATGATATTGTTGAATTCAATTTGCCCAACGGGGATACGGTTGCTGCGCGTGTGTTGGTGATTGAGTCAGATCGAGTAAAGATGGATTTTAGTCATCCGTTGGCAGGTCAAGAAATTATTTTAGAAGTTGAGCGTATTGCTTAGGAAGAAGTTAAGCCATGAATTTACATGAATATCAAGCCAAAGAATTATTAAGAAATGCAGGTGTGCCTGTTGCCAATGGTGTGCTGGTGCGTGAAGCGTCTGAGATTACAGCAGAAGTCTTAGCGCCTTTAGGTGATGCACCTTGGGTTGTGAAAGCACAGATTCATGCTGGCGCGCGCGGTAAAGCGGGCGGCGTGAAGTTGGTCAACACAGTTGATGAAGTCAAAGCTGAAACCATGCGTTTGATGGGGTCGCAATTGGTGACCATTCAGACAGGGGCGGAGGGCTTGCCTGTTACCTCGATTTTGATTGAGTCGGGTTGTGCGATTGCGAAAGAGTTGTATTTGAGTTTAACGCTCGATCGGGCGCGTAAAGGCTTTGCTTTTGTTGGATCGGCTGCGGGTGGCATGGACATCGAAGAAGTCGCCGAACATCATCCAGAACAAGTAATTAGTGTGTTTGTGCCTTTTGGTGCTGGTTTGCAACCTTTTGTGGCACGCACTTTAGCTTTTGGCATGAAGTTGTCAGCAGAGCAGATGAAAGGCTTTGCCGATTTGGTGAAGCGTCTGTACGAGATGGCGCAAAATTGTGATGCGATGATGTTAGAAATCAACCCACTTGTCTGGACAGCAGATAACGCTTGGTTGGCGTTAGACTGCAAAATCCAGATTGATGACAACGCGCTTTACCGTCAAAAAGCATTAGACGAAGCGCGTGATTGGTCACAAGAAGACATGCGCGAAGTGGAAGCGGCTAAGTGGGCATTAAACTATATCGCGCTCGATGGCGATATTGGCTGTATGGTCAATGGTGCTGGCTTGGCCATGGCAACCATGGATTTGATCAAGCTGCATGGTGGTAAGCCAGCTAACTTTTTAGATGTCGGCGGTGGTACAACACCAGAGCGTGTTGCAGCTGCCTTTAAGCTGATTGTGTCGTCATCGGAAGTGAAAGCTATTTTGGTCAATATTTTTGGCGGCATCGTGCGTTGCGATTTAATTGCTGACGGTATTTTACAAGCAGTCAAAGAAGTTGGCTTGACGCTACCTGTAGTGGTGCGTTTGGAAGGTACTAATGCACAGATGGGGCGTGAAATGTTGGCAGCTTCTGGCTTAAATATTGTCGCAGAAAATGATTTGGAAACCGCGACAAAAACAGCGGTGCGCTTGGCAGGAGAAAAACAATGAGTATTTTA
>DYST01000100.1 GCA_020726325.1 Thiomicrospira cyclica | reverse complement strand
CATTTTACATTATTGAAGTCAACGCAATCGTTCAGAAATCACTTAGAAATAACATAATTCCATCGTATAATTACTTTTAAGACTCATTCAATTATGATGTATGATCTTCGATGAAAACCCAAGGCGAACCCTTAGAATTAAAGATTCGCCTTGAGATGGTTTAGTAGTTGGAGCTATCTATTTCTTTCCACCCAACATGAGGAGGTCGTTCACTACTACTTCGGTGGTATAATGCTTGGTGCCTTCTTTATCTTCCCACTGGTTGTAGGTAAGGCTCCCTTCGATGCAGATTTCTTGTCCCTTTTTCAAGTAGTTTTCTACCACCTTTACTTTGGGTCCCCATACTACCAAGCGATGCCATTGGGTGTTTTCTACTTTTTCACCTTCTTTGTTTTTGTAACTGTCGCTGGTGGCGAGGGTGAAGGTTGCCTTGCGCATCCCATTTTTAAATTCATTGATTTCAGGATCGTTGCCCAAACGGCCAATCAGGTGTACTGTGTTGCGTAAGCTTTTCATAACATTGAGTTTTTGAGGTTATTGATTTTTAAAAAATTTCTTCTGTCGCTTCAACCGTTTTGTTTCGATTGATTTGATGAGGCAAAAGTATATTCAACCCAAAACCCGACTCGGCTCATAAATAATTGAGTTCGTTTAGCATTCGTTTGAAACCGTTTATAATTGTTTTTATCATTGATTAAGTGATAATTATGATTTAATTTTTTGTCGTAAAGAAGCGCCTTTTTTTCTTTATTTTCTTAATCCAAAGCATTGCATCAATTTGTATTTTTGAAATCAATTCTAAAACACATTTTATCCCATGAATACCCAAACCAAAATCGATCTACGCAGCGACACCATCACCCGACCCACTCCCGAAATGCTACAAGCCATGATGCATGCCCAAGTGGGCGATGATGTATTTGGTGACGACCCCACAGTGAATGCGTTGGAAAAAAAAGTAGCCGAACTTTTTGGGATGCAAGCTGCTCTTTTCGTGAGTTCCGGAACCCTTTCCAATCAGTTGGCCATTCGCACCCATTGCAGTGCAGGAAGTGAAGTGATTTGCGATGCGCTATCGCACGTTTATCTTTACGAAGGAGGCGGAATTGCCATGAATGCCCAAAGCTCCGTGCGCACTTTACAAGGCGATCGAGGACGCCTCAAAGCATGGCAAATAGCCGAAGCCATCAACAATCCCTTGGACATTCACCAACCTGTAACCCGATTGGTTTCCCTCGAAAATACCATGAATAAAGGCGGCGGAAGTTTGTATGCTTTTGAAGACATTCTCGAAATTCAGAGCCTTTGCCAACAGCAAAACCTAAAACTCCATCTCGATGGAGCGCGCCTTTTCAATGCTTTGGTAGAAACGCCACAGCGTCCAGCAGACTATGGCAAAGCCTTCGATTCCATTTCCATTTGCCTTTCCAAAGGATTGGGATGCCCAGTGGGTTCGGTACTCATTGGAACCGAAAATCTTATCCACCAAGCCCGACGCTTTAGAAAAGCCATGGGAGGAGGTTGGCGTCAGGCGGGGTTCTTGGCCGCAGCGGGCATTTATGCCCTCGATCATCATGTGGATCGGTTGCGCCAAGACCACCTTAGAGCCAAAGAAATTGGGGAAATTCTAAAAGACAAACCCTATGTTCAAGAAATCTTTCCCATCGAAACCAATATCGTCATCGTCCGTCTTAACCCACCCTTAACTGCTGTATATTTTGTTAATACACTGAATGCAAAAGGAATACAAGCGGTTACCTTTGGCAAAGATTTGGTGCGTTTCGTAACCCATCTTCACTTTACCGACGATCAACTCTCCGATTTCAAACACCGTATTCAAAACATGTTTGAGGGAGTTTCTAAAAATGATTAACCTAAAATCTTTAATTATGACGCGTCGAATTGTGTTATTGCTTTTCATTTTAATATCCATCATCGCTTGTGGTCCCTTGGATAAACATAAAGCTCCCCATGAAATCCATGTAGCCATACAACCTTATGGCGATTTTCCCAAAGAATGGGCTCAACAAGTGGCTCAAAATATCCGTAAAGTTTATGGTTTTAAAGCCGAGGTTTTACCCGGTCGCTCACTCCCAAAAACAGCGTTTGTTCAAACTAAAAGTCCGCGCTACCGTGGCGATTCGCTGCTGCGCGATTTAAAAAAACACAAGCCAAAATCCTTCGATTATATCATTGGACTTACTGTAAAAGATATTTCGACTACTAAGTACGAAAACTTTAAACTCAAAATCGTTAAAAAACCCGAATCGAAATACCAAGATTGGGGCGTATTTGGACTGGGCTATAGACCCGGAGTGGCGTCCATTATCTCCACCTATAGATTAAAGACTCCATCTGAAAAAAGATTTAAAGATCGACTTAATAAAATAAGCATGCATGAACTAGGACATAATCAAGGACTTGACCACTGTCCATCACACAATTGCGTCATGGAAGATGCTGCCGAAACCATTAGAACCATCGACAGAGTTCAACTCAAACTATGCCCTGAATGCCAAAAAAAGTTGGAATAAGGTAGTTAATGACAAAATTAAAACTTTCGCAGCTTTTCCCTTCCGATAACTATCGGAACTAAAGGAGATCTGCTCAATTCAACTTTTCCCTTTTAGTTTTTCACTTTTAGTTTTTATCTTCAAAATACTCTTCCCTCATTTACCACGAATCCCTATCTTTGTACTTTTGTAAACTTACCTAAAACCGATTAGCAAATGTACCAGTCCGAAGCCATTAAAATAGCTGATTACCAGCTTATTGATAGTGGAAATTTTGAAAAAATCGAACGTTTTGGCAATTATATCCTAATACGTCCCGAATCGCAAGCCATTTGGAAACCCAAACTCGACAGCCACAAATGGTTTGAAATGGCTCATGCCCACTACAAGCGGGAAGCTCAAAAAACCTCCCATCGCAATGCTGAGTCGGGCAATGGAAGCTGGACTTTATTAAAAAAAATGCCCGAAAACTGGGTGGTACAAATGCCTTTGCCCCAAGGAAATTTTAAACTCAAACTCGCCCTCACCAGTTTTGGTCATGTGGGTGTTTTTCCTGAACAGGTAGAAAATTGGTTTTTCATTTACCATCAAATCAAAAAATTAAAGGCTCAGCCCAAGGTGCTCAATGCCTTTGCTTATACTGGAGGAGCTAGTCTTGCTGCAAGAGCCGCAGGAGCGCAAGTAACTCATCTGGATGCCGTAAAGCAAATGATCAATTGGGGACGAGAAAATATGGAAATCAGCGAATTGGACAACATTCGATGGATAGTGGACGATGCTCTTAAATTTCTTAGCCGCGAGGTAAAACGAGGCGCTCTATACGATGGTATTATCCTCGATCCTCCCGCTTATGGCCGTGGCCCTGGTGGCGAACGTTGGATTCTCGACGAAGGCATCAATCCGCTTTTGGAACTTTGCACCAAGCTTTTGCAACCCAAAAACAGTTTTTTTGTGCTTAATCTTTACTCCCTTGGTTATTCGCCCATCATCGCCAATAACCTGGTGATGTCGTGGTTTGAACCCCGTGAGAAATGGTTTGGCGAAACCTTTATCGAAGGCCAAACAGGGTACAATCTCCCCTTGGGAAATTACGTCCGCTTTATTTTATAAACCCTATTTCATTTTGCATTGATACCTCGGCATACCATACAACAAGTGCTCGACACCGCTCGCATCGAAGAGGTGGTGGGCGATTTTGTGCACCTTAAAAAACGGGGTGTCAACCAGATTGGAAATTGCCCTTTTCACAACGAGAAAACCCCAAGTTTTACCGTTTCGCCTGCCAAAGGAATTTTTAAATGTTTCGGCTGTGGAGAGGCTGGAAGTTCGGTAGATTTTGTGATGAAACACGAACACCTCACTTTTCCACAAGCGGTGCATTACTTGGCTAAAAAGTACAACATCGAAATAGAAGAAGAAGCGCAAAGTCAAGAACAAATACAGGCCGAAACTGAACGCGAAAGTTTGATGTCGGTGACTCAGTTTGCCGCTCGCTTTTTTACCGAACAATTGCATCAAAGCCCTGAAGGACAAGCCGTGGCATTGAGCTATTTCAACGAAAGAGGCTTCCGTCCGGAAGTGATAAAAATCTTTCAGTTGGGATATTCGCCCGAAAGTTGGGATGCGCTGAGCAGTGCAGCCTTGGCCGCTGGATATTCCAAAGAATTGTTGCTAAAGACAGGTCTTAGCATTGAGAAGGATAACGGTCAACTGTACGACCGATTTCGACAACGGGTGATGTTTCCCATCCATAGCGTATCGGGTAGAACCATTGGATTTGGTGGACGCATCCTCACTTCTGATAAGAACAAGCCCAAGTATGTTAACAGTCCTGAATCGCCCATTTACGATAAAAGCAATGTGCTTTTTGGACTTTTCACCGCAAAAAATGCCATCCTAAAGCACGACAATTGTTTTTTGGTGGAGGGTTATACCGATGTGATATCGCTTTTTCAATCGGGCATCGAAAATGTGGTGAGCAGCAGTGGGACTTCATTAACCACAGGGCAAATAAAACTTATTAAACGTTATACTCCCAATATTACCATCCTTTACGATGGGGATGCGGCAGGTATCAAAGCCAGTTTTAGAGGCATTGATATGATTTTGGAAGAGGGCATGAACGTAAGAGTGGTGCTTTTTCCGCAGGGTGAAGATCCGGATAGCTATGCCCGTACCCACAGCAGCAGCGAAATGTTGCAATTTTTGCAAGACCAAACCACCGATTTCATTCATTTCAAAGCCGACTTGCTCAGCTCCGATGCAGGCAACGACCCCATTAAAAGGGCGGCCGTGGTGCGCGAAATTGTTACTTCCATCGCTTTGGTTCCAGAGCAACTCAACCGCTTGTTTTTTATTAGAGAGACCAGCGAACTACTTCAGGTTCAAGAAGAAATGTTGGTTTCGGAAGTGGCCAAAATAAGGCGCAGGGCACACCTTAAAACCCATCCCGAAGACCAAGCATTGCCCGAATTGCCCACACCACAGTTCAAGCAAGAAGTGGTTGTGCCCGAGATCGATACACAGCTCTTTGAGAAAGAAATGATACGACTGATGCTCAACTATGGCAAGCTGATGTTCAATCCGGCACAAAGTGGCATTGAAATGCCTGAGAGCGATTCCGAAACCAGCATCAGCGTGGTGCAGTTTATATTAGATGAGCTGCATTTTGATCAGGAAATGATTTTTGAAAATCCGCTTTACAAGCAATTTCTGGAAGAATATCAAACTGCATTACAATCCGAAACCTTGCCTTCGGAACAATATTTCACCCAGCATACCGACGAAAACATTAGAAAAGCCGCCAGCGAACTCCTTTCCACTCCCTATAATATAAGTCCCAACTGGCTTGATAAGCACAAGATAGAGATCCAACTAGAAACCCATCCAGAGGTGATTTCCAGAGCCTGCATCGGCACGGTGTACGATTTTAAAATACGTAAGGTTAAAAAGTGGAAGAAAGAAATTGAGGAGAAACTCAGCCACGAAGAGCCCGACGAACTTAGCCGCCAAGCCCTGTTGCAAAAATGGTTGACCCTCAAAACCTTCGAAAGCAAACTTAACGCTACCTTAGGTAGAATCATTACGGG
>DYST01000099.1:1882-5706 GCA_020726325.1 Thiomicrospira cyclica | reverse complement strand
TTCTGTGATGCAACGCACATTTTGTGTTTGGGGTGGAAGAAAAGCCCCCCGCCTGCGGCGACCCCCTTTACGAAAGGGGGTGGAGAGTTCCCCCCCTTTTTGAAGGGGGGCTAGGGGGGATTTCTCACCGCATCTACAATCTGGGCTAACACGGCATCTATGTCTGTTAAAACCTGTCGGTTATCGAAACGAATCACAGTTAAGCCTAAAGCGTTTAGTAGATTCGTCCGTTGGTTGTCATATTCTACAGCATCGGGATGATGATGATGTGAGCCATCTAGCTCAATAACCAAATTTTTTGAAAAACAATAGAAGTCAACAATATAGTTGGCAATGGGTTTTTCGCGATTGAATGTTAACCCTAAGAGTTGTTTGCGCTTTAGCTTTGACCATAACAGGGACTCAGCTTGTGTCTGGTTATTTCTAAGTGATCTGGCTAGCGGTTTGCTGTGTGTCGAGTAGTGATTCATCGCACTTAAGCTCTCGTAAACTTTTAGGTTGGAAAACTCCCCCCCGCCTGCGGCAAAGAACGAAAAGCCCCCCTAGCTTGTGCGAACCCATAAAAAGCCCCCCGCCTGCGGCGACCCCCTTTACAAAAGGGGGTGGAGATAGGGGGGATTTCAAGCCAAGGCTTCCAGTCCTTTGCGATCTAGCAGACTGATAAGCTTCTGCGCTGCACCACTAGGAGATTTAACCCCTTGCTCCCACTGTCTCACAGTTGATAGGCTGACGTTCAGCACAGCGGACAACAGAGACTGGCTAAGTTCTAATCGACACCGCAGTGACTTGATTTTTTCTGCATCGTAAGTTTCGACGAGCTTAAGACACAAGAGGTCGAACTTCTTCATTTTCAATGAGTCAATCGCACCTGCTTCATACAAGTCTTGTGCCGTTTCATGTACTGCTTCCATCAAACGACTTTTGGGTACAGACTTCATATACAAATCTCCTCATATTTTTGTAAAGCAATACGGGCATTTAACAATTCTTCTGATAGTTGCAAAAGCTCTTTTGTCAGCAATAACAAAGAGTCTTTCTCGTCCAGAGTAATGTTTGCTTTTTCATTTTTTTCAAAACCAAAAAGGAAAAACCACCTGTTACCTAAATTCGTTGCCAGCAAGGTTCTAACACCACCACGCTTACCACGATTAGCAATACCGACACGCTTTTTATACAGGTTACCGCCCAAGTCAGCATCAATCAAACCCTGCTGCATTTCATCGACTGCATCACACAAGGCTTTGTCTGTTAACTCTGTTTTCTTCATCCAACGATTGAAGTGTTTAGTTTTCAGTACGCGCTTATTCATATCATCCTTTAAAAAGCCCCCGCCTGCGGCAAAGGAAAATCCCCCCGCCTTTGGCGACCCCCTTTGACTAAAGTGGGTGGGGAATCCTTCCCTCCTTTTGTAAAGGAGGGTTAGGGTGGATTTTAGCAACCTCAACGACCCTCATCAGTAATGGTGGGGGGTTTTTAATCCTCCCGCCATTCGACAAGCTCATGGCGACCCCCTTTAACTAAAGTGGGTGGAGAGTTCCCCCCCCTTTTTGAAGGGGGGCTAGGGGGGATTTTCTCCTACCGCATCTACAATCTGGGGTGGAGGTTTCATTTAGTCTTCCAGTAGCTCTGTGTTGTTATTAATGAATTCGAGTAATTCTGCTGTGATCCATGCTGGGTTGTTTGTGGTTGGTTGTTCAAGCTCTAATAGGTCGCTTGCGTCGCTGTTGGGATCTATTTCAAAAAGATGAATCTTTTCAATGAAGTATTTAATCCAAGATTTTTTGATACCTAAGGAAACGGCTTTGAATGCTTTGGTAGCATCGGTTGAGTTGTTAAATACTAAAGAATTTTGCATGCTATATTTAAAGTCATAAACACCAACGATACCATAAAAGGTATTAAAAATTTGCGTACGATAGCTGTTTAACAACTTGGTGCAGTCTAGGTTTTCTGCATCTGCTTGTTGTTGGCAGTAGGTTTTGAGTCGGTCGAGCTTGAAATCTACCGCAATTACCCATGTCGCGCTCATGGGGTCTACTTTTGGTGGGTACATGGTAGCTCCTTTTCTTTTATTTTTTTATTTTAGCACGAAAGACAACAACATAGATCACGATCACCATTTACTTTGCCAGCCAATGGCGAGTTGGGTGGCGTTATAGTCGTATAGGCTAATGGTGTCCCGGCTGTCGCCGTAGCTGGCTTCGACAAAGTAGGCATCTTGCGCTGTTAGCGGTTGGGTATAGCGCAGTTGTAGCCATGCGTAATCTTGCTGACGTTTGTCGTTAAAAATGCCTTCGCTGAAGACAAGGCCTTCGCGTAGTGCCATTAAATAAAGGTTGGCATCTAAAACAGCATTATTTAATAGGTGGCTGTATTGTACTAAACCCGTGACGTTTTGTCGTTTTCCACCGGGGCGACGGGCATCGGGTGTATCGACGCTGGTTGATAGGTATAGGGCAAATGGGCTTAAATTCGCTAGAATGTAAGGCTCGACGGCAATATTGTCGTAGCTGGGCAAACTGGGGTAGCGTTGATGCTTAAACTTAACACCAAGCTGCCAGTTGGGGTTGCTTAAGGGGCCAAATAGGCTCAAGGTGGTGCTGTGCTGATAAAAAATGCCACCCAAGGTGTTAGCGAATAGATCAATAGCGGCGTGCTTTCCTTGCCAGCGTCCATACACACCCGCTGTATCGTAGCTGCTGTAACTGGCGTATTGTCTTAGGTTAATACCCCATTGCCAATTGTCTTTTTGATAGCTGAGGTTGATTTGTTTGAACTGGTCGCCTTTGGCTTTGCTGCTGTCGGCTAGGGCAAGAGTAGGCTGTCCAATGAGTCCCGAAAGTTGGATTTGGTCGTGGTAAGTGCCTTGGTTGACGTTACTATTATTACCGATACTGAGTTGGGCTTGCCAGTCTTTGGTGCTGTTGATGTTTTGGCATTGATGGGCTCGGTAATGGTTAATGAGCGCCATAATCCCTTCGGGCGGGTGATAACGCTGTTCGAGGGCATCGAATGCTTTAAGTGCTGCTTGTGTGCGTCCTTGCTGACAAAGGGCGATTGCTGCATCTAAGTCGCCTTCTGGACTGGCATATGCACAGGACAACATACCCGTGATGAGTAGCAAGGCAAGACTTAATAAAAGATGTGGGTAAGGCACAAATCTAAACATTCATTTTGGCGAGTAAACTAAGATGCGGCATTATGACATAGTTACTCTTGTGTTGACAGTGAGATTGGTTGGAAATCCACCCTAAGAAAATCCACCCTAACCCTCCTTTACAAAAGGAGGGAATGATTCCACACCCTAAGAAAATCCACCCTAACCCTCCTTTACAAAAGGAGGGAATGATTCCACACCCACTTTTAATAAAGGGGGGCGCCAAAGGCGGGGGGCTTTCTATGGTTGCACCGCTGGCAAATAACGAATCGCAGCAACCACACTTGCACCCATAGCGAGGCTAGTGGCAAACGACCAAATCATAAAGCGGTCAATGCGCGTAGTCAGTGCTTCAAATCGTTTGTCTACTTGTTCGAATCGTTTGTCTACTTGTTCGAATCGTTTGTCTACTTGTTCGAATCGCTTATCCACTTGTTCAAATCGGCTATCCATATCTTTGCGCAAGTCAAACATTTCTTTACTTAATCGCTCATTCATCGCTTGCATTTCATTACTGAGTTTCGTATTAAGCGTCTGCATGTCATTACTGAGTTTCGTATTAAGCGTCTGCATATCGTTACTGAGTTTGGTATTAAGCGTCTGCATGTCATCACTGAGTTTGGTATTAAGCGTCTGCATGTCATCACTGAGTTTGGTATTAAGCGTC
>DYST01000099.1:0-1782 GCA_020726325.1 Thiomicrospira cyclica | reverse complement strand
ACTGAGTTTGGTATTAAGCGTCTGCATGTCATCACTGAGTTTGGTATTAAGCGTCTGCATGTCATTACGCAAGTCTTGATCTAGATGCGAGAAGTGATTGGTTTGCGCTTTGAGCATCAGGATAATCATTTCATCACTCGATAGTTTCTCTTTATCGAGCTTTAAGATAATTTCTTTACTTTTAGCATCTAGCCAAGTATCAAACATATCATTTTCAAACATGATAGACTCCTTATCTATTCAATCTACCTGTTGATTCTAACATACAACTTAGCGCGTTGCTTGCCATGCCGTTGCGCCGACAGCGGTATAGCCTTTGCTGGCAATATCGGGGCGGGTTTGGAATAGGTAGGCAGCATTGCTGGCATTTGCGCCGGCTAAACTACCATTAATCGCGCCATTGGTGTTTTGATAGCTGGCATTCATGACACCATCGGGGGTAATGCTTCCTTGTGCATAGAAGGGAATCGTGAGATTTTCCCCCGCTACATTCAGCTTAGTATCGAAGGTTTTTTGCGCAAAGTCGATACTTAGGTTGGCATCGTTGACACTGGCAAGGATGGGCGTTTTGCTGGTGTCTGGCGAAACCAAATAGGCTTGCGAACCTGTTAGGGCAAAGTCGGCATGTCCTTGCGCTGGTAGTGTGAAGCTACCTTTGTCTTGAGCAATAACAAATAGCGGGTTGAGCGCGACTAAGTTCATCTGGTTGAGATTTTGAATCACGACTTCGGCTGGCATATTGGCGACCTGTTGCCATTTGCCCCAGTAAAGCTGACGACCCACTTGCTCGACAGTATTGGCAACCGTGTTATTGGTGTTTGTCGCGGTATCAACCGTTTTGTTCTCTAGCGTTGGAATCGGCTTGAGTCTGGCTTCTAAATCGCTAAGACGTGTTGGGTCGATGACGGGTATGAGGTTATGCGTCATGGCGTTGTTTGGCTGGTTGAGATTTTTTTGCTCTTCTGGGCGCGGTGGCGCGATGGCATCGGGTTTGCTACTTGCAGGTGGGTTGTCGATGCGTTGCGCAAGCGGTTGGTCGCGTTCGATGGCGAGCATGGCATTGCCTTGGTTGGCAAAAAGGTCTTTGCTACCTTGTCCTGCACAGACACCAGCACCAGACTGAGCGCAGCCTTCTGAGTAGTTGCTCATGACAATGCCGCCCGTGATGACGGTTGCACGGGTAAAGTCGGTGTTGGCAATGACGCTGTAGTCTGTACCTCGAATACCAATGGCAGCAAGTGGGGTGTTAAGGCGGTAGTTTTGTTTGGCTGCTTGCGCACCTGTACCCGATACCGCACGCATGACACCATAGTGCAAGTCGAGTTTGATTTGCGTGTTTTCTGGGTGATTGGCATCGTATTGGTAGCTGCTAATCTGTAGCTGACTGGCAGGGCGCAGGCTAATAAAGCCATTATCGACCGTGGCTAAGTGTAAATGCGCACCATCTTTCGTCGTGAGCAGATCGCCTTCTTGGACGATATCACCAACAACGGGTTGTTGCTTGTGTTGTTTGTGCTCAAGCAATACATCACCCGTCACGAAGACAACGCGAGCCATTTGCCCAGCGAAAACTGAACAGACGCTAAACAGCGTGATGGATAAGATGAGAGACAATTGGCGCAACATGATGGTCACCCTATTTTTTATACAGCATTGATTATGATTGGCTTAAACTGAAAACAGTTATTACATTTTTATTGTATGCAAAATAGGCGAAAGATGTTGTGATTATAGTCACAAGGTTGGTTATGGTGGTGTGAAATTGGGGGAATGCAGAAATCC
>DYST01000098.1 GCA_020726325.1 Thiomicrospira cyclica | reverse complement strand
TCGCCGCAGGCGGGGGGATTAAACAGGACGTGTTTTCATATCCCACAACTTCTCCAACTGATACATCGCGCGCGTTGTTTCTAACATTATATGAACAACCACATCACCCAAATCGAGCAATACCCATTCACCAGACTCTTCCCCTTCCATACCAACAGGCAAATTGCCCGCATCTTTAGAAGCTTCCCAGACTTTATCTGCTGATGACTTACCATGACGATTCGATGTTGCTGTGGCAATCACCATAAAATCAGTGACATTGCTTAACCCGCGCACATCCATACAGACAATTGACTTTGCTTTACTATCTTCTAGGGTTTTAACCACCAAATTGGCTAACGCTTGTGAATCCATCATTACTAACTATTCCTCTGATACAAACCCTGCTGTTGAATATACTGACAGACAGCGGGCATAACTAAAAAATGAGGTGAATGACCTTCACTCACCTCTTGACGAATCTGTGTTGCCGAAATACCGAGCGCGGTGACAGGCACTAATTGTACTTGACCAACGTTAGCAGATGCAGACAAATGCAAGCCTAATAACAACCGCTGTGTTTCAACACAACCAACAGGCGGCACACCCGCTCGCACCATTACAGCAAGATTCCCTAACTGCAAAATATCCTGCCAGCGATGCCAACGGACAAACCCTTCAAAGGCATCCGTACCCAATAACAACCAAATAGGCACATCAGCACCAACCTGTGCACGCAACTGGGTTAGGGTATCAATCATATAAGAAGGACCGCCACGACAGACTTCACTATCATTAACAGACCAATTGGGAACCTGTTGCACGGATAAACGCACCATCTCTAAACGCTGCTCGGCAGAAGCCACAGGTTGCTGACGATGGACAGGCACACTGCTGGGTACGAATTGTAACGCATTTAGCAGCAAAGCATCAGCGACTTCCCAAGCAGAACGCAAATGCCCGATATGAATCGGGTCAAAAGTACCACCAACAACGCCAATACCTGCCACTCACACCCCCTAAGCTAACAAAGCAAGGATACAAAATCGCTTAAACAATGTTAAAAAAGTCATCGACACTCAAAATCAGATAGGCTTCCACCGCTGGCTTTCCCACCGAAATGCCACGATAAACATTTAAGCAATCGATGCGATGCGCATAATCAATGTGTTTCGTTTGTGAAACAAAGCAATCAATCATCACTTTCTTTTTTGCTCGCAAAGCAGCATCTAAATCAACAAAGCCATTCCAAACGGGCAAAGTACCCCAAACTTCATAAAAGGCAATCTGTAAACTCGACCGATGCGCCTTTTCACGCAACAAACGTTGTAACAACCAAGTAACCGCCTTATGGTCTGGGTGCTGATCTAAAAAATTAGGGATAAAAATCATATCCACATTAGCAACAGACAAATCAGAAAATCGCGTGTAGGCATCGGTTAGTGACTGATCGGGAATGCCTAAATAACGAAAATTTTGTACCCCAGCTAATGCCATCGAGTTTGCTAGCTCAGATTCACGCATTGCAATAAGCTGATGCGCGGGGATATTCGGATCACCTCGTGCGCCATCGGTCAGGCAAACCACTTCACAGTGATCGGGATAGGTTGCCAGTAATCCACCACAGCCAATACTCTCATCATCTGAGTGTGGCGCGAGAATCAATAGTCTTGTATCGGCATTAACACAGATTGGTTTGGGTAATACGCTCTCTTGTAACGACAACACTGGCACTGAGGCAAAAAAACGAAATAACAACCGACGCGCAATAAAGTCACTCGCGATACGCGTTCGCTTCCATAACGTTAACGCACGTCTCATTAAATAGGTTAGTTTCGGCATCATGCCTCCTTCTTACTTAAGGTTTGGCACAGCAAAACGTGCAACCAAAGCCTGTGCAACCACATCAGGTACAAAATCAGCAATATTGCCACCTAAACGCGCAATTTCACGCACAAGACTCGATGAAATAAAACCATATTGTTCGGCAGGGGTTAAAAATACTGTTTCGACACGGGCATCTAAGCGACGATTCATGCTCGCTAATTGAAATTCATATTCAAAATCAGAAACCGCACGCAAACCACGTAAAATCACTTGCGCATCAACGGAATGAACAAAATCAACCAATAAACACGAAAAGCCCAAAACCTGCACATTCGGCAAGTGAGCTAAAGAGGCTTGCGCTAATGCAATACGCTCATTTAAACTGAACAAGGGATGCTTACCCGCATTATCAGCAACAGCAACCACAACCCGCTCAAATAAACGCGCACCACGTTCGATAATATCAATATGTCCGCTGGTAACTGGATCAAAAGTCCCAGGATAAACGACCTTAGTCATGATACCAACTCACTTTCTGGTGTTTGTAATTGCCATAAACCAAAACTCACTCCCCCCGACTGCTGCTGCCGATAAGCACGCAAATAGGGCAAGGATAGCACACGTTCCTTAGGTTGTTCGATATACAACCATGCATTTGGCTTTAAGCAACCCTGATTAATGAGCAGTTTTAACCATAAATCTAAATCAGCATCACGAAAAGGTGGGTCTAAGAAAACACCATCGAAGGCTTTTTGTTGTGCATGAGATGCTAACCAGTATTGCGCGTCGGTATTAATAATCGTCGCGCCTTGCGCTACTAACAGCTGCTTATTCGCTTGTAACTGTTTAGCCACCAACGCGCTTTTTTCAAGCATAACGACCTCTGACGCACCACGCGACAAGGCTTCAAATCCTAAAGCACCAGAACCAGCAAAAACATCAAGCCACTGACTCCCTTCCCACTCGAATTGCAACCAGTTAAACAGCGTTTCCCGAATACGATCTCCTGTCGGACGCAAATCCTCACTGACAGGGACAGGGAGCTTTCTACCACGCCATTGCCCACCGATAATACGGACAACCCCCACGCCCTTAGCTTGCTTTGTGTTCTGCTTCGGATTAATGATGACCTCCAACAACAGGAACAGTTAATGTCTGCACTGGCGCACCAGCAGCAACAGGCTTGCCTAAAACAACGCCCGTCCAACGCTCTGGCTTAAGATGGAATTGCACGACCTTCATTAAGGTGTCACGGTCGATTGCCCGAACCTTATCGGGAAAAGTTACTAACCAGTCATTCGGCAAATCATAAAACCCCATCATCGCTAAATAAGCAACTATGTCTTTATTGCTATCCGTTTCTAAGGCAAAACCACCAATAATATTGTCTTTATGTTCATCTAATTCCGTTTGTGGAATGTCTTTTAACAAACCCATAACGGTTTCTTGAACCACCCTTAACGCCTCACTTGCATTTGCATTGGCAGTTTTGAGCGATACAAACCAAGGACCTGTTTGGTGCATAGGCAATAAACTTGAACCAACACCATACACCAAAGCACGTTTTTCACGCACCTCTTCCATTAAGCGCGAAGCGAAACCACTACCACCCAAAATATGATTGGCTAAATACAAGGCAACATAATCCTTATCATCTCGGGTCACCCCTAGCTGTCCCAACAAAATTTGCGTTTGCGTCGAAGCAAATTCAATATGTTCTAAACCAGTTTCTGGCTGAGTCACTTTAGGCAAAGCGGCAACCTTGTCACCGACTGGGAAAGCATCTGCCAATTGTTCGGCAATCGCTTGCGCTTGCGCTTTACTCACAGCACCCACAATCGCAACGGTGGCGTTATTGGCAAGATAATAACGCTGATAGAAGGCTGTTAAGTCTGCGACCCTTATGGCTTTGACTGTTGTTTCTAATCCCTGGGCAGGCGTGGCGTAGGGATGCGAGCCGTAAAGACGTTGCCAAAAACGATCGCTGGCAATCGCCGCTGGAGACTGCTTTTTTGCTAATAGCCGCGTTAACAGATTCGATTTTTCACGCTTCAATATCTTATTTGAAAAGCGTGGCTGACTAATCGCGGTGCGAATCATCGCTAAAGCAGGCGTTAAAATTTCAGGGCGCGTGACACTACGTAAGCTGACCAGAGCCATATCTTTGAGTGATTGTGTTGAAAAACTCACCCCCAAGGCTTCTGACTCAGCAGCAAAAACCTCTTCATCACGTTGTGCATCGCCCATACCAATCAGTTCGGATGTTAAATGGGCAACCCCTTTTTTGTCACCATCGCGTGCCGAACCTGCATCGAACACCATGCGCACATCAACCATAGGCAACTCAGGCGCGTAGGCATATAAGACTTTCGCCCCTTTAGGCGTTTGCCATTGTTCTATGGTTAAAACTGCTTGTGCTGATAAACTATGAACAGCAACCATTGCTAATATGAATAAACGTGTCATTATTTGACTCCTTGCGCAAGAACATCTGCTTTAGGTACTAAATAAGCAACCGTTACACGCTCATCAACCAACCACTTTTGCGCCGCAGCACGTACTTGCTCTGCGCTAACACTACGCAAGCGTTCGAGATAAGCCTCAACCTCGGCTAAAGGAATACCAACGGTTGCTGCTTCGCCCAGTTTCATGCCTTGATAAAACATCGAATCTTGTTCAAAAACGTAAGAAGACTCAACCTGTGCCAGAACACGTTTTAATTCAGCATCGCTCACGCCTTCTTTTACTAACTTAGCAACCGTTGCTTTTATTGCAGCTTCAGCTTGTGCCAAGGTGACACCTTCGCTCGTCACCGCCGAAAGGGTGAATTGTGTCGAAAGTCGTGCATACAAATCATAGCCAGCATCAACCAGCGTGAGCAGTTGCTTAGCCCGCACCAACTCTTTACTTAAACGCGCACTGCTACCGCCATCTAAAATATGCGCCAACACCTCAAGCGCGTAGGCTTCTTGTTTATCCGCGCTCGTTTTCCATGATGGAACAGCATAGCCCATCATCAGACTTTGAATTTTCGCTTTTTCATCATGCACAATCAGTCGTTTTTCACCAACTGGCACTAATTCCTCACTCGCTTTATGGGTTCCCATTTGACGAGCAGGTAAGCTACTGAATTTTTCTTTCGCTAAAGCAAAGACAGCGTCAGGTTGAACATCGCCGACCACAACCAAGGTTGCATTATTCGGTGAGTACCACTGGTTATACCAAGCCTGTAATTCACTCAATTGATAAGCCTCAATATCCTTTTGCCAACCAATCACAGGACGACGATAAGGATTAACCGTATAGGCAATCGCCTCAAAACGTTCATGTAATCGCGCTTCAGGGCTATCTTCTACCCGCATACGACGCTCTTCTAAGACCACCTGACGCTCTTTTTGAAATTCTGCATCATCTAGTTTCAGGTATCCCATACGCTGCGCTTCTAGCTCAAACATGCGCCCCAAATGTGAAGCTTCAATATTCTGAAAATAGGCAGTGTAATCTTGACTGGTAAAAGCATTTTCTGATCCACCCAAACGAGCAATGATTTTTGACAATTCACCAGGTTTGAGTTTTTCTGTGCCCTTAAACATCAAATGCTCAAGCATATGAGAAATACCAGTAATCCCATCTGGCTCATAGCTTGCACCAACTTTGTACCAAACTTGAGAAGTAACCACAGGCGCACGATGGTCTTCTTTCACCAACACGGTTAATCCGTTATCTAACTGAAACTGAACTACTTCTGCTGCATAAACAGGCATCATTGCCATCGTCAATAACGAAAATGCCACTTTTTTAATCAATAACATCACTTTCCTCCTTGAGTCTTCGCTTTTGAGCATCTATTATTACCTAATCTAGTAAGAGTAAATGATATGTTCTCGATTTTCAAACGCAAA
>DYST01000097.1 GCA_020726325.1 Thiomicrospira cyclica | reverse complement strand
GTTAAGCCCTCTAAGCCAACAGGCCCTCTGGCATGAAACTTATCGGTACTAATACCAATTTCTGCGCCAAGTCCATATTCAAAACCATCGGCAAAACGGGTCGAAGCATTGACCATGACAGAGCTCGAATCTACCTGCGCTAAAAACTGACGCGCTTTATTGTAGTCCTGTGTCATAATGGCATCAGTATGGTGCGAGCCGTAAGTATTGATGTGTACAATTGCCGCATCCATATCATCGACAATTTTAATCGATAAAATGGGTGCTAAGTATTCTGTTGACCAATCTTCTTCTGTTGCCAAGTGCATTGAAGTAATGGCGCATGCACGCCCACAACCACGTAATTCAACACCTTTAGCGCGATAAATATCCGCCATTTTTGGTAAAAATGCTTGTGCCACTGAAACATCAATGAGCAAGGTTTCCATCGCGTTACAAACACCATAGCGGTGTGTTTTGGCATTATCGCAAACCTTCCACGATAATTCTAAATCAGAAGTTGCATCGACATAAGTATGACAAATACCATCTAAATGTTTAATGACAGGCACACGAGCACCTTCACTAATTCTAGCAATCAAACTTTTACCACCACGTGGGATAATGACATCAACAAATTCAGGCATGGCAATCAAACGACCAACGGCATCACGATCGGTTGTTTCGACTACTTGCACCGCTGTCGTCGGCAAATCGGTTGTCGCTAAGCCTTCGCTAATACACTGTGCAATGGCACGATTAGAATGAATAGCCTCCGAACCACCACGTAAAATGGTGGCATTACCCGATTTTAAGCATAAGGCGGCAGCGTCAGCAGTCACATTAGGACGAGATTCATAAACAATCCCCACCACTCCCAAAGGTACACGCATTTTACCCAACTGAATACCAGAAGGACGAAATGCCATATCTTTAATTTCACCAATTGGATCGGGCAAAGCTGCAACCTGACGTACACCAGTGGCAATCGAAGCAATGCCCGCAGGCGTTAAGCGCAACCTATCTAACATGGCATCATCCAAGCCGTTAGCCTTTCCTGCCACTAAATCTTTTTCATTTTCAGTAACGAGAAACTCGGTTTTAGCAACCAATGCATCGGCAATAGCCAGTAAAGCACCATTCTTTTGTGCTGTGCTTGCTGCAGCCAAAACACGACTGGCAGCGCGTGCATGACGACCAAGGTCATTCATGTAGTCAATGATATTCATGCCTTTTTCCTTAACTTAATTTTCCACAACTCGCCATATCGGCAACAAGCCAACGTAACGAACGCCACGCATCACCAGTGGCTTGACCTTTAATTTCTTGATCAATGGTTAAGCAATCTGCTAACCATTTTTGCAAATAACTCGGATGTATCCGCTCAAGCAAGCGCCATAATATTTTATCACGTCCACCCCAAAGCTGATGAATGGCAATCAGTTGCGCTGACCAAGGTTTTTTATGTTTGACATCATCAATCAACGCAGTCCAAATACGAACTTCTCGTGATACTGCCCATAAGATCAAGACAGCATCTTTACCTTCTTCTTGCAGACGCGCAAGAACACGCAGGCTATCACGTACATTTTGCGCCAAAATTGCGCTGGATAACGCGAAAACGTCATAACGCGCCCAGTCTTGGCTATCACGCGCTAATAATGCCACATCAATCTGTTTAAAACCCTGTAATTGCCAGCGCAATAGACTTTGCTTTGCCGACATCAAGTTACCTTCCGACCAATGCGCCAGCGCATCAGCAGCATCGGATTGCAAGTGCATGCCTAACATACGCGATTGATCTTGTAGCCAACGCTGCACCCCAGCAAGCGGCAAGGCTTTGCTGTTAATCACCCAACCAACAGAATCCCAAGCTTCAACCCATTTTGCTTTTCTGGCATCTTTTTCATTTTTATACAAGGAGTCATCCGCTCGTAACAACAGCAATACGTCAGGATTAGGTGAAATGACGAGCTTCTGTAACTGATCCGACTGAGCTGCACTAATCTTTGTATTGACCTGAACGAGCATCACACGCTGACTGGAAAATAAGGACTGTTCTTGATAGGCATTAAACACATCATCCCAATCAGCTGCGGACTCAATCACAAACAAGTCACGTTCAGAATAACCCAAGCTCGCCCCGAGGCTAACAATCGCATCAACCGTATCTAGTAGGCGTTGTGGCTCTTCACCAAAACAAAAAATAAATGCTGGCAAGCTATGACCAGACAGTCTTGATAAAGCCTGTTCTGGCGTCATCATGAAGATTGATCCAGTGGGGTTAAACGCTGCACCAAACGCACAATCGCATCGACCACCCGCGCTCGAATATCGACTAATACTTCTTCTGATTCGCGTGAAATGGCTAAAGGACGTTCAGCACCCATCTGAGAAAACTGACTGCTTGCATTGGGGGCAACATAATTCAATAGGCTTTGGTCTACCTCACGTGAACGACGAATACTGGTATCCACCAGCCACGACGAATCCTGCCCAACTTTACGAATACGCACAGGCTGCGTTAAAACATAAAGACGCGCTGATATTTCACCGTAAGAACCAATCGCCGAAGGCACTGACTGCTGAGTACTTGTTCCCAACCAAACTTCCAGTTCTGCTTTGGAATCATCTGTTACCAACTCACAACCAAACCCCAAAAGTACGCGTTTGAGTGCATCGACAACAGCACTATCTGCACCAGAATTAGAAATCAACACGTGGCGAAACGGAAAAGACGACTCATCACCATCATGAAAGCCACGCAGCTGATAACCACAACCCGATAGAAGCAAAGCGGGCAAGGACAACAACAGGCTACGTCGGCTTTGATGAATCATCACATCCCCCTTTGACAAAGGGGGACAAAGAGGGATTTAGCGAGCAACAATATTCACCAAACGCCCTGGAACAACGATAACCTTAGTAATTTCTTTACCTTCGGTATATTTTTGTACGCCATCATCCATCAACGCCATTGCCTCAACTTTGTCTTGTGAGGCATCTGGCTCAACGGAAATTTTGCCACGCAACTTACCATTAACTTGTACCATTAACTCAATGCGCTCACGCGTTAAGGCTTGCTCATCAACCTGTGGCCAAGTAGCAGAAACGAGCAAACCTTCACCACCCAATGCCACATACATTGCTTGCGTAATGTGCGGCGCAACAGGGGATAGCATCATAACCAAGGTCATTAGCCCTTCTTGCATCACAGCACGACCTTGTTCTGTCGTTGTATCCTGACGTGATAAGGCGTTTGACAACTCCATACACGAAGCAATCGCCGTGTTAAATGACTGACGGCGGCCCCAATCATCGGTTACTTTTTGTAAGGTTTCATGCGTTTTGCGACGTAAAATCTTATCATCATCACGACATGCGGCTAAGTCTAATGCAGGCACAGCACCAGCTTCGACATGTGCATGCACCAAACGCCAAACGCGATTCAAGAAACGCGACGCACCTTCTACGCCAGCATCCGACCATTCTAAAGACTGTTCGGGCGGTGCGGCAAACATCGTAAACAAGCGTGCGGTATCAGCACCATATTGGTTAATTAAGGCTTGCGGATCAACACCGTTATTTTTTGATTTTGACATCTTTTCCGTGCCACCAATCTCGACAGGTACGCCATCAGACTTAAGAACAGCAGATATAGGCTTGCCCTTATCATCGCTAATGAGCTCAACATCCGCAGGATTAAACCATTGTTTGCGACCATCAACGCCAATACGGAAATAAGTATCAGCAATTACCATACCTTGCGTCAGCAAACGCTTGAAAGGTTCATCAGTTTTAACCAAGCCTTCATCACGCAATAGCTTGTGAAAGAAACGTGCGTAGAGTAAATGCAAAATAGCATGTTCAATACCACCAATGTATTGATCGACAGGCAGCCAATGATCGGCACGCTCATCTAACATTTTATCTGTGCTATCAGGGCAAGCATAACGCGCATAGTACCAGCTTGACTCAAAGAAAGTGTCGAAGGTATCTGTTTCACGTTTCGCTTCACCGCCACACTTAGGACAAGTACACTGGGTAAAACTTTCTAACTGAGTTAGCACTGATGCACCACCATCAGGAATCACATCTTCTGGCAAACGAACAGGTAAATCTGCCTCTGGAACTGGCACAGCGCCACAAGTCGGACAATAGATAATCGGAATTGGGCAACCCCAATAACGCTGACGCGACATACCCCAATCGCGCAAACGGAAATTAACCGTTTTCTTGCCGAGTTCTTTAATTTCGAGTGCTTTAGCAATGGCATCAAAGGCATCATCGAAGGTTAAGCCATCGAACGAACCCGAATGAATGAGCTGACCTTTTTCAGTCATTGCCTCGGTTGATACATCTGGCTCGCTACCATCTAAACTAATCACAGCCTTAACCGATAGCCCATATTGATGCGCAAACTCCCAATCGCGCTGATCGTGTGCAGGGACACTCATCACCGCTCCTGTGCCATAGCCCATCAATACAAAGTTAGCCACCCACACAGGCACCAGCTCATTGGTAATCGGATGACGGACGCGAATCCCTGTATCAACACCCTTCTTCTCCATGGTTTCGATAACCGCTTCCGATGTACCTGTTTGCGCACATTCGTGAATAAAGGCAGCTAATGTCGGATGGTTTTCTGCCGCTGCTTTCGCTAAAGGATGTTCCGCAGCAATGGCTAAATAAGTGACACCCATTAAGGTATCAGGACGAGTCGTAAAGACTTTTAGACGACGCGCATCAGCATCACCATCAATCGGAAATTCTATTTCTAAGCCTTGCGAGCGACCAATCCAGTTTTTCTGCATCGTCTTAACTTGATCTGGCCATTCGGTAAGGGTATCTAAATCAGACAGTAATTCATCAGCGTAGACGGTAATTTTTAAGAACCATTGGTTAATTTCTTTACGTTCAACCAATGCCCCCGAACGCCAACCACGACCGTCGATGACCTGCTCATTCGCTAGAACGGTATTATCAACAGGATCCCAGTTAACCACAGACAAACGACGGTAAACCAGCCCTTTATTCAGAAGCTGCAAAAAGAACCACTGTTCCCACTTGTAGTATTCTGGTGAACACGTCGCTAATTCACGCGACCAGTCGTAGCCCAACCCCAAAGATTTGAGCTGATTTTTCATGTAATCGATATTGCTATAAGTCCAAGCGGCAGGCGCAACTTGATTCGCAATGGCAGCATTTTCGGCGGGCAAGCCAAACGCATCCCAACCCATAGGCTGCAACACATTCTTACCCTGCATACGCATGAAACGCGCAATCACATCACCGATGGTATAGTTGCGCACATGCCCCATATGCAAGCGACCAGAAGGATAAGGGAACATTGATAAACAGTAAAACTTTTCTTTGCTATCATCTTCTACTGCTTTAAACACATCAGCCGCTTGCCATTGCGCCTGCACACCACTTTCAACTTCTTTGGGACAATACACTGAATCCATGAGACACGCCTACTAAAAAAACATAACCGCTATTATGCAATAAATAAGGCATCAATCGCTAGTATTCTGAGTGTTTACTTTTAATGAAACTACTTAACAGCGACCCCCCACGCACTCTTACTCACAAAATGATAGGCTGTAAAGATACTAAATAGGACAGCAAAAAGCCTTAAAAGAGCGTAAGTTGTTGATTTTATTTAATTCAGACGATAAAAAAGCCGTACTAAGACGGCTTGATTTATCAAATTGGTTGCGGGGGCAGGA
>DYST01000025.1:9234-24046 GCA_020726325.1 Thiomicrospira cyclica | reverse complement strand
GCTGTTGCCAGTGATAAGACTGGTAACGATTTTTATAGTTTTGTTGGGTGATTTATGACGAAACAAGAACGAAGAGTTAAACTTATTCTAACTTATCCACAGATTTTGTTAATAACCAAGCCAGCCTTAGAGCTGGTTTTTTATTTGGAGCAATTATGAACTCAAGAGAAACCATTTCAGACACTAACGAAGCATTAGGGTAATCAAATGACAGCAGAAACAATTTTGCAAGGAATCGAAACGCTTGTTGAGGCAAAAGTTAGACAACTTTTAGAAAGTGACCGCTTGTGGTCATACGCCCAGATTGCAACTTATATTGGTATTGATGAAGTAACAGTAAGAGACAGAATCAGCAAGCAACCAAGCTTCCCTCAAGCGATTAGGATTAAGTATGACGGCAAGTTAATGCGCCCAAGATACGAACCAAAAGACGTAAAGAATTGGGCGTTAGGGTTCAAAGAGAAACGAGCGGCTTAATCAAAAAACTTTGTTAGGTCATCAATACTTGGCGCATAGTAAACATTGAGCAGGATTCTTAAATCCCTGTGCCCAGATATTTTTGCAAGCGTATGAACTGGCATTATCTTAGCCATTCTGCTTAATGCTTCCCTTCTACTATCATGAAAGTGTAAATCATCAATCATAGTCATCGCTTTTGCACGCCTGAATATCGCGTCCAAATTCTGACTATTCACACCAAAGCAATTTTTATTGTCTTTCGGCAACCGCTCTAATATTGCCCTAGCCTTTGCTGATAACGGAACATCACGCGCGTGACCATTTTTTGTTATCGGCAAATGGGCATATTTGTCATTAATATCATCCCACGTCAAACCAATAATTTCACCTGCTCTCATAGCCGTTTCGATTGCGAATAAAAATGCGGCTGCTGTACGCTTTGCTTGCGTATTAAGCTCAGTCTGTTCTGTGTAATTTAGCGCGTAACATATTTTTTCAATATCATCATCGGTAACACGCCTTGTCCTTGCCTTAGCTTTGACAGGCTTTTTAACGCTGCTGAAAGGGTTTTCTTTAAGCCATCCCCAGTCGCTTATTGCTACGTTGCAAGCGTTGCTCAAAATCGACCATTCACGATTCACACTTGATGATGACACCTGAGTTAACCGCTCCTCGCGCCATTCATATACATGCACTTTATTGAAATCTCTTAGTTTTATGGTGCTAATTTTCATTCGTCTAAAAACAACGATTCTATTAGCTTCCCATCTTGCACCGCGCTTCATTGGCGTAATCTCTTGGGCATATTTTTCAAGCAAGTCACCACAAGTTTTATCAGGTATGTTACCGTTAGACAGTGAAGATAGTTCCGTCTCTGTTTTATTAGCCCAGCTCTGAGCTTCTGCCTTTGTCGCAAACGATGCTGACTTGCGAACGCCCTTTTTACATACCTCTGCTTTCCATGAATCACCGCGCTTTTTTATTGATGCCATTTGTCGTAATCCGTGTTGTAATTTTGTCGTAAAGACTAACAGGATTAGGCATATATTAGAAGGGCATTGGAACAGTTTTACATTGAGTCAGCAGTGAAAAAATATCATTATTTACAGTGTTATGAAGGTGTTAGAAGGGTATTAGAACAGGTTTATGTTTTTTATGATTGGTGCGCCTGAGACGAATCGAACGACATCACGACAATCGACAACTGACCTTGCACCGTATCGGCATCGAAACCAGCCCCTTGCAGTACATCGGCTTTTTGATAAATCTGGACTCGTCCGTTAAACTGCACATTCAATTTTTGCCGATAGGGATGTTCTGGATTATTGAGGTTTTTAACCGTCTGTTCCAAAATAGTCAAACTTGGCACAAGCCACACCACACATTTTGCCGCAATCGGATGATAGGTACTAAATGCGTCAAAAATGCGCTCTAATGCACAGACAGCAATAAAGGTTTTACCGCCTGCTGTTGGCACTTTGACACAAATATGCGGCACACCCGTAACATTATTTTTATAGACTTGATTGAGCACGCCCTTGTTTTGCCAATAACGCGTAAAGGCTGGCGCAAGCCTTCCCTCTTGTTGCGATAAACTCGCTAAATAGCCGCTTAGGTCATCTAATACATCTTTTTGATACTTTTTCGTTTCCATGACTAGCCTACCCAGTTTTCTAAACTTAACCCAATAACACGCTCAAACTCGCGCGTATTATTAGTGACCAGTATTGCTTGTAGACTGATTGCGTGTGCAGCAATGAATAAGTCATGCGCACCAATAGGCAAACCTTTTGACTCTAATTCAGTTCTAATATCTGCATAAAAAAAAGCGGCTTGTGCATCGAACGTAAACACGGTTAATGGCGACAAAAATAAATCAACAGCAGTTTTTAATTTAAGGCTATTCCTTTTTTTAACACCATAATAAAGTTCTGCTGCTGTAATAGACGATACACCAATAACGGCAAATTTTGAAGTTTGCTCGAACTTATCGACTAATGCTAAATCTTGTGTTTTAATCAGATATGAAACAATATTGGTATCAAGCAAATAAATCAAAACAAATCCCTTTGCTGAATAGCAGGCTGCGACCTGTTTAACTCAACACCTGACAATAACGGTAATGCTTTGCGCATATCATCCCAAGCACTCGTTGACAGTTGGGTTTTGTCTTTTTCTTCGCTCTGTACACGAATTTGAGAAGCAGGAAGTTGACGAACAAATGACAATAGTTGTTGCCATACTTCATCATTTTGAACGGTTAGCGTTAGTGTATGCATGACTTCATCCTCTTAAAACCGCGTAATATCACGCGGAATACGCTTAAAGGTAATGCCGTATTTTTGCATTATATCGGGCGTTAGGGTGCATTTATCGGCATAGATAACGTAGCTATTAGGGCGACTGCTTAGGTTGCTTACCGCTAATCTCGCTAAAAAGTCCATACTCAAAGCCGTAATGGCATTGACTTGATAATAAAAGACAAACAAGGCATCGTCTTTTAAGCCCAAACAATGCGGGTTCACCGCTTGCAGGGTGTCGCTGGTGTCTAGCGTTACGCGTTCTGAATAGGCGACATACTGACGAATCGATGCTTCGCCCACAACTTCGTTTAAGTTACCATCGTCTAAAAATAATGGCTCGCCTACACTAATATAATCAAAGTTACCGCCTAGCCCAGACACTGCTTTCGTGCCTTCGCCATAACCATTCATCACCCGACGCACACGCTCGGCAGTAATGGTCTGTGCATAATCCATCATTTCAATCAGGATAAACTGTCGATTACCACCGTCTTGCGCATTTTGTTTGAGCACCGCATGAGCCGTTGTGCCACTGCCTGCGAAGGAGTCAAGGATGATTGCGTTTTTATTGGTTGCAATGGCTAACAAATGCTGAATAAAAGTTGTTGGTTTAGGCGTAGAAAAAGCATTAGCACCTAAAATACCACGAATTTCTTCTGCTGCTTCGTGATTGTGGCTGTAATCACTGGAAGGCAACCACGTACTAGCAGGTTTCGATGCCGCTAAATCTTGATATTGTTTAACGTAAATTTGCCAAATACCATCTTGTTGAATCCACTCAATCACACCTTCATTAACCAGCGAATGAAAATAATCTTTACTGCCACGCCAACACCCATCCGAACCATCAGGACGAATAGGGAAAATTGGCGTATTATCTGGAGCAGTTAATTCATAAAACAAATTAGGACGATCTTCTCGTCGCGCATTACTGCCCTCTTTACGCCATTGGCGGCGGCGATAATAGGCTTTTTTTTGCTCATCGTACTTGCTAAAAGCACTATTGTTTTGCTCAAAAGCGACTTTATTTAGTCGGAAGTTTTGGCTCTTTGAAAAAACAATAATGTGGTCGTGATCATTGCTCACTGTTTTTGAGTCCATGCGTGGACTATAGGCTTTTTGCCACACAAAATTAGCAACAAAATTCCCCGCCCCAAACACTTCATCCATCACCAACTTTAGGTGCGCCTGTTCATTGTCATCAATGCTAATAAAAATCACGCCATCGTCTGCCAGTAGGCGGTGTAGTAATTTTAAGCGCGGATACATCATGCACAGCCATTTATCATGACGGCTTAAATCTTCGCCCTCTTTACCCACCACCTGCCCTAACCACTTTTTTATTTTGGGGTCATTGACGTTATCGTTATACACCCAGCCTTCATTGCCTGTGTTGTAGGGTGGGTCGATATAAATACAATTCACCTTGCCTTCAAATTCTGGCAATAGGCTTTTTAGGGCTTCTAGGTTGTCACCATGAATGATTTTATTACCTGTGCTGTTCGCAGGCATGCCTTCCTTGGCGGTAAAGGTGTATTGCGTATTGAGTAGTCGAAAAGGCACATCGTGATGATGATTTTTAACCTTGTCTTTTCCGACCCACGTAAGTTGGGGCATGGTGTTAGTTTCCTGACGGGTTAAACATGAAAACAATGGGTCAAAAAGGAGACAAAGGCAGGTGGTTTATTAATATATCTCATGCCGTTTTTTTCCAATCTGGCTCAGTTGGAGCATGACGTTAGTGCTCGCCCTGCTCATCTTCATGATGATGATTTTGACCTTCATCATAATCCGCTTGAATATGCGGTTGCTCGTGTAAGGCTTTGAGCATCTGGAATAAAATACGGCTGTGCTTAGGGGGTTTATGAGTCTCTTTTTCTTGCTTGGCTAAGCGAATGCTTTGCTTAAATTCTTGGCGATCGGCATGAGGAAAAACGGCTAACAATTCACCAATCATGTCATCGCCATGCTCAATTAAGCGATCGCGCCATTGCTCGCAACGATGTTGAATGGCTACCGCTTGTTTAGAGTCACCATTCACCATACCCAGTGTGTGTACAATTTGATCGTACCAATCTTCTTGCCGGATGCGCTTTGCTAAAAAACTGCGCTGCCGACGATAATGCGGACCAAATGACATTTCTTTCATCGTCAAAACATCTTTAATGAACGATTCATCAAAAAAGGTAAATTTTTTGAGTTGCGCTTTACCGAGTTTTAATAAGTCAGCAACGATGTCATTTTGTGCTTCTGCTTCACGCTTAAGCATCGAGCGACTCGGTTCGCTATAGCCATTTTCATCGACGATGATTTCGTCTGTTGTATTTTCGATCATAAACCTACCTGTGAAATAATCTGCTGTTGACGGGCAAAGCGATCGCTATTGGCAACCACGTCAGGAATCGAAATCCCTTCGTGCCAGTTGGCACGGGTAATGATATTCGGACAATCGTTGCTTAAGGCATGACGAATCTGTTCGACCTTATCAAAGTGTCCAATGTGATACTGAGCAATCGCATGTTTCCACAGCTGCACTTTGCTGAACTCTGGCTGTCCTGTGATGCCAAGTAATGGCGTTAAATCCTGAACAACTTGGGCAATAATATCTGCTTCTGACCAGTTGGCAACCATTGGATTACGACTGCCGCCTAAGAAGCAGCTCAATAATACCTTACCTTCAGGTGTACGCCCCGTAAAAATGCGTGATGAAAAAATCGCTCCCAAAGTCTTAATGCCTAATGAGCGTGGAATCAAACAACCAAAACCATTGAGTGGATGCGCAATCTGTGACTCATCAAAGCCTAGCGCGACCACTGCTAAGGGAGGAGATTCAATGCTTGCCAATAAACTGGCGGCTGTTGCTGATACAGGTTGTAGCAATTTTGCGGCATCGGGTGCATCTAGGGTAACAATCACCTTTTTTGCTGCAAAAGTACGACCATCACTGGTACGCGCTTGCCAAGCCTCATTTTCTAAGCGATTAAGCTGCGGAATCATCGCATCGGTTTGTACGTCATCACTGAGCTTTTCTGCTAAGGCACGCGGCAGAGTTGACATCCCTGCCTTAAAACTGACCATATTGCCCGCTGCGACATACTCACCCGCTTTGCGTGCTGCCTTACGCGCTTTCATCCGCGCTATCATGCCCTTAAACAAAGAGCCATAGTCTTTTTCTAAAATCCAGACACGATGAAAAGCAGCTTGTGCCGATATTTTTTCAGGATTACCAGCAAAAATACCTGAGATAAAGGGGTCTAGCACCCAATCACGCCACTCTTTACCAAGGCGACGGGCAACAAAATCAGCAATCGACTCTTCCCGTGTACTCGAACCACGAAAGGGTTCTAATAATAGTCCTAACTTTGCTATCGGGCTAACAATCGGTGTTGTTAAAAAAGCCCCCAAAGAGGTTGGCAACGCCCAGAGTTTATTGCCACGAACAACAAAACGATTTTTAGAAGCCTCATTCGCAACTAAAACTTGATCTCTAAGTCCTAACTCATCAATTAAATCATCGAGCTGTTGAGAGGAGAGCAATGCCGTATTCGCACCAATATCAACTTGCCAACCATCGGCAGTGACTGTTTGAATACGTCCACCAATGCTTGATTTTGCTTCGACAAGCTGCACTGAAAAGCCTGCTTTTTTGAGGTAGTAAGCGGTTGTGAGACCCGACAAGCCCGCACCAATAATGAGATAGTCTTTCATGGTTATTTACTCTTGTGTATGAGATGAGTGAAGGGTTTCTAACGCTGCTAAAAATTCAGATTCCTGCCAAATTTCAACACCCAACGCGCTTGCTTTTTCTGCTTTGCTCCCAGCCGCTTCACCAGCAATCAGCAGATGGGTTTTTGCCGATACACTACCGCTCACTTTAGCACCTGCTAAGGTCAAAAGATGCTTTGCTTCATCGCGTGACATGCTACTGAGCGTTCCCGTCAGTACCACCGTCTTTCCTGCAAAGGGGCTATTCGTTGCGGCTTGAATCACTTCCATTGCTGACCAGTGAATCCCAGCAGCTAATAAACCAGCAATCACTGCTTGATTATGCGTTTGGGCAAAAAATTGATGCACATGCATCGCAACGACCACACCGACATCATTAACCTGTTGCAACTGTTGCTCCGACGCTTGCATTAAGGCATCAAGCGTTAAAAAATGTCGTGCTAAAGACTGAGCAGTAACCTCACCCACCTCGGGAATGCCTAAAGCAAAAATAAAGCGAGGCAAGCTCGTGTTTTTACTTTTCTCAATCGCATTCAGTAGATTCGTGGCCGATTTATCTGCCATACGCTCACAGGTTAGCACCTGCTCGCGTGTCAGTCGATATAAATCATCGGGATGATTGACCAGCTTAGCATCGATCAACTGCTCTAAAACCTTGCCCCCTAGCCCGCTAATATCCATTGCTTTACGACTGACAAAATGTTCTAACGCACGCTGCTTCTGTGCGGGACAATACAAACCACCCGAACAACGATGCACCGATTTATCCGCTTCTTGAATGACGGCAGAACCACAGACGGGACAAGCGTCGGGCATAATGAACACAACAGCAGCATCAGGACGCAATTGCTCAACAACACAGACCACTTCAGGAATCACATCACCAGCACGACGCACCACCACCGTATCACCAAGATGAATGTCTTTGCGTGCAATTTCATCCGCATTATGCAAAGTAGCATTGCTGACCATCACACCACCAACAGCCACAGGCTCTAAGCGTGCGACAGGCGTTAACGCCCCCGTGCGTCCGACTTGAATATCGATTGCCAGTAACTTAGTCCATACCTCTTGTGCCGGAAACTTATGCGCAATTGCCCAACGCGGATACTTAGCCGTAAAACCAAGCTGCTGCTGTTGCGCAATCTTATCGAGTTTATAGACCACACCATCAATATCGTAGGCTAGTTGAGCACGCTGTTCACCCAATTGTTGCCAATAGGTTAATAATGCAGCAATACCCTCAAGCTGACGCACTTCTTTAGCGATACTAAAACCCCACTGACGCAGACTTTGCAATAAGAGCCATTGGCTTGCAAAATACACAAATTCCGTCCCTGACAAGGGGATGTTGGGAGGAGCTATATCACCGATTGCGTAAGCAAAAAACTGCAGGTGACGACTTGCAGTAGTCTGCGGATCGAGCTGACGCAAACTGCCAGCGGCGGCATTACGCGGATTGGCAAAAACCTTGTCTCCTGACGCTCGCTGTCGTGCATTCAACGCATCAAAAGCGGCACGCGGCATCACCACTTCACCGCGAATTTCGATACGCTCGGGTGGATTGTCGCTCATCAATTTAAGCGGAATATTGCGAATGCTGCGCACATTCAGCGTCACATCCTCGCCCGTAACGCCATCGCCGCGCGTTGCTGCTTGTACAAAAATGCCATTTTCGTAAGTCAAACTCACGGCAAGACCGTCAAGTTTTGGTTCAGCACAGAAAATCGGCTCTGCTTGCGGCAAAATACCGACAATGCGTTGCCAAAAATCACGCACATCATCATCACTAAAGGCATTATCGAGTGAACGCATCGCTTGTAAATGCACAACGGGAGCAAAGCTGTTCTGAGCTTGTCCACTCACGCGTTGCGTCGGTGAATCTAGCGTGATTAACGCTGGGTGCTGTGATTCAAGTAGGCGTAAGCGAGACATCAAAGCGTCATAGTCAGCATCAGAAGCAAGCGGCGCATCTAACACATAGTAGCCATGGTCAAGCCGATGAATTTGAGCGCGTAACTGCGTTATCTCATCGCTTAGCGTGACATGAGCAAAAAGATCCTTGTTCAAAATAAGGCTCAATAGGTCAGGCTTTGCGCATATTCACGCATGGCTTTAAGGTCGGACTCTTTAATGACATGACGCTGTGCATCGTAAAGTTTACCCCCCAAACTCTGCGATACTTTACGTGCCACCGTAATAAACTCGTCCATCGCACGATAAGGACTGACAAAAGTAGGTAACTCTAATACCAATGCCACGCCCGTAGTCACAAAAAGCTCATCGTTAATGCTTGGAAAAGTACCAGGCTCAACAACATTAGCAATGCGAAAAATAATATTACCAAATTCATCACGATGCACGTAAGTACCATCATCATGAAAGGAAAGACGAGAACTTTCCATCGCGCTATGAATATGACGACGCGTCAGCTCTCGTGAAGGCGACAAGACCAGCAAAGCAAAAATCTGACTTTGCATCATCGTTTGTGCTGGTTGCTGATAAGCTTCTTGCTGGCTTGCCGCCCGATCAACACTAGGCATTTGACCCTCTGGCATACGATTCGCTTCGAGTGGACTCATATCGGCTGCCATATCGAATTGACTCATACGAGACGCTAAGGCTTCATGATCTTGACTCATGGTTGGTTCAATGGTCGGTTTAGCTGTCGGTGCTGGTGTTGGTGGTAATGTTGGCTGCACGGTTGGTTTTTCGCGTATTGTTGATACAGATGTCAATGTCGCGCTACTAACAGCCCTTTTGCTCGGTACAATGACTTCAAAGCCATCATCAACAGGCATACTTTTAGATAGCGGCTCTTCTTTATCTAAAAGCGTATCTTGCGATGTTTGAGCATTATTTTTTTTGCCCCACCAGTAGAGTGCGCCAATAAAAGCGCCAGCGCATACCAGCAGAATGATTTGTAACTCTGACATTTACCCAACTCCGATCTAATAGGTTAAGATGCGCCATGCACATTATGTAATAATCATGATGAATTGATTTTGTTATTCTTGTCAGTAACGCGACTTAAGGCAAAATCTTGTAAATTGTACATGATGTAGATAGCCGCTGTAAAAGCCGCTTGCGATAAAGTGACTTAAAGATGATGATTAACACGTTTACAAGAAAGATAAGCCGATGAAAAAACGGATTGATATCGCTATTGGTATCGATTGTGGCACATCTGGTGTTAGAGCCTGTGCCCTAGATACAGAGGGCAATCTCTTAGCCAGCACGCAAACACCCCTGATAGAACAAAGCCCATACGCATGGTGGCAAGCAACAACGTTAGTCATGGATAAGCTCTGCTTTACCTTACACGATCGGTTAAATCAGCAAGGGAAGCAGATTGAACGCTGCGCCCTATCCTTTGATGCAACCTCTTCTAGCGTATTTTTAATGACACCTGATGGCGAACCACTTTCTGACGTAGAAATGTATTACCAAAGCCATCCCGAACGCGCACGAACATTAAAAACACAAATCAATGCCGAATCTGGTGCTCAGGGCGCAAATAGTAGCCTTGTTAAAGTATTGGCTTTGGCTGAGCAGCTACCAAGTGGGCAAGCATGGCGTATTTGCCATCAAGCCGATTGGATTGGACAACAGCTAACGGGAAAAGTCGGCATAAGCGATGAAAATAATGTATTAAAACTTGGCTACGATAGTCAAAAGCGTCTTTGGCCAACCGAAATACTGAATTTACTGCCAGAAGACAGTCTACCGCAGGTATTAGCACCAGCTACCCCATTTGCAAACCTACGAGCATCCTTGACGCAACGCTGGCAACTGCCCACAGAAACCCAAGTTGCAACAGGGACAACTGACAGTATTGCCGCTTTTTTAGCGACCAAAGCCAATAGACTTGGCGACGCGGTGATTTCTTTGGGCAGTACCTTGGCTTTTAAGGTGTTAACGGCACAGCCATTTTTTGATGCCAGTCGTGGCATTTATAGTCATCGGCTATGGAATCAGTGGCTTGTTGGTGGTGCATCTAATGCAGGCGGCGCAGTGTTGCTCGATCATTTTTCATTAGCGCAATTATCAGCGCTGAGTCAACAGATTAATACGGAGTCATTACTCAACTACGGTTACTATCCACTACCGAAACAAGCTAAAGGCGAACGCTTCCCCCTTGCTCATCCAGAGCAACGCCCCCAATTAACACCTACAGCCGATAATGAGACCCTGTTTTTACAAGCTATGCTCGAAGGATTGGTTGATATCGAAAAAACAGGATGGGCAGCATTAGAGCAAATATCAGGACAAAAAATACAGCGTCTGTTTGCTTGTGGCGGTGGTACAAAAAATCCCGCATGGACGGGAATCAGAAATCAACTACTGCCCTACCCAACAGCTACGCCCTTTTCACAAGAAGCGGCTGTCGGTAGTGCCTTATTGGCGTTAAAAAGTATGGGCTCGGTATCAGCAAATCACTGCCAATCATGAATATGAACATGAGCATGCACTTCATCGCCATGAGAATGGCGATGAGTATGCACCAAGTTGGCTTGCGTCAAAATAGACAAATCAGCAAAAAGTGGGGCTATCGCACCATCATAAATCAGCTTGTGTTCTTCCGAAAGCACCAATGTTCGACTGCCTAATTCGGGCGCAAGACTCAAATTATGTGTGGTGGTTACGGTAGTAATCGACAAACTTGCTAAAAAATCGACTAACCAGCCTGTCGCACGCGGATCCATTGCCGAGGTTGGTTCATCCATCAGTAATACCTATGGCGTTGTAGCTGGCTATTTGACTTTAATGCTTTGGGACTAATCTCTTGACCAGCAAAAAATACTTGCCCTGCTGCTGGCGCAATCAGTCCATTCATAATTTTAAGCAAAGTAGATTTACCACAGCCATTAGCACCCAAAATAACAAGACGCTCACCCGAAGCAATATCAAGGGTTATGTCATCTAATACCGATTTGCCTGCATAAAAATGCGTAATATTGCGCAAAGCTAAGACGGAATTAGTCATGAAAAAATCCTCTTGATTTTAAAGCTAAGGCAATTTCTTTACTGGCAAAAAAAGACTTCTCAAATAACCATGCCACGGTTGCCGCAGCCGAACGATAACGATCACGCAAGGTCGGCGGATTCAGCGAGCGACTGGCTAATGCCAACTGAAAATCTTCACTGGCACGGCGAAAGGTGCTGATTTGACTCTGTGCTAACACCAAGGTATAAGTAAGCTGCTCGGAAAAGCTCAAGGCTTTAAAGAGATTAATATGTGCCATGACAGAAAAGCTGAGTAGCGTGAGTAAAAAAACGCGCAGATTTAAGCGAATTAACGGTAACCACGCTGCTTTATCTTGATACACCATCAAGGCAATGTAGCCAATAGAAACGACGATATTAAACCATAAAATCACATACAAAGTGCGACGCAATAACTGCCCGACCTGTCCATGATACCAAGCGACCAGCAGCAATAAGCCGATGCCAGCACCAAACCAATAGACATCTTGCAGATATGAAATCGCGATCACCAGCAGCAAATAGGCGACTAAAAACCAAGTATGACGATGAAATGATGAGAAACGCGAAAAAAAACTCATACTCAGATTATGCCTCTAGCTTAGCTTTGAATTGGGTGAGAAAGCGATAGGCAAGCACGGTTAACACCCCTTCGGCAATGGCTAAGAAAAAATGAGGAATCAGAATGGCAGGTAAGGTAATCTCTAAGCCAAAAGGAAAAAAGAGCGGACTGCCCTGTTCATCCATCGCAATCAGGGGTTGAATACCAAGCAAGGTCGCAATAAACAATGCCGATAGCATCACCGATAAAAAACCAGCCATGAACAATGCTAAGGTCTCATGCCAGCCACGCAATAAGCGCAAGGTGATATAGGCAGAAAAACTACCAATAAAAGCAATCCCCAAGACATTAATGGACAGAGAAGTAATACCGCCATCACCAAACAAGAGTGCTTGCATCAGCAAAACAAGAGAAATCGATAAAAAACCAATCCACAACCCGAACACAGAGGTAATCATCGCCACGCCCAAGGCATGAACACTTGTCCCACCAGGTAAGGGTATGGCAATCATCATTAAGACAAACGATAAGGCAGCCGTCACAGCAATTAATGGCAAAGTCTGTGCATCTAAGGACTGCTTAACACGATTGAGTGCTACCCACCACAAACCAATCGTAACCAGATAAGCAGGCAAAAAGGTTTGTGGTGACATAAAACCGTCGGGGATGTGCATATTCACACGTCCTTAAAATAAAGCCGAAAAGGTCGCTACGAAGCGATAATCTTCTTTACCTTCAGAACCTTGCTGCAACGACGATTCATTAAGTTCTGTCCACACGGGTTTTTTTAGTGCCAAAGCCATACTCATATTCTGATAATAGATGCGTGTACCCAAAACACCGTACAAGATGCGACCACCAGAGGCTAAGGCTACAACGCCATCTTCCGTATCTCTGTCTAAAGCGAGATAATTAAGTTCGGTACTGGCATCTAAACGCAACTTTTTCTCTGGATTGGCTAACAAGCGATAAGGTAGTGCAAGGTTGAATCGTGTTTCAGTACCAAACTTTACCGCTACACCATCAGTACGCGAAATATCGGCATCATAACGATAAGGCTGAAACTGTATTTGTCCTGCTTCCACGACAAGCGTCGCATCGCTATTTAATTGTTTCGTTGCCGTCATACCATAACTAAAGCTCGAGCGACCAAAGCCTAATGATTTACTGGGATCAATCGAACCATCAGCCAAACGATGATTGGCATTACCCGTTGGATTAGAAAAACCGCCATAAAGCGTAAAATGCCAATCCATTAAATCATCCAAACTTTCTTGAGCGGGAACCAGTCGAAAGCCACGGTCATACTTAAAGCCCAGCACCCCCATAACAGACACATCGGCAAAGCCCTGCGAATTTAAGCCGCCTGCGGTATCTTGCTTGATGTGATACGGCTGAAAAATATATGCCGATAACCAAGGCTTCACACCATAGCCCAACTCCATCATCCAATATTGGTTGTAATCACTTTCGGGCGATGGCACAAGCCCTGTTTGAGATTGCGCATGATCGAGTTTAAGAAAAGTCAACCAACGCCCCTCTGGTAAAGTTGCAGAATGAGATGTTTCAACAGGAGCACCAGGTCCTTCGGTAGCAATACTGCCCAACGAAGCCACACCATGATGAGCAAAAGTCTGTTGTGATAAAAACAACGTCATTATCAACGTAGCAAGATTAATTGTTTTCATTATTTTTCCTTTTTCTTTTCAACCATAACGAAAGCAGGCCAAATATGCCAAAAATCGCGCCTAATCCAATAATAATACGACCATAACGGTCAACAAAAGGTTTATCGGCTTGCGCTAGTGCATAATCATCATTCGTCGTTAGGTCAAAAACAACCCCATGACCATCTTCTGAAAAAGCTTTAATATGCCACTGCGCTGAGGCATCAGGGATAAAACTTACATAGCCATGCGCATCGGTGCGCCCCGTCTGAAAGGGTAAGGCTTCTTTTTCACGATAAATCTCATAATTTTCATACGAAAATGGCGTGTTATCCATAAAAAACAACTTGACGACGATAGCCTTGCCGTCAGTTACCGCATACTGTAAATCATGCGCCCATATGGGTTGCGATAAGAAGAGCAACACACCAACAATAAAAGAAAAAGTTAGTAACCATTAAGGAATCCATAATTGTAACCTAGCACTGCGAATCCAGTTATTCGCCCGACTACTATCTTGATAAGCTTCTGTTTTACTTGTCTGAAATAACTGCAACCCTGCTTGCTGAATACGAATATTAATCTGCCCTTGTTCGTCTGTAACGCCACGCGGCACACCAAAGTAAGCAACCACCAAGTTGGACACGGGCTTACCATGATCATAAACGGTCAAACGCACCTTATCACCAACGCCTAATACGAGTGGATTTTCATGAGTGACCAACTCCAGCTCTTGACTAAGCGGTGCGCTCATTGCCGTTTGCCAAACGAGCAGGCGTTTTAAGGACTCTTGTGATAACCAGCTATCATAGCTTGCGCCAACTTCATTTTTGGCTTTATTGACCGTTCCTTGTGGCGTTTTACTCCAAAATCCTGTCGAAAAGTTGACTAACACCACATCGCATTGATTGGTCAGCAATACAGGATAGTGCAACAAAAGTTGTATCGCAGAAAGACGACCCTGATGATCTAAGCACTGCGCCGACAGCACAGAGGCTGGTGCGTAAGGAATCACGCTTTCGCCACCATGCCCAGCACCCGAATGACCATAGTTCAAAACAGACTGTCCGGCAGCATTATCCTCTAACCACAAATCATGCGCATAGCCA
>DYST01000025.1:0-9134 GCA_020726325.1 Thiomicrospira cyclica | reverse complement strand
TCTCATACTAAAACGCCTTGGCGGCATTGCTGCTCTTATCCATGTTCAAAACCAAATGAATACTAGCAGCCTGTGCTTATGCTAAAATCAGGCAAGCAATCCACACTGGAAAAACCATCATGACCTTAAAAGCACTGCCGATTGGCATTCAAGCCTTTTCCACCATTCGAGAAAGTAATTTTGTTTATGTTGATAAAACCGATATGGTGCATCAACTTGCCAACACGCAGGGGCGTTTCTTCCTCTCACGCCCACGTCGTTTTGGTAAAAGTATGCTCATTAGTACTTTTCAGGCATTATTTGAAGGTAAAAAGGAACTTTTTGATGGTTTGAGCATCTACGATCACTGGGATTGGGATAAAACCTATCCTGTTATTCGTATTGATTTTGCAGCGGGTAGCATTGAAAACAGAACAGCTTTAGAACACCGTATTAAGATGATCTTTCGTGAAAACCAAAACAGATTAGGAATTGAGTGCAGTTTTGATAGCGATACTGCGAGTTGTTTTGAAGAACTGATTCGTAAATCTAAAGAAAAAACAGGACAAAAAGTCGTTATTTTAATCGATGAATACGATAAGCCTATCCTCGATCAAATTGAAAATATTCCACTCGCTGCTTCCATTCGAGAAGGCTTAAAAAACATCTATTCTGTTATGAAAGGCATGGATGAATACATTCAATTTATTTTTATGACTGGGGTGACCAAGTTTAGTAAGGTCAGCCTGTTTAGTGGTATTAACCAAATTGTCGATATTACCTTAGACCAACGCTATGCCACGATTTGCGGTTACACACAACAAGATTTAGAAACCACTTTTGCCCAGCATCTTGCTGGTGTCGATTGGCAGATGCTCAAAGACTGGTACAACGGTTACAACTTTTTAGGAAGCGCGGTTTATAACCCATTCGATATTTTACTCTTCATTGATAAAGGTCAGAGTTATCGCAGCTATTGGTTCGAGACTGGGAGTCCGAGCTTTTTGCTCAAGCTATTTAAACAACAGCGTTATTTTTTGCCCGAATTAGAAGCGATTGAAGTTGGTGAGGATATTTTGGACTCTTTTGATGTCGAAAATATTAACCCCATTACCTTACTCTTTCAGACAGGTTATCTGACGATTGAAAAAGCTGAGTTCCGTCGCGGACGCTTTGCCTTTAAGTTGGTTGTGCCCAATACCGAAGTTCGCATGGCATTAAACGATCATTTTATTAATGCTTACAGTATGCGTCCTGCCCATGAAAAGCTTAAGATTCAAGATGTTATTTATGACAGTTTAATCGAAGGCAATTTGTTGCTGTTAGAAAAGCAAATTAAAGCGCTGTTTGCGGGCATTCCTTGGCGCAATTTCACCAATAACGATATCGATCAGTTTGAAGGTTATTATGCTTCTGTGCTCTATGCTTTTTTTGCCAGTATTAATGCGATTGTCATTCCCGAAGATATCTCGAATCAGGGGCAAGCTGATTTAACCGTGATATTAGGCAATGCGATTTATGTAATGGAAATCAAGCGCGATACCAGCGAATGCTATGATGTCACACAAGCGAACCCTGCCCTTGCGCAAATTATCGACTGCAACTATGCGCAAAAATATCTGGTGCAAAAAGAGCAGGGTAAAGCGGTAACACAACTAGGCTTGGTATTTAATACCAATGCGCGTAATCTGGTGGCTTTTGATGCCTTGACGTGTTGAGTTGGGGGAGGACAAATATTAAAAAAAACAGGGAAACATAACACTACTTTTTACGATTATTACGCTAAAACGCCTCGTCTTCCCGATAAATTAAGTTGCGGCATCGCGCCTGTTAGCAGACTATCCGTTGCTAATAAAAGATTATCGAGCAAAATATCCTTGCTCATATTTTGACGTAAAGCACGTTGTACCTGCCAAACAAGTCGCACCATCTGCCAAGCAGCAAAACTACCTGCCTGTCCATCCAAATAGGCTTGCTGTCCCAAATGTTGGCAAAAACGTGTCATATCTTTTCTTGCCCAATCTATTAGCGTCGTGGCAACACGGCGATGCTGCACACTGGCTTGCCAGTGCTTTTGCCAATCGCGCCAATCGCTTAATCCCGTTTCAACAAGCCAAGATTGCGCTGCCAAGGGTGCACCATGATGCAAGGTTAACGCTAAGGCAACTTCTGTAGCCGTTGCTGTTTTAACCTGAGTTTGTAACCAGTGCTGCGCTGCGCTGCTTTCTGGTGTTGGTAATAGTACACGCTGACAACGACTCAAAATAGTCGGCAACAACTTACCCGCACGCGAAGCGGTCATTAAAAAACGCACCCCTTGCGGCGGCTCTTCTAAGGTTTTAAGTAAGCTGTTTGCGGCAGCGGTATTAAGGTATTCTGCCTGTTCTAAAATAACAACTCGACCAATATGACCATGCGCCGTCTGCTGCGCCCACTGTGTGACTTCTCGGATTTGGTCAACGGCAATATCACGCTTACCTTCTTGTCTACTCACGCGCAAGATATCGGGATGATCCGCTAAGCTCTGCCCACCCAACCAATGCAAAGCAACAGCATCGAGCAATGCCATTTGTCCTAAGCCTGCATTACCTAAAAACAAAAAGGCGTGAGCGCGTTGCGATTGCTGCGAAGTGAAGCGCTCATACAGGGGGGTTAACCAAAAAGGTAGCATCTTCATTGCCCTAGCTCGCTGACAGCGCGTGCAAAATGTGTTTGTAACGCACGCACCACATCAGCCTGTACGGCTTCAGGCGATTGCGTGGCATCAATGATGACAATTCTATGCCGCTCGCTAGCAGCACGTGCTAAATAAGCGATGCGAACGCGCTCGAAAAACGCCATTTTTTCTAATTCAAAACGAGTCTCTTCTTCACCTCGCCCTGCAACACGCGCCTTACCCAGCGCAACAGGCAAATCGAGCAATAGCGTTAAATCGGGTGCAAAATCGCCAATTGCCCATTGGTGCAAAGTAGCAATACGATCATTTGACATACCCCGCCCGCCCCCTTGATAAGCAAAGCTGGCATCGAAAAAACGATCCGAAACAACCCATTGACCAGCAGCTAAGCTGGGCTGAATATGCGTTTTGACGTGTTGCGTTCTCGCTGCAACCATTAACAACAATTCAGTATCTTCATCGACACACTCTTCACGTGGTGCCAGCAACAATTCACGCAACGACTCTGCTAAGGGTGTACCACCTGGTTCTCGTGTGGTGATAACCTGATGCCCCTGAGTCGAAATCCACTGCACCAGCGTTGACATAACACTGGTCTTCCCCGCACCATCCATGCCTTCAATTGAGATAAAGCATCCACTCATTATTTTACTTCCCTAACTGCTCGTTTTGATATTTAATAACAAAAAAACCGCCTAAAAAAGGCGGTTAGGCAAGGTAATTAACGATAATTAAATCACTTCTTGCGATGCTTAGGCGCAATCAAATCGGTAATCGTCCCTTCCGCCATTTCGGCCGCAAAACCAAGCGTTTCTGATAGCGTTGGATGTGGATGAATGGTCAGCGCAATGTCAGCAATATCGGCACCCATTTCGAGTGCTAACGCCGCTTCTGCAACCAACTCACCTGCATTCGTGCCAGTCATCGCAGCCCCTAAGAGACGATGTGTCTTGGCATCAAAAATCGCTTTGGTCATGCCTTCATCACGTCCAATGCTCAGACTACGTCCGCTGGCCGCCCAAGGGAAGATGCCAACTTCAATATCAAAACCCTTCTCTTTCGCTTCGCGCTCCGTCAAGCCAACCCACGCCACTTCAGGATCGGTATAGGCAACCGATGGAATGCTGACAGGCGTAAACGCCGAGGGCAAGCCACAAATGACTTCAGCCGCAACCTTACCTTCATGTACCGCTTTATGTGCCAACATCGGCTGACCAATCACATCGCCAATGGCATAAATATGATCGATATTGGTTTTCTGACGCTGATTTGCAGGGATAAAGCCGCGATCAGTGACCACAACGCCAGCTTTATCGGCATCGATCATTGCACCATTAGGCGCACGACCAACGGCAACTAACACCACATCGAAATCTTCTTGCCATGTTTTATCGCCTTCACCGACAAAGGTTACTTTTAAGGCTTCGGGGTGCGCTTCAACCGCTGTGACTTTGGTTTTCAAATGAATCGATTGATACTTAGGCTTAATACGTTTCATGAGCGGACGAACCATATCAGGATCTGCTCCTGGTATCAACTGATCCATCAATTCCACAATGGTAATCTGGCTACCCAAAGCACCATAAACCTGCGCCATTTCAAGACCAATAATGCCACCACCCAAAATCAGCAAACGATTGGGTATGTTTTGCAGATTTAAAGCGTCTGTCGAATCCCAAACGCGAGGATCGTCATGCGGAATAAACGGCAATTTAATGACGCGTGAACCCGCTGCAATAATCGCTTGCTCAAAACGAATGGTTTTCACCGTTCCTTCGCTATCTGTTACCGCGACCGTATAACTGTCAACAAACTTACCAAACCCAGTTACCACTTGAACTTTGCGCTGTTTGGCTAATCCTAACAACCCCGTCGTTAGCTTTTTAATGACACCTTCTTTGAATCCACGCATTTTGTCTAAATCAACGACAGGCTCGGCGAAGGTCACGCCATGCGCTGCCATCTCTTTGGTTTCGTTCATGATATGAGCGATATGCAGTAATGCCTTAGACGGAATACAACCGACATTTAAGCATACACCGCCAATCACAGGAAACTTCTCGACCAAGATGACATTTTTACCCAAATCGGCAGCACGAAAAGCCGCCGTATAACCACCAGGACCACCACCTAATACAAGCACTTCACAGCTCATATCAGCACCACCCGACACAGCAACCGCTGTTGGTGCAGTTGGATTAGCTGCGGCGGCGACTGGGGCTGGCGTTGCTTGTTTCTCAGCTTCTGTTAGTTTAGCAGCATTCGAAGTTGCCATCTGACCGATAACAACGCCCGAATTAATCACATCACCCATTTTCACAGTCAAAGCAGAAATCTGTCCTGAATGCGGACTAGGAATCTCCATCGTTGCCTTATCGCTTTCAAGTGTCAGTAATGGCTGGTCAATCGAAACATCTTCTCCGACAGAGACTAAAATCTCAATAACGCGCACATCTTTAAAATCACCTAAATCGGGGATTTTAATATCAATAATCTGTCCCATATTCGCTCCTTACAACAGCAATTGACGAATATCGGTCAGCATCTGACCCAAATAAGTGGTGAATTTAACACCTTGCGCACCATCAATCACACGATGGTCATAAGACATCGAAAACGGCATCATCAAGCGCGGCACAAATTCAGTGCCATTCCAGACAGGCTGCATTTTGGCTTTAGAAACGCCTAAAATCGCCACTTCTGGTGCATTAACAATCGGCGTAAACTGACTGCCACCAATGCCGCCTAAACTCGAAATCGAGAAGGTTGCACCCGACATATCCGTTGGAGATAACTTGCCATCACGGGCTTTTTGGCTTAACGCTTTCAGTGCTTCAGCGAGTTCCCATACCGATTTTTTATCGGCATCACGAATCACTGGCACCATCAAGCCGTTTGGTGTATCGACTGCCACACCGATATGGTAATACTGTTTCAGCATCAGATTTTCACCGTCGCTAGACAAAGAGGCATTCACGTGCGGGAACTTTTTCAACGCTGCAATGGTAGCCTTAATCACAAAAATCAATGGCGTAACACCCACGCCACGTGCTTTCGCTTGTTCTTTCAAACCACTACGGAAGGCTTCCATTTCAGTAATGTCGCACTCATCGAATTGCGTGACATGCGGCACATTCAGCCAGCAAGCGTGTAAATGCTTACCCGAAATTTTCTTAATACGAGATAAGGGTTCAGAGGTAATCTCACCAAAGTCAGCAAAATTCGGCTGTTTAATGGCAGGAATACCCATACCGCCCGTTGCACCTGCAACTGCATTTGGTAGTGATTTCGTACCCGACATCACCCCTTTCACAAAGCCTTGTACGTCATCTTTGCTGATACGACCCTTAACACCTGTACCCGCTACTTGCGTTAAATCTACGCCCAGCTGACGCGCAAACTGGCGCACAGATGGGCTGGCATGGGCTTTTGCGCCCATAACTGGTGCATTAATTGGCTGATCACTCGAAGCAACAACAGGTGCAGCCGTTGGCGCACTGGTTGCAACTGGGGCTTGGTTGGCGACAGCAGCAACCGTCTGAGCAGGCGCAGCAACTGGTGCAGCTTTGACAACCACAGCAGACTCATCGACTTCGATGTCGGCAACCAATACGCCCGTATTCACTTTATCGCCAATCTTGACTTTAAGGGCAACAACTTTACCAGCCATCGACGATGGAATTTCCATCGTTGCTTTATCGCTTTCCAGCACAAATAAAGGATCATCAACGGCAATGACATCACCGACTTTGACCATAATTTCAATAATATCTACACTTTTAAAGTCGCCAATATCGGGCAACAACATATGCTTAATTGACATGATGCGCCCTCCTTATACCGTCCACGGTGCGGGTTTATCCGCATCGATACCATAACGTGCAATCGCGTCAGCCACGATTTGCGCCTTGATTTCACCACGATCAGCTAAGGCTTTGAGTGTCGCTACCACAACGTAATAACGGTTCACTTCAAAGAACTGACGCAACTTAGCACGTGTATCCGAACGACCGTAACCATCCGTACCGAGCACCACATAATCACCTGGGATATAAGCACGAACTTGTTCTGCATATGCACGCAGATAATCGGTTGCAGCAATGACAGGACCTTCACTGCCTGCAAGCTGCTTAGTGATAAACGGTACACGTTTATGATCTAATGGATGCAAGGTATTCCAACGCTCACACTCATCACCATCACGCTTGAGTAAGTTCAAGCTGGTTGCTGACCAGACATCGGCTTGTACGCCCCAGTCGCTGACAAGCAACTCTGCTGCTGCCATGACTTCGCGCAAAATTGTACCTGAACCCATCAGTTGCGCACGCACACCCTCGCCTATCGCTTGCGACAAACGATACAGCCCTTTTAAGATTTGTGCTTCTGTACCAGCAACCATGGCAGGATGCTCGTAATTTTCATTCATCGTAGTGACGTAGTAGAAAATCGCTTCTTTGTCACGCATCATGCGACGCAAGCCATCTTGAATAATGACCGCTAACTCATGCGCAAAGGTGGGATCGTAAGTCATACAATTCGGCACTTGCCCAAATTGAATCAGGTTATGACCATCTTGATGCTGTAGCCCTTCGCCCGCCAATGTTGTGCGACCCGCTGTACCACCGAGTAAGAAACCACGTGCTTGCATATCGCCAGCAGCCCAGACTAAATCACCAATACGCTGATAACCAAACATCGAGTAATAAATATAGAAAGGCATCATGGCGATACTGTGGTTAGCGTAACTTGTCGCTGCTGCCATCCACGATGACATCGCACCAGCTTCGTTAATCCCTTCTTGCAACACCTGACCGTTTTGCGCTTGCTTGTACCACATGACTTGGTCGGCATCGACAGGCTCGTATAACTGACCTGCTGGATCATAAATCCCCACCTGACGGAACAAGCCTTCCATACCAAAAGTACGCGCCTCATCAGGAATAATCGGCACGATACGCGAGCCCAAGGCTTTATCACGCAACAGCACCGCCAAAATACGCACAAACGCCATTGTTGTTGACATAGTACGCTCGCCAGTACCTTGTAATAAGGCATCAAAGGCAGACAACTCAGGAACAGCCATATCGCCAGATTTATCCAAGCGTTGTGGCAAGAAACCACCCAAAGCCGCACGACGTTCGTGCAAATACTTCATAACAGGCGAGTCGTCTTGTGGCTTGTAGAAAGGCACATTATCTAAATCCGCATCGGAAATCGGGATACTGAAACGATCACGGAAATGACGCAAACCGTTAATGTCTAATTTCTTCTGTTGGTGCGCTGCCATCGCACCTTCGCCATACTCACCCATACCATAACCTTTGATGGTATGCGCTAAAATTACCGTTGGCTGACCGACGTGCTCAGTCGCTACTTTATAAGCTGCATAAATCTTGCGCGGATCGTGACCACCACGCGATAGCTTAAATATTTCATCATCAGACATATCTTTAACTAAGTCGGCTGTTTCTGGGTATTTACCAAAGAAATGCTCGCGCACGTAGGCAGGACCACGTACTTTATAGGCTTGATATTCGCCATCAACGACTTCCATCATGCGTTGCATTAGCTTGCCTGTTTTGTCACGTGCCAGTAAGCCATCCCACTCGCTACCCCACACGACTTTTAAGACGTTCCAGCCAGCACCACGGAAATTGCCTTCCAATTCTTGGATAATTTTACCGTTACCACGTACAGGTCCATCTAAGCGTTGTAGATTACAGTTGACAACAAAAATGAGGTTGTCCAACTTTTCACGATGCGCCAAAGAAATCGCACCTTGAGATTCTGGCTCGTCCATCTCACCATCGCCCAAGAATGCCCATACTTTACGATCTGTGGCATCGATTAAACCACGAGCATGAAGGTACTTCATGAAGCGTGCTTGATAAATCGCCATTAAAGGCCCTAAACCCATCGACACGGTTGGGAACTGCCAAAAATCTGGCATTAACCAAGGATGCGGATAAGATGATAACCCGCCACCATCGACTTCTTGACGGAACTTACCTAAATCTTCTTCTGTTAAGCGACCTTCCATAAAAGCACGAGAATACATTCCCGGTGAGGTATGACCTTGAAAGAAAATCATGTCCGCACCCGTTGGGGCATCAGGACCTTTGAAGAAATGGTTAAAACCCACTTCATATAGTGTCGCACTCGAAGCGAAAGAGGCAATATGACCACCTAACTCGGTAGACAGACGGTTGGCCTTAACCACCATTGCCATTGCATTCCAACGAATGAGTGAACGCAAACGCCCCTCAACTTCTTGATCCCCTGGGTAAACCGCTTGTAACTCAGTCGGAATACTGTTGATATAGGGGGTATTCGCACTATACAGCGTATCAATGCCGTATTTACGGGCATGGGCAATCAGACTGTTAATTAGATGCTGTGCTTTATCAGTACCTTCAAATTCAACCACCGATGCTAAAGCATCCAACCACTCTTGGGTTTCTTGTGGGTCGAGGTCAAC
>DYST01000024.1 GCA_020726325.1 Thiomicrospira cyclica | reverse complement strand
TTACAGCGTAAGCAATAACAAAGGGAAGAGAAAGCCCCCCGCCTTTGGCGACCCCCTTTACGAAAGGGGGTAGAGAATTCCCCCCTTTTTGAAGGGGGGCTAGGGGGGATTTTAGAAACTTCAAAGACCCTCATCGGAAACGGTGGGGGTTTTGTTTATGGTAAAATAAGAACATAAAATGAAATTAGGAATTGCATCATGACAGACCAAGAATTAAAAGACTTAGTGGCGAGTTTGGCTATTAAGTCAGTAAAGCTCGATGAGCAGCTAGATAAATTGCGCGAAGAAAGCTTAAAAACCGACGAGCAAATGAAACGTACCGATGAAAAGCTCGAGAAGATGTTTGCAGAAACTGATGAGCAAATGAAACGTACTGATGCCAAAGCTGAAAAGCAAATGGAAGATTTACGCCTAAAGAGTGGTAATGATATGGTTTTTAGCTGCTCAGTTTATGATATTTTATCCAAATATGGATTTGGTGAGGGAGATTTCTTAATTAAAGAAGAGTATCCTTTGGTTAAAAAAGCCTGTGAATACTTGGCAAAGCAGTTAGGTGTTGTCGATGGTCGCTGGCAAGCAATAATATCTTGCGATAAATATGTATTGTTTGATGATCTTCAAGAAAAAAAGACGATTCGTTATTATGACATGGCAGAAAAAGATCGCAGACGCATTGAAGTCGCATTAAAGCAAGGAAAACTACATACCATTGATGTCGAATTGCTGTAATCGCTACGCTAATACGCAAAGAATCTGCCCCTCATCCTTTTACAAAGAGCCAAGGTAAATTTATGCTAAAATAAGCACATAAAATCTTACGGAGCACAAAAATGTTCGAAAATGATATGTTCGATATATGGCTAGATAACAAAAGCAAAGAAATTATCTTAAAACTCGATAAAGAAAAGCTTTCCACAGAAGAAATGATGGTCTTAATGCTCAAAGCGCAAACCAATCACTTCACGCATTTAGATCAAGATTTGCGTAGCGATATGCAAGCGCTGAACACAAAGCTCAGTAACGACATGCAAGCGCTTAACACCAAACTTAGTAATGATATGCAAACACTCAATACCAAGCTCAGTAATGACATGCAGGCGATGAACGAGCGGTTAAGTAAAGAAATGCTCGATTTGCGCAAAGACATGGACAAGCGTTTCGAGCAAGTAGAGAAACGCTTTGAACAAGTAGACAAACGCTTTGAACAAGTAGATAAACGCTTCGAGGCACTCACCACACGTATCGACCGCTTTATGATTTGGTCATTTACCACGAGCTTAGCGATTGGTGCGGGTGTTGTCGCTGCTATTCGTTATTTACCAGCTGTGCAGCAATAAGTCACCATTGCCTAACACTCAAGCAAAACCTGTCACATTCGATGACATCATGCATTTTTTTGTCGAATCGCGTGCTGCTTCACGCCTAAAGAGTGGTGAACATCTGCTTTCTAACCCTAACTCAACTCTGCCAACGGCCAACGGGCTTTAGCACTAAAGTCCAAATCTTGAGACACCTGCCCCGCTTGTAGACGCTTAAAACCTGCAAAAGCAATCATGGCACCATTGTCGGTGCAAAATTCGAGTCTGGGAAAGAAAGCATTGCCGCCGCGTTGGCGCATCAGTTGCGTTAGAGTGGCACGGATATGGGTGTTAGCACTCACACCACCAGCAACAACCAGTGTTTTAAGCTGTTCTTGTTGTAAGGCACGTTTGAGCTTAATCAGCAATACATCGGCAACAGCGACTTCAAAAGCGGCGCAGATGTCGGCTGTGGCTTGTTCTAAGTCATTAGCCCGTAAGTTTTGAGCCTGTTGCCATGTTGTTAACACTGCTGTTTTGAGACCTGAAAAGCTAAAGTCTAACCCAGGGCGATCTGTCATCGGGCGTGGCAGTTTATAAGCGTCGCTATTGCCTTGAGTTGCCAGTTGCGAAACAATCGGTCCTCCAGGGTATCCTAATCCTAACAGTTTGGCTGTTTTATCAAAGGCTTCACCAATGGCATCATCTAGGGTGTCGCCCAGCAAGGTATAATGCCCCATGGCATCGACACGGATGATTTGTGTATGCCCACCAGAAACCAATAATGCCATAAATGGAAATGCTAACTCAGGTGCTTCGAGCAATGGTGATAATAAATGCCCTTCCATATGATGAATCGCAATGGCAGGAATGTCCAAGCCAAAAGCCAAACTTCGTGCAAAGCCAGCACCTGTCAACAGTGCGCCCATCAACCCAGGACCTGCTGTGTAGGCAATGCCTGTAACGTCGGATAGGCTAACAGCAGCTTGCTCTAAGACCTGTTGTGTTAAGGGGGTGAGGCGATGGATATGGTCGCGGCTTGCCAATTCGGGTACAACACCGCCATATTGCGCATGTAAGGCAATCTGACTATGTAAGGCATGTGCCAACAAACCGCGTTCGCTATGATACAAAGCGACACCCGTTTCATCACAAGAGGATTCAATTCCAAGGATAAGCATATTTTTCATGCTGCCTAGTTTACCCGATTTATGCATGTGACCATAGAGGGAATGCAGTGGCTAGGTTACAATAAGCATATGAAAAAAAATTCTCTCATCACCAACAATCGGATCAGTGCTTTGTTGTGTGGGGCTTTAACCTTGGCGAATCCGATTGCGATATGGGCAAATACGGATGATCTTCCCGTTCCTATTTTACCCGATGCCGTTGATGCACAAGGCATGACCACTGCTCATAACCTTGGCGAGTTAGTGCCAACATCGACTGTGCGTTGGGCAGTACAATTGGGTTCGGGTAATGCGCGAGCATTAGAAAAGCAAGCGGCGGATTTGCGTAGGGATTGGTCGGATGCGCGTGTGGTCACAATTTTTGGACAGTCTAAGTTGCTGGTTGGTTCTTGGGATACACCAGCACAGGCATCGGCAGCATTAAAAGCATTGCGCTTAATTAATGCGCAAGCATTTGTGCGTCAATTACCACCAGAGACAGAAAGCGTTGTTGTTCAGCCAAGCGCAGTCCCAGTGCCAGACGCAGTGACATCACCCCGTATATCTTCCGAGCAATTGCCAGTAGAGGCTCTGCCAGAAGAACATCCTTCAACACCGATTGAGTCCAAGGTTGAGGCGAAGCCCGTCGCCATTGATCTGGTAGAACAGCCCAAGACAGAAGCAATCGTCAGTAGCGATGATCCGCTTAAAGATGATGATGTCTTACCTGCTATTGTTGCCGTTGCACTCGCAACACATCCTGAGCCAAATCCAGAAGATGCTGCCTTGAAAGCTGCGATTGAACAGCTCGATGGTAACACGACAATGACAACAGAATCTCAGCAAAAGCAAACAAATAATCATTCTGATTTAGATGTCTTAGCCGTACTTGAGCAAGAAAAGAAAGGGCTTGCTTTGCCGATGCGTAGCAAAGAACCGCCTATCTTTAAGCCAGCACAAGCAATGGTCGAACCCTTAAATCTCATGCTTTCTCCCCTTTATTTATTGCCAATGGATGCCACTTCTCAAGCACAAAATCCACAGGCTTTAAGTATGAAAATGATATTGGAAGCATTAATTCAACCTAATCTCTCTTCCCCTGTTGAACCACAAGCAAAGCAAACAGCAATAGCGGTTACAGATGAGAATCCAACACCAGTAGTCAGTAAAAAAATGAAGTTATTCACACGTATTGCCGAGTTAGCCAATGAAGGACTATGGGAAATGGCGTTACCCTTGGCAAAGGAAGTGCGACAACTCGATGAAAAGAGCTTGTCTTCGGTCGATCATTTATTGCTGGGCTGGGTTTGGTTACAAAATAAAGACCCTCGCATGGCTAAGACTTATTTTAAGACCTCTCTGATGCAGCAGCCGCAAGATGAAGCGCGTTATGCGTTAGCACTATGTCATTTATTGCTTGGGAATAAACAAGCAGTACAAGGCGTGATGCAAGAAATGAGCGCGGGGCGACAGAAATCGCATTTACAGCAGCTCTTGTCTCGTTAGTTTCTAGCGTCCGCTTTCTTTCTTTTGCTTTTGAAGACGCTTATTACGCTTGATCATCCGTATTTCATTTTTGGCTTCCTCATAGCCTCTGGTAATACCAATACTATCACTACCAAATAGCATAGCAGTAACGGTCATATCCTTAGCAATAATTTCAGTAGTGCCTTTACGGCGCAGATTGATGGCACTAATTAGGGTCGATATTTGGTTGGCGATCACATTGAGTGAAGGGTCCTCAAGTGGAACACCAGTCATGACACAAAACTCATCATGCCCACCAATACGATAAGCATGATTGGATCCAACGACTTGTTTAACCAATTTGCCAATGTGTCTGAGTAAGTTCTCGCCGACTAACGCGCCGTGCTCTTTGTTGATGCTTGAAAAACCATCCATATCGAAAAGAATCAGTCCAGGATTAACGCTCGAGTTTTTAAGCAGTAAATAGTCATGTTCGATCTTGACTCTGGAATAAAGCTTTGTGATGGGATCACGATGGACATGATTGGTGACGTGAGCAATCTTTCCTTGTACTGCGTTTGCTTCTTTAACCGCGATGACGGCTTTGGCTTGTGTTGCCTCGATGTCTATTTTAAGCGCGGCTAATTCAGCAGATAATTCTTCTGTTGATGCCCCCGCATCGATTAACTCAATATGCGTATCAATGTGTGTCGATACTTCGCGTAAGGTTTCGGCTAAATTTTTGCTAGCATCCGACATCTCATCGGTAACGTGAACAATATCATCAGGCACAGATTTAATATATTGTTGATAAATGCGATAACCAACAATATCCGTAAAACCATCTTTTGAACGAAAACTTTCGTTGACCGCTTTGAGAATGTCTTGATTTTTTGCCATGCAAAATTCATAAAAAACAGCATAGTTAATTGGTGTTGGTGTAATGCGATGGGTTTGAAAAAGTTGGATAACTTGCATTAAGATACCCTTAGCAATGCCCTTTGTGGATAAGTATTTTTCCATAAAATTTACCTTATTAATCTACTTTTATTTTAGCTGCTGATTATAGATGATATTGAGATGCTATTGTGCCGCTAATCGCTATTCAAACTACTTTTTTGGGGCTGCTCTGCTTTCTGCCATGCGCTAAATAGTGTATTTTCACTCAAACGGCGTGTTAATCCTAGACGGCTTTGATCGAGATCGGTTTGGGCGATCAGGCTAAGGAGTGTGTCTCCTGAAGGTAATTGCGTAACTTTCCAACTCCCTTCTGGACTTGCGAGCAGTATGCGTAGCGTATCAGGATCAATATCATCTTCATAGGCGCTGATCCATTGATTCTGATGCCAAGTTGTTTGTATGGTTTGTGTTATTTTTAGCGGTTGCTGTTCGAGTTGTTTACGCCATGTTTGTGCTTGATAATAAGCTTCTTTCATGGCTTGCTGTTCTGCTAATTCAAGCGTAAGTTGAGGGCTGATTTGATCTAATGTGAACCCTTGAAGGCTTTCTTGTTGTTGCGCATAGTAACGTTTTAAATGTGCATCATCTGTCCAAGGCTTTAAGTAAGTTTGATGGTTAATGATTGTCCAGTGTGCCAACAGCGTTCGTGCTTGACGCCGTGCGAGGGCTTCGTAATCGCTGTCTACAATAATGGCAGTGTCGATTATTGTTGCTTGCAGAGCATTAATGGTCTCTTCGTGTTCTGTTTTATCTTGTACAAGATAAGTAATAAATACGATAAACAATGGTAAAATACCAAAAATCATTTTACGTAGGTAGTAAGGCATAGTGTTGTTAGTCTTATTGGATAGAAAGAATCAAGCATCTGTAAACACGTACACAATGTACAGAAGGATTATGACATGATTAAATGGTTAATGGCATTGTTTTTGGGGCTAACATCTCATTCTGTGCTGGCACAACAGCCAACAGTGGCTTTCTTTTATGGCGACAAGCCGCCAATGAATGAATTACGTGCTTTTGATTGGGTGGTGGTTGAACCGGGGCATTTCCCAAATCCGAGTAGTTATCAACATCCAGACTCCGAACTCTTTGCATATGTTGCTTTGGGCGAGGTTTCTCCCGATCGTCCTTACCTGAAAGAGATGCCAGCATCTTGGTTAACAGGAGAGAATAAGGGCTGGAGCAGTCAGGTTATCGACCAGACGGCTGAGGGTTGGGCAGAGTTTGCGGTTGAAAAGCTGTTCGCGCCTTTGTGGCAAGCGGGCTATCGTAGCTTTTTCTTGGATACGCTCGATTCGTTTAACCTGATTGCCAAAACCGATGCCCAGCGTCACGCTCAGGCAGAGGGCTTGGCGAAGGTGATTGCTCGGGTGAAGCAACGTTTTCCCAAAGCAAAATTAATTTTCAATCGTGGTTTTGAAATACTGCCGCTTGCAATGCAACACGCCGATGCCGTCGCTTTCGAGTCATGGATTGCTGGCTATAATGCCGATACCAAAGGCTATCGTGACGTGTCGCAAGCCGATCGTGACTGGCTAGGTGCGCAATTAGCCCCCCTCAGAACGCGGAATATTCCAATTATTGCCATTGACTATGTCGCCCCAGATCGTCGTGATAAAGCACGAGAGGTGGCTCAGGCATTACAAGCAGAAGGCTTTATTCCTTGGGTCGCCAATCCCGAATTGGATACCTTGGGTGTGGGGGCAATCGAGGTCATGCCAAGACGGGTGTTATTGGTAACCAAGCCAACACCTGACGAATACGACTATCACTTTGCTACTGAAGTGACCTATACCACGGCGATTTTGAATGCGATGGGTTATGCTGTTGACTACGCGCCTGTGAATCGTCCCTTACCAAAAGCATCGTCTTTAGTTGGACGCTATGCTGGTTTGGCTGTCTTTTTAGAAGAGGAAGCGAATCTAAAAGAATTGAAAGATTTTCCTGACTGGTTGATTAGTATCAAAAATCAGTTGCCCGTATTGTTATTAGGGAATGTCGATTACTTAAAACATAAGGCAATCGCCAAAGCCTACGGCTTGACAATGGGATTAGCAACGACTGCCAAGACGATTAAAATTGATAAGCAATCTCCCGAGATGAATTATGAGCAGCCAGTTGAAACTGAACGTTTGGGCTTTTATCCCTTAACAAGCAAACAGCCTGTTGATGAATGGCTTACCTTTAAATCGGGAACAGGACAAAAACAAATTGCGATTGGTATCACTGAGTGGGGTGGGTTTGGGATAGCACCGCATTTATTTGAAACAGGTCAGGTAGAAATTGGTTACTCCTATTGGTTAACGAATCCTTATGCCCTTTTTAGAAAAGGACTGAAGTTACAGGATATGCCCATGCCCGACACCACGACAGAAAGTGGGCGAAGAATGCTGATGGTGCATCATGATGGCGATGGGTTTGTTAGTCGTGCCGAAATGCCTGGTAATCCATATGCGGCACAGGTGATGTTAGATGAAATCATCAAAAAATATCCGATTCCGATGACCATCTCAGTGATCGAGGGTGAAACCTCAAGCAAGGGGCTTTATCCACAAAGCTCGGTAGAAGCAGAAAAAATTGCGCGTAATATTTTTGCTCAGCCTCATGTCGAGATTGCCAGTCATACCTTCTCTCATCCGTTTAGTTGGGCAGTGGTAGCGGGAGCACGTAAATCGAGTGATTTATATGGTTCTTATAACCTTGCTATTCCAAACTACACACCCAATATTCCACGTGAGGTTTTAGGGTCGGTCGATTACATCAATACCCGTCTTGCACCCAAAAACAAGAAGGTTAAAATCATTCATTGGTCGGGTGATTGTAATCCCGGTAAAGATGCCCTTGCTTTGGCAGAAAAGCTTGGTATTGCCAGTGTCAATGGTGGTGAAACCAAACAAACGCTATCGCATGATACCGTAACTGTCTTAGGTCCTGTCGGGCTGAATAAAGATGGGTTATTTCAGGTGTATGCGCCGAATCAAAACGAAAACGTCTACAGTAATGATTGGACAGGTCCTTTTTATGGTTTTGAACGCTCGATTGAAACGCATCAGTTGACTGAAAAGCCTCGACGTACGAAACCTGTCGATATTTACTTTCATAGCTATAGTTTTACCAAACCAGAAGGGATGAAAGCGGTAAAAAAAGTATTGGACTGGGCATTGGCGCAATCCTTGCATCCAGTGGCGATGTCGGACTATGCCCGCAAAGCACAAGATTTTAATCGGATTGTGGTGGCACGTGATGGTACAGGTGGCTGGCGGGTGCGCGGCTTGACGCATCTGCAGCAAATTCGTATTCCGCAGCGCATGGGTTATCCGAGTTTGTCTGTTGGTAGTAATATTGCAGGCTTTAACGATGCTAATGATATGCGCTATCTGCATGTTGTGGGTACAGAAACACACTTTGTGTTACAACCAGAAGCACCGAATGTGCCCTATTTGGTCGAAGCAAATGCAGCGATTAAGCAGTTTGAACGTACGTCATCGGGTTTTCGTATTCAGTTATCAGGGCATATGCCGTTAGCTTTTTCTATTAATGCCACTAATTGTCAGGTAAGCAGCCGTGAAGTTCTCTCTACTGACGACACTACTACGTCGAACCTCAGAAAATTCCGCAGCCGACATGCTGCCGCCACGATCGAAGCGTTATGTCGGTCATGATGGACGCATCCCACGTGAGCAAACACTCAGTTTCTTGGAGCTAAGTGTTGGGCTAACCATTTTAATTGCCTTGCTGATTTTGGTTTTTCCTCGTGATGGTATTTTACAGCGTGTGTTTCAGGAGAATGTAAATGACCCCTTAACGGTTGCATATGTAATCAATCTGCTCAAAATTGATCCTGATAATCCACAGCTAAAGGGTTTGTACTTCAAGCAGCGTTTAACCGTCTTGTCGTGGCAGCAATTACGTGATGAAACGCAACAGTTGTTAGTCTCTGGTAGCAAAGAAGAGCGACATATGGTTGCTAGCCTATTGCTGGCTAAGATTGGACAAGAAAGCAATAAAACAGAAGAAATGCAACAACTTGTGCGCCATCTGATTGCGATGGGGTTAGAGGATGGCTGGCAAGAGAAAGACTTGCAATTAATGATTGAACAAGCACTGGTGTTGTCGGAAACAGAAATGGCACATAAAATGCTTATTAACTGGTGGCAAGCTACACCAACAGCACCTTGGCAGTGGCTGGATGGGCTTGCTGCTTTTGAATTAGGGCAGGGGCGTTATGCCCAAAGTGCCTTGATTAGCTTGGTATCACGTCAGTTTAGTGATGAGCCAGCAGCGCAGAAACGTTATTTTATACAAGGCATAAAAACACTGATTGCGGGCGGGCTTTATCAGGATGCGATGGTTGCCGCTGATTTTTATGTTGGTGCTTTGGTTGCGGATGAGCAGGTGTTGCGCCAGCTGATTGAGGTCGCGCAGGCATCGGGACAACCAAAAAGAGCGGTTATGTACATTAAGTTATTGTTAGAAATGCAATAACAGGATTAAATCTTAGGAAATTAGGTCATGTTAAATGTAAAAAGTAGTGCATTATTGTTAAGCTTGTTATTGCTTTCCGCTTGTGGTGCAGGCAGTAGTAGTCCTTCTATTGGCTCTGTCACGCCTCCTCCCGAAGTAACGCCGACAGAGCCAGAAGTGGTCATTCCGCCAGAGCCAGAAGTGCCTACTTATACTCCTGTAGAAGTGCTCAAACCTAAAAAGCTGTGTATTTACTACGGACAGCCAGATTTAATTAATGGCACATCGCCAGTCTACTTAAAAGATGAAACAGGCACTGTTTATGATGTGCAAGTGACTGCAGCAGCAGCGGAATTTTCTCAGTGTGGTTTGGTAGTGTTCGGTGATGGCTTGGCAGCGGATACGCACCCAGCGCACTACAATACGCAGCTGATTATGTACAGTCTTGCTGAAAAGGGTATTCCGATTTTTGGTTATGTTGATGCGGGTGTCAGCACGCAAAACTTGAGTTTAACGGAAGCCCAGAACCGTATCGCTTTATGGCAAAAGATGGGCGTTAATGGCATTTTTTTAGATGATTTTGGCTTTGACTATGGCACATCACGTAGCCGTCAAAACGCCTTAGTGGATGCGGTACATGCGCAAAAATTGGGGGCGTTTATCAATGCCTTTCATCCCGACGAGGTTTTTGGTGATAAAAATGAGTCTGGTGTGGTTGAGTTACCAAAGCTAACTGCTGAAGATTATTATCTTGCCGAAAATTGGTTGTATGAAGATGGGGCATTAACACCAGCAGTTAATTGGTTTGATAAGTCACTCAAGCTCGAAACCTATTTAAAAACCTATCCTGTGCATCTTGCTGCCACGGCAACAACAGCTGCCACACAAGCGACAGGCTATGATGCCGCACGTGACGCATGGAAGTATGCTTATTGGGGTGCTGTTTTGCAGCGTGCTGAGTATTTTCAATGGACAGATGGTAACTTTAGTGCGACCAATAACCAACTGTATTTTTATGCTGCACCAACCAATTTCCCAGTGGGGGCTGCTTTTACCAATACGTTAACAAAAGTCAGTGATGCAAAAGGCTTTGCGATTTATACACGTGCGCAGGATGTGGGTAGTATTACGATTTATGGCGATAGCTTGATTTCTGCTGGCGTTAAAGTCGAGTAAATGATCATGTGGCGCAGCGATTTTGCACTGCATTTGTTGCATATACAAATACATCTTGCCATCAAGTTTTTGTGTGTGCTTTTATGTGCTGTTGCTATGGTTTTTCATGCGAGCGCTTACGCGCTAACGCAGGCAGAACAACTGACCATGAAACCCTACGATGAAAAAGACTATCAGATGGGCTATGCTGCTTTTTTGGCTTCGGGTGAGTTATTGGATGCGTGGCGTGTAGCAAAAAGTGCGGTACAGCAAAAGCCCGAGGATTTAGTCTGGCGACAAAGATTAGCGCAATTGTCAGAATGGACGCAAAAGCGTCAGGATGCCTACACACAGTGGCTGTATCTCTATCGTCATGATCGCGGTAATCATCTCGCTAATGAAGCCGTTTTACGCCTCGCACCTGTGATGGGCGATAAACATATGCTGTTAAGCCTGTGGTTGGCGCGTCATGTCCATCATAAACTGGATGATTTGCAATTGGCAGAGGTATCGAACCTCTTTGAAGCCACTGGCAAAGTCGATGATGGGGTGCGCTTTTTTGAAAAGCACTACGCCACAAACCTGAATCCCAGTTATTTGGCAGCGGCAGCACGGTTGCAAATCCGTGTCGGTCAAGATGCCGAAGCACTAACCACCTATCGTCGTCTGCTTGCCAGCCATCCCCCCAAGGCAGATTGGCTGATGGGAACGGTGATGCTGATGCTACGCAAAAAAGACAATCAAGGCGCACTGGCTGTCATGGAAGCCTATCAAAGCGCGATTCCTGAAAAAGAGGTCGCTTTTTGGCAACTGTTGGGTAATATGTCGTGGCTGCAGCAGAAAGACGAAACCACAGTTCGTGCCTATAAAAAACTGACTGATAAAAAAGAGTTTACCGACTTACAGCGTGAGCGGTTGTATGCTTTATTGCAAGAAGCCTATCCCGACGAGGCGATTCGTTTGGCACGTGATACCTATCGTCAAAAGCCCGATGAAAAAAATCTGCTTAAGCTGTTAAGTTTTCTGTCACAACAACAAGATTGGCAAAGCTTTGCCGCCATTGTACGTCGCGAGATAGATCCTGAGTTGTTGCTTGCACTAGAAAAAAAGCCAGAGTTTTTACTGATGCGTGCGCAGTATTATGTGCAAAATAAAGAAAAAGAAGCAGCACTTGCCGATGTGAATCTTGCTTATCAATTGGGGGCGAAAGAGCCTGCAACCGCAGCACAAGTATTATGGCATTTTATTGGTGTCAAGGACATGGCTCGGGTAAAGGAGCTGGTGCGTATTCATGGTAAGCAAGCATTAGATGAGTCAGCATTTTGGCAACCTTTCGCCGCTGCCAACCATGAATTAGATGATATTCCGCAGGCGATGGCGTTTTATCAAAAGCAGCTGAGTATTGCCCCTAAGGATGCTTTATGGATGCTCAATTATGCCGATGCCGTTGCCCGTTCGGGTCAAGTCGGTATGAGCGATCGCATTCGTCGTCAGGCATGGTCGTTGTTGCAAGACCAGAAGGAAGCTGGGGCAGAACCAACTTTGCCCTTGTCACGTAATCCGCAGCTGTTAGCATATGCAAATCTGGTACTCAAAAACTTAGAAGGTGATGGTGCTGATCAGTATATGCGCCGTATCGTTAATCGTTTGCGTGGCTTGGATGCTAAGACGCAAGACGATCAGCAAACCAATGATTTTATTTTATCCTTAGCCATTAATAGTAATGCTATTCCTGCAGCAAAACTCTGGTTAATGGGGCGTTATGGTAAAAACTACAAAAGCCAAGCACCGTTATGGGGACAAACCACTGTTGCCTTGCAGCAAAATGATACGCAAACCTTGGCGCGTTTGAATCAGAATCCCGACGGTTTACCGCCTTACGATCGGCACGATATTGCGCAAGCGTTGGAATTCGAGGGGCAGGCAGCACAGATTGCCTTTGATAATATGCGTGGCAATAAAAGCGATAATCCGATGCACGATCGTTATGTTTCCACCTATATGCGTCAGGCAAATTTAGCAGGCATACAGATGGATGCGATGCAAGGCGATTCGCTCAATCGTTTTGGTGGTGTGCTTTATACCAATTTACGCATTGCTCCCCATTGGCATTTAGGGTTAGAGGTGGCACGCAATAGTATCAGTCAAGACAATGCAAAGGCAGGGGTGTTTGCCAATACCAATAATGCCAAGCGTGGGGTGTCGGATGTGGTCAATGAAAGTGATCTACTGGGCTTAAGTCTTGCCTATAAGCGCTCACGTTATCAGTGGTCGGTGGCAACGCATAAGCATCATGTTTTGGATGATTGGTGGTCGGGTGAGGCACAAGGCAGTTATACCCTCAGTCGTCATTGGAGTCTGGGCGCAAGTATGCGCTATGCTATGCCCAATCGGGATAACACTGCCATGAGCTTTGCTGCAGTCGAAGATGTATTGCAAGCCAGTGCTTTATATTCGGTGACAGTGCGTGATTATCTGCGTTTGTCAACACAGTTGGCGCAATATCGCACGCAAACAGACCGTTATTTGGGTACAGGGGCGCATGTCGATTGGGAAATTGGGCATCGTATTCGTACCGAATACCCCGACTGGAATATTAAGCTTTTGGGGGCGCATAGACGCTATCAACGTGATGGTTCGGCGGATGCGCTGAGTATGTCGGTATTCAAAGATCCTACCTTGCAGACATTGGTGGGTTATCGTGAGTCGGCGGAGTATTTTTTACCCAAAGATACCGACTACTTTGCCCTGTGTGCTGGTGCAGGGCAGACACTATCCGAAAGACGTAATTTAGATGGCACATCGCAACCAGGGCGTTTTTATAGTAAAGCATGGCGACCCTTAGCAGAGGTGTGTGCAACCTATAACAGTGCCGTGAATGCAACAGGCTATAGTGGTCTGGCAGGCTTGAGAGGTTCTATCGATGGCGAGGATCAAATGTTGTTGGTCTATCAAGAGTCGAGTGGTGGGTTACAATTGCCGAATCAGACAACGCGTGCCATTACTGCTAAGTATGAACGCTTATTTTAAGTCCAATTTTTAACCGATAACAATTTTGTATTACCCCAAAAGGATTTTGATCATGAAAAAACTGCTGTTACTTGTTTTAAGCATGCTGATGTTGAGTGCTTGTACCTCGTTACAATCATCGAGTAGTCATCTGCTCAGTAAAAAAGAGCGTTGGGCAATGCTGCCGATGATTAATAATACCGATGTGCCACAAGCAGGCTTACGTGCCGAAGCAATTGTGCATACCCTAATGCTGAATCGTGGCTTAGAGTCATTAACCCTTTATCCAGTCGAGCTTAACCAAGATACCTTGTTTGAGCCTTCTGAACGCAAAATTGTCGATAGAACTCGTGTGTGGGCGCAGTCGCAGGGTATTCGTTATGCCATTACGGGTAGTGTCGAAGAATGGCAATATAAGGTTGGTGTCGATGGTGAGCCAGCGGTGGGTTTAACCCTAAAAGTGCTCGATTTAGAAACCAATAGCGTGGTTTGGTCGGCTGTTGGGGCAAAAAGTGGTTGGAGTCGCTCGGCATTAAGTGCTGTTGCACAGGATTTAGTACGCAGCTTAATCAGTAGTTTGAACCTAGAATAATCATAACGCGCTTCGGGTGCAAGTAGGACACTATGCAAGGATTAAAGACAAGCGGTAAAAGCAAAGCGCAAGCAATGCAAACAACCGTTACATCAGATTGGACGCGGATGATTGCACCCGAATCTCATGCGCGTTTGGGTATTGTCGAAACGCTGGTAATTTCATTATTAGCGGTGGCGATGGGCTGGCTGCTTAACCCAGACGATCCTTTGATGATGGATGCACCATTTCAGTGGGTGTGGTTTGGTCCAATATTAGTTGCGCTGCGTTATGGCGTATTAATGGGGGTGGTGAGCGCGCTTATCTTGGCGGGCAATGCACTGGTCATGGTGATTTTTTTAGGAAGTACCACCGATCTGCCGCTTTCTTACTTTCTGGGCGGCTTACTACTAACCTTGATTGTGGGTGAGTTTGCCGCTGTCTGGCAAGAACGTAATGCGCGTAAAGAAGAAGCCAACTTGTATTTGGAAGAGCGTTTAACCCGTTTAACCCGTCGTTACCTATTGATTAAGTTGTCGCATGACAGGCTAGAGCAAGAAATGCTGGCGCGTCCAGGATCATTGCGCAGTGCCATTCATGATTTGCGCGAGCAAGAGTTGCTGGAAGCACAAGGAAAGTCAACCTTGCCTGCGGCACAGGCATTAATGGGGCTTTTATCGCAATATTGTTTGGTTGAAGAGGCAGCCTTGTATCCAGCACAAGAACGAGAGGGGCAAGCCCCTAAATTAGGACTACCTGTTGCCATGTTAGGTAAGCCGCCCTTGTTATTACCTGGAGATTTACTGTTGCAACATGCGATTAAAAACAAAGTCTTGGCGCAAGTTGGTTCCGCAAAAATTGAAAACTATCAGTCACAGTTAATTGTCGCTCCTTTATACGAAACAGGTTATGGTTTGGTCGGTGTTTTGGCTGTGCGTAGTATGCCCTTCTTCGCGCTCAATGATGAAAACTTACAGTTAATGCTGGTTATTTTATCTTATTACACAGATACCGCAACCAGCTTAGACATGACCAATGCGGTTATTCGTGCTTTGCCCGCACCTGTAGACCCCTCCTTTGCCGAAGAAATTTCTCGTCTGTTACGTGTTGCCATACGCACAAGTGTGAGTAGTTCATTATTGATATTTCGTTTTACGGGCGACAAAAAACAGGTAATTCCAGAGCAAATGATGGGCTTAAAACGTGGTTTGGATTTGATGTGGCTATCGAACATTGCAGGTGAACCAGCCTTGTTTGTCTTAATGCCGTTTGGTACAAAGGCTGGCGTTCAGGGCTTTAATTTGCGTGTGCAGGGCTGGTTGCAAAGTCGTTATGCTGCAACTTTTGACCAGTTAAAAATAGATCCCTATATCTTCACCTTATTGACTTTAGATGATATTGAGCAATTGCGTTTATTAACTTCTGGTCGTTTATAAGAGGCTATGATGGACTCACTTTGGACGCTCATGCAACAATTAGATCAGAGTCGAGATGTTGACTTTGTTGCTGGTCTTATGTCGATTCATCTTTTGCTGAGTGCAGCGATGGCGGCCGTCTTAACCTTATTGTTGCCGCTCAACTATCGTCGTAATTTGCTGTGGTCTTTTGTGATGCTTTTTGTGATTTCATTTTTTACCTCTGAACTCGGTCTTATTCTCTTGTTTGGTGCAATTCATCTAGCGAAATGGTTGCCAGCTAAAGTAGAGCAAGATTTGGGTTTTGAGCAGATAGAGCTGCCAGAGTTTAGTATTTATCCGTGGCATAATTCGACTGGTGCAGGATTAAGTGGGGTGCGTGAGCGCATCAGTCAGCAAAACCTGAATCCAGAGGTGCGTATTCAATCGCTGATGGCATTGCAACAATCATCGACGAAAGTAGCGACAGGGCTTATTGGTGATCTTTTGTCCGACACTAATGATGATATTCGGTTATTAGCATTTGGTATGCTGGATCAGCGCGAGAAGCGGTTGAATCAACAGATTACGGCATTACGAAAGCAGTTAGATGCTTTGCCTGAGTCGTCATCTTTATCGTCAACAGTATTCTTTGAAAAATCAAATATGTTGCAGCGGCTGGGCGAATTGCATTGGGAGCTGGTATACGAAGATTTGGTACAAGGTGACTTGCGTCAATATAGTCTACGCAAAGCTCAGGCTTATACAGAAGAAGCCTTGGTCTTAGCGAAAGAAAATGATCCTATTGTGCTTTTTCAGTTAGCGAAAATTCTCAATGCCGCCAAAGAATATCAGAAGGCTCTAAAAATATTACGCCAAGCGATGGATGCAGGTTTAGCAAAAAGTCGGGCTAAACCCTATTTAGCCGAAATTGCTTTTAACTTACGTCGTTACGATATTGTGCATCAGGTTTTGTGGGAATTAAAAGGCACAGCCTTGACACCCCGTTTGCGTCCATTGGTTGATCTGTGGACACAAAGTCATACAAACTCAACAACAGGAGCGGCATCATGAGTCTTACCCCTTCTCTTGGTATGCCACCAGCAGGACTGGTTTTTCAGCGCGGTGATGTCGATGTTATGTTGTTGCTAGAAGGAACCTATCCCTTTGTTTCAGGTGGTGTTTCGTCTTGGGTGCACCAAATTGTCCGTGGCTTTCCAGCGTTGCGCTTTGGTGGTGTTTTTCTGGGTAGTCAAGCCAGTGATTACAAAGGCATGCGTTACACGCTGCCCGATAACTTTGTTTATCTTTATGTTGATTATTTGTACGACAATCATCAATTACCACCCGTTAAAGAAAAAGGCGTTGATCCCGAGTTGATGGAGCGTGTTGCAGGCTTACACGATTGTTTTAAAGGACTTGGTCAGTGTCCGCATGTGATGAAGCAGGCTTCAGCCTTGCTTGACCTTGCGCTAGAGGGTGGCGTATTAGATCATCAGGTATTTTTATACAGTCAAGGCGCGTGGGAATATCTCAGTCAAAACTATCGCCTGAATTGTACAGACCCTTCTTTTATTGATTATTTTTGGACGGTACGGACAATTCATACCCCTATTTGGAAGCTCAATCAGCTGACCACAAAAATAGCGGATGCCAAAATGTATCACACCATCTCGACAGGCTATGCTGGTTTTTTAGGTTCACTGTTAAGTCATCGTAATAAACGAGCCTTGTTAATTTCGGAACATGGTATTTATACCAAAGAGCGTAAAATTGACCTTTATCAAGCACAGTGGATTAAAGATAACCGCAATTTATTTCAGCGCGAACCTAGTGACGTTAGCTACTACAAACAAATGTGGATTCATTTCTTTGAAGCACTGGCTAAAATGGCATACGATCAAGCGTTAGATATTGTCTCTTTGTACGAAGTGAACCGTCAGCGTCAAATCTCGGAAGGGGCAAAAGCAGAAAAAACCTGTTGTATTCCTAATGGTATTGATTTGCCACGCTTTGTACCACAACGTGCCAAGCGTCCGGCTAAAGTACCACCTGTGCTGTGCTTGATTGGGCGCGTTGTACCCATTAAGGACATTAAAACCTTTATTCGCTCGATGCGAACCGTGGTGAATAAACTGCCTGCGGCACAAGGCTGGATTGCAGGACCTGAAGATGAGGATGAATCCTACGCACGTGAATGTCATGAATTGGTAGAAACCTTGGGCTTACAATCGCATGTTAAGTTTTTGGGCTTTCAAAAAGTAGAAGAGTTGATGCCAAAAATTGGTTTGAATATTCTCAGTTCTATTTCCGAGGCATTGCCATTGGTTGTTTTAGAGTGTTTTGCTGCAGGCGTGCCTTCGATTACCACCGATGTGGGTTCTTGTCGTCAGTTGTTACATGGTTTATCAGACGAAGATAAAGCCTTGGGTCGAGCAGGTGAGGTAGTACGTATCGCTGACCCAGAGGCTTTAGCCAATGCTGCCCTGAGTCTCCTCACCAACGAAGCGGCATGGCAGGCAGCAAGTGCGGCAGGCATTGCACGGGTCGAAAAATACTACACACAAAAAATGATGTATGACTATTATCTAACCCTATATCAGAAGGGGCTATCATGGCGGGGATAGGCTTTGAGTTACGCAAGCTGCTCAAGAAAAAAAGCTATACGGGCTTATTGCAAACATATGCTTATGCTGGGGTTATTAGTTCGGGTCCTTGGGTTTTGTCGATTGTTGGAATTTTGATTGTTGGACTCTTTAGTATCGGCGTGGTGACGCCCAATATATTAATCAGTCAGTTTCAAGTAACGGTTACCTATCTTATTTCTTTATCGCTGATTTATACTGGATTAGCACAACTGGTATTCACACGCTTTATTGCCGATCGGTTGTTTGAAGATGGCGATCACTTGGTCATTCCGACCCTGAATGGACTGCTATTAATTGTGATTCTGTTTGGCGGCGGTCTTGTTGCACTGGCGGCGTTGTTTTTATTTCCCGAAGAAAGTGCCTTGTATCGACTCCTGCTCGTCGTCGGTTTTAGTACCCTCTGTGGTGTCTGGTTAGCGTCTATTTTATTGTCGGGCATTAAGCAGTATATGCAGATTGTTTGGCTGTTTGCGATTGGTTATAGCATTGTGGTTGGTGCTTCCTTTGCCTTACGCAGTTTTGGAGCAGAAGGCTTATTGATGGGCTTTGTGTTAGGGCATATTGTCTTGTTAGCGGGGATGTTTTTTCAAATTTATCGTAGCTATCCTTCTAACCAATTTGTCGGCTTTGCCTTATTTGATCGCAGTAAAACCTATCAAAGTCTGATCTGGACAGGTTTCTTATTTAACCTTGGCTTATGGGTTGATAAGTATATGTTTTGGTTTAATCCCGATACGGGGCAGCAGGTGATTGGTCCGTTACACGCTTCGGTTATTTATGACTTTCCTATTTTCTTGGCATATTTGGCGATTATTCCCGGCATGGCGGTGTTTTTGGTACGTATCGAAACCGATTTTGCTGAGTATTACGATCGCTTTTTTACTGCCGTGCGTGAAGGCGCTAACCTAGAATACATTGAGCGTATGCGTAATGAAATGGTGTTATCGGTACGTAAAGGTTTGTTTGATATTGCTAAAATTCAGGCTATTTTTACCCTTGTCACCTTTATCTTTGCTCCGAGCTTTTTGGCATGGATTGGTATTTCATTATTGTATCTGCCCCTGTTATACATCGATGTCCTTTCTGCTGGTTTACAGGTGATGCTGCTGGGCTTGATTAACATTATGTTTTATCTGGATGAGCGCAAGGTCGTGGTATGGCTAATGACTTTGTTTGTAGTGAGTAATATTGTCTTTACCTTGATTACCTTTTATTTAGGGGTTTCCTTCTTTGGTTATGGCATTGCGATGGCATTGATTCTGACTTTAGTGTTAGGCTTCATTATTTTGAACCATAAGTTAGAGCGACTCGAGTTTGATACCTTTATGATGCAATAAATGAAGATAGCCTCTTGCTTTTTTGCTTTGTTATTTGTTATTATGTTCGTCTTTATTCCGTCAAGCGGAATTCCCTTATTTTATTTTTAATGCCAAACTGGAAAGTACAGAAAACATGCCTGCAGTTAAATTACGCGAAACCGAACCATTTGATGTTGCTTTGCGCCGCTTCAAGCGCACTTGTGAAAAAGCAGGTGTATTAGCTGATGTTCGCAAAAAAGAATATTATGAAAAACCAACGTGGGAACGCAAACGCAAAAAAGCGGCTGCTGTTAAGCGTTTAGCTAAGCGTCTATCGCGCGAAAATCGTCGCATGGAAACTAAGTATTAATTTCTTTTGTCATTAAAAAGGTGTGTCGCTATGTCCGTTTTGCGTGAGCAACTAACTCAAGACATGAAAGCCTGTATGAAATCAGGTGAAAAGGCACGTCTGCTGACGATTCGCGGTATTTTAGCTGCGATCAAACAGATTGAAATTGATACTCGTGAATTGCCAACCAACGATCAAGTACTTGCTGTGCTCAATCGTTTGGTTAAACAGCGCAAAGACTCTATTAGCCAGTTCAATGCTGCAGGTCGTCAAGACCTCGTTGATACTGAGCAGTTTGAGTTAGAAATTTTGCAAGCTTATTTGCCGCAAGGTTTAAGTGACGCTGAAATTGATGCTTTAGTTGAGCAAGCGCTATCTGACGCTGGTGCTGCTGCACCAAGTGATATGGGTAAGGTTATGGCATTGCTTAAGCCTCAAATTGCTGGACGTGCAGACATGACACAGGTCAGTGCTCGTGTTAAGGCGCGTTTAGCTGGTTGATTCCGCGCTGTTAGCGACCTAGTCTATGGCTGGTCGCATCCCCCAATCTTTTGTTGATGACTTAATCGCACGCGCTGACGTGGTGGATGTTATTGGTCGTCGTGTCCCGCTTAAGCGTTCATCTCGAACCTTTAAGGCTTGTTGTCCCTTTCATAACGAAAAAACGCCCTCTTTTCATGTTAACCCACAAAAAGGGTTTTACCATTGCTTTGGCTGTGGTGCAAGTGGCGATGTTATTAATTTTATTATGGAATATGAGCATTGCGATTTCATGGCTGCAGTCGAAACACTGGCGGCAGAAATGGGCTTAGTTGTACCTCGAGAAAACCAAACAGAAGCACAACAGGTTCAAGCGCGACAACATAAAGCAGAGCAGTTGCAAGGCTTTGCCTTGTTAGCGCAAGCGGCGCATTGGTTTTCGCGTAATTTGCGTGAACATCCTGCTAAAACGCAAGCGATTATTTATTTGCAGGAAAGAGGCTTGACAGGTCAGATTGCGCGTGACTTTGGTATTGGCTTCGCGCCGAGTGATTACGATGCCTTGCAGCGTACTTTCCCCCAAGTCACAACAGAGCAATGGTTGGCAACTGGCTTAGTCTCACAGCGCGATGATGGACAAGTGATTGATCGTTTTCGTGGACGGATTCAGTTTCCGATTCGTGATGTGAAAGGGCGTGTGGTTGGCTTTGGTGGTCGTATTATGCAGCCATCAGAATTCGCACCTAAATATCTTAATTCACCCGAAACAGCTTTTTTTCATAAAGGTCAGTTGCTTTATGGTTTGTATGAGCTGTTACGAAGTTTGCGCCATATTGAGCAGATTTTAGTGGTCGAAGGCTATCTGGATGTGGTCGCTTTGGTGCAGCATGACCTTAAAAATGTGGTTGCAACTCTGGGTACAGCGACGACAGAAGAACATTTGCATTTATTATTTAAATATAGCAAAGATGTTGTTTTTGCTTTTGATGGTGATAAGGCGGGGCGACAAGCGGCATGGAAAGCATTACCGATTGCCTTGCAACAGCTTTCTGGTGACCGAGGGGTGCGGTTTTTCTTTTTACCCGATGGTGATGATCCCGATAGTTTTGTGCGTCGTGTTGGTAAAAATGAGTTTCTATCTGCTTTATCGGGTGCTTTAACAGCGGGTCAGTGGTTGACACAAGGTTTGGTCATGCAGACGGGTATGAGTTGGTATCGTCAGGATGATGTGCGCCGTTTATTGGCTCAGGCAGAGCCTTTACTTAAAGATATTAGCGATATTTCGGTGCAGTATGCATTGATTCAATCTTTGGCGCAAGCCGCCGATATGCAGGAATGGCAAATAGAGAAGTTGCTTTCAATTCGTACAGGCTTGGCAATTAATCGCCGACCAACATTCAAAAAACAGCAAGTTGCGCAAGATATGGTTGTGACAGCGCAGGCTTTGCCTTTGCGTTTATTGGCATTGTTGAGTGCTTATCCGCAATTATCATCGCAATGGCCAGCGCAAGATCTTGCTTTGTTGCGGCAATTTGGTGCACGCGGGGTTGTGAATTTGCTTAATGCCTTAGCTGAGGTAAAGACAGATTTTGAAACGCATGATACGACTGTTTTATTGACAATTGAGCAGGCACAAGCAGAATGGCAACATGGTTGGCAAGAAGTCGTTCGTCAGGCACTAGAAAACGCCCTGATGTCGCTCTTGAAAATGACGGATGGCGGCACTATGAATGAAACTCAGCAAATGCAAATGCGTCAGTTAAAAAAACGATTGAGTGAGTGCCGTAAGCGAGAATAAATTCTGTTGGGTTGTTTTGTTAGGTATTGGTCGTGTTTTAGATTTTAGTTTTAAGTTTATTTTGATATAATTTTCGGTTCCCCAAGCTCCAGTAGAGGACAATATGGCATCTTACGAAGAACAGCAACAGTTAGCGGATTTAATTGCGCGTGGTCGGGAGCAAGGCTTCCTGAATTATCAAGACATCGCAGAGATGTTAAGCGATGAATTCGAAGATGAAGAAAAAATTGAAGAAATCGTTGTTCTGCTTAACGATATTGGTATTAATGTCTTAGAAGATGCCCCAGTCGGTGCTGATTCTTTGTTACCTGGTGCTATTCCTGAAGGTGATCCTGAAGTTGCAGCCGCCAGTATCATTGGTGATGATGGTGAACTTGGTCGTACTTCTGACCCTGTGCGTATGTATATGCGCGAAATGGGTTCTGTCGAGTTGCTGACGCGTAAGGGCGAAATTGAAATTGCACGTCGTATCGAATCTGGTACGCGTGATATGTTGACCTCTTTGGCACTTTACCCACAAATGCCAACGATTCTTTTTCATCATCTCAAGCAAGTTGAAGAGGGTGAGGTCAAGCTTAGCGATTTGGTGATGGGCTTTTTGTTGCCAGAATCAGAAGAAATTTCAGCTCCAGCTCCAGTGGAGGTGGCTGCTGACGTTACTGAAGATGGTAGTGATGATGATGGTGTTGCAAAAGAAGATCACTACGATACCGAGGGTGTAACCGCTTTTTTATTAGAATTGCGTGCATTACATGACACGGCTACCAATTATGAATTAGAGTTAGGGCATGCTGACCCACGTGCAAAAGAAGCACGCTTAGCTGTGGCAACACGCTTAATGACGGTTAAGTTAGCACCGTCGTTTGTGGTTGAAGTGCTGATGGACTTGCGCAAGTATGTCGATCAAATTCGTCAAGCAGAACGCAATATCACAGATTTAGCGACAGAACAGGGTAGAATGCCTAAAACGCTGTTTGTTCAGTCTTTTGTTGGTAGCGAAACAGATTTAGCATGGATTGAACGTGCCATTGCACAGGGTAAGGATGGCTTTGGTGTTCGTTTAGAAGGCTTGCACGATCAGATTACGCGTTCGCAAAAGCGCTTACGTTTTGTTGAAAAACGTATTGCGATGGACATTACCACCATCAAAGATATTAACCGTAAAGTGGTTGATGCTGATGTTCGTACTCGTGCCGCTAAAAAAGAAATGATTGAAGCCAACTTGCGTTTGGTTATTTCGATTGCGAAGAAATATACTAACCGTGGGCTGCAATTCCTAGATTTGATTCAGGAAGGTAACATTGGTTTGATGAAGGCGGTAGATAAGTTTGAATATCGTCGTGGTTATAAGTTTTCGACTTACGCTACGTGGTGGATTCGTCAGGCAATTACGCGTAGTATCGCTGATCAAGCGCGTACCATTCGTATTCCTGTGCATATGATCGAAACGATTAACAAACTCAATCGTATTCAACGTCAGTTATTACAGCAAATGGGACGTGAGCCGACAGCCGATGAGTTGGCAGAGTCGATGGAAATGGGCGAAGATAAAATTCGCAAAGTGATGAAAATATCGAAAGAACCGATTTCGATGGAAACCCCGATTGGTGATGATGAAGATTCGTCTTTAGGTGATTTTATCGAAGATGGCAATATGCTTTCACCGTCAGAATCGGCAGATAACCAAGGATTATCGGAAGCAGTAGAGGCAATGCTATCGACACTCAGCCCACGCGAAGCTAAGGTATTGCGTATGCGTTTTGGTATTCAAATGAATACTGACCATACCTTAGAAGAGGTTGGTAAGCAGTTTGATGTGACGCGCGAACGTATCCGTCAAATAGAGGCCAAAGCACTGCGTAAATTGCGTCATCCTTCTCGTGCGGAGAAGTTGCGTTCATTCTTGGATTAATCCATTTATCTGTTTGATACACCTTTTCCTATCGGGAGACGGTGTATCGAATCTGCAGCCAAATTCTGTTAACAGCCCCACACCATCAAACCATCGATGTCTTTCTGCCAGATTTTTTCATCCC
>DYST01000096.1 GCA_020726325.1 Thiomicrospira cyclica | reverse complement strand
TAACTAGAGTGGCTTTATCGGTTATGAACCCAGAAAATGATGACGAGCAGACGTGGGTAGAAGTTAAACGTCGCATTAAAAGTGATGTGTTAGTAGCGATGCTTTCTGAGCTGCAAGGTTGTGCGACAAGTGGCTGTGGTGCGAGTGGTGTTGGTTGTCAATCGAATGTTTTTACGGGCTTATTCGCACCAGCACCCTTGTTAAAACTGAAATCAGTCCCCATTAATATTCGCATTGGTGATCGTTTGTTGTTAGCATTGCCACAGAGCGCACTTTTTCTGATGGCTTTTTGGGGCTATGGTTTGCCTTTGTTTGCCTTGTTGATCGGGCTTTTCCTCGGTCAGAGCTTGGCAGGTGATTGGGGTGCATTGATGATGGGTCTGTCTGCTTTGCTGTTGACATGGCTTGTTATCGGTAAACTCGGTCTGGTTGTTGAGCCACGTATTCTTGAAATTAAAGCAGGATGCTTAGGAGTGATTAAATGATGTTGATTCGTACCTTATTGGCTAATTTACTATTAGGCATGAGTTTGTTGGTCGTGACCCCGTTAGTCTATGCTGAGCTGCCTGATTTTACTCAGCTTGTCGAAAAAAATGCGCCTGCGGTTGTTAATATTTCAACCACACAAAAAGTTCAGCAGCAGCGTGGTGGTGATTTTAATGGCATTCCAGAAGAGTTACTAAAACGTTTCTTTGGTGATGATTTTAAAATTCCTAAAGGTGCAGCGCCAGAACAGGGCAAAGGTGGTGCTGATAAAAAAGAGGTTCAGTCTTTAGGTACGGGTTTTATCATCTCAAGCGATGGTTATATTGTTACCAATCATCATGTGGTGGCAGATGCACAAGAAATTATTGTGCGTTTTAATGATCGTAAAGAATTAGTTGCTAAAATCATTGGTTCCGATGAGCGCACAGATGTGGCTGTGCTTAAAGTTGAAGCGAAAAACTTACCAACTGTTAATTTGGGTCAGTCAAGTAAGTTAAAAGTAGGGGAGTGGGTATTAGCGATTGGCTCGCCTTTTGGCTTTGAAGCAACAGTGACACAGGGGATTGTATCAGCGAAAGAGCGTACTTTGTCTGATGATACTTACGTGCCTTTTATTCAGACAGACGTGGCGATTAATCCAGGTAACTCTGGTGGTCCTTTGTTTAATCTTAATGGCGAGGTTGTCGGGATTAACTCACAAATTTATAGCCGCAGTGGTGGCTTTATGGGGTTGTCTTTCTCGATTCCAATTGAAGTGGCGATGAACGCGGTTGAGCAAATCAAGCGCACGGGGCGTGTTGTTCGTGGTTATTTGGGTGTTAATGTGCAAGAGGTCACCTCTGAATTGTCAGAATCTTTTGGCATGGATAAACCAAAAGGTGCTTTAGTAGCTGAGGTTTTCCCTGATACACCTGCTGCTAAGGCTGGCGTTAAGGCAGGTGATGTTATTTTATCGGTCAATGGTATCGAAATTAGTAAGTCGGGCAGTTTGCCGCCTGTAATTGGCATGACACCCGTTGGTCAGCCTGTCGAATTGCGTTTATTGCGTCAAGGTAAATTGCAAACGATGCGCGTCACGGTTGAGTCATTACCTGACGATAAAAAATCAGCATTAAATCAAAATAAGCCTGGTACGAAAGGCTTGACGGATACGACTAAGCGTGTGTTAGGTGCGAATGTAATACCATTAGAAGATGCCGTTAAGCAAAAGTTGGGTATTGATTTTGGTTTGCGTGTAACCAGTATTGACGAGGGTAGTTTGGTGCGTTCAGGTGTTCAGGCAGGTGATATTCTGTTAGAAATTAACTACATTCATTTAGACTCTGTCGATGATTTGGCAGCCTTGGCAGCAAAACTGCCAAAAGGACAGAAAATTCCCATGCGTGTTGTACGTGCTGATCGTGCGCTTTTCTTGCCTTTAGTCATTCAATAAGCTAAAGTTAGCGACTCCCTGAAGCCTAGTATAAGGGTTGGTGACTATTTTCTGTGGGGCGTTATATAACGCCCCCTTTGTGTTTTTAATTATTTGTTTTAGTGTTAGGTATTTCATGGCTTACGAACTGGATTTGATCCGTAACTTTTCAATTATTGCGCATATTGACCACGGTAAATCGACTTTAGCGGATCGTTTTATTCAGTTCTGTGGTGGTTTGACCGACCGCGAAATGTCGTCGCAAGTGCTCGATTCGATGGATTTGGAAAAAGAGCGCGGTATTACCATCAAAGCGGCCAGTGTGACCCTACATTACAAAGCGAATAATGGCAAAATATACGAGTTAAACTTTATTGATACCCCCGGTCACGTTGACTTTAGTTACGAGGTTTCTCGTTCTTTAGCTGCTTGTGAAGGTGCTTTGTTGGTTGTTGATGCCTCGCAAGGGGTGGAAGCGCAAACAGTAGCTAACTGCTACACAGCAATTGAACAAGGGTTAGAAGTTTTACCCGTTCTCAATAAAATTGATTTGCCAAATGCCGATGCAGATCGTGTGATTCAAGAAATTGAAGAAATTATTGGTATCGAGGCGACAGAAGCGGTACATGCCAGTGCAAAAGCAGGTATTGGTATTCAAGAAACACTCGAAGAAATCATTGCTAAAATTCCAGCACCTAAAGGCGACCCAGATGCACCGCTAAAGGCGTTGATTATTGACTCTTGGTACGATAACTATTTAGGTGTTGTCTCTTTAGTGCGGGTGATGGATGGTTCGATTCAGCAGAAAATGAAGATTAAAGTCATGTCTACTGGCGGCTTACACGAAGTGCATGAGGTTGGCGTCTTTAATCCGAAGCGAATTAAACGCGATAGTTTGGGTACGGGTGAAGTCGGTTTCGTTATTCTAGGCTTAAAAGAAATTGATGGTGCGCCAGTGGGCGATACGCTGACCGATGCAGCTCATCCCGCAGCTGAGATGTTACCGGGGTTTAAGCCTTCTCAACCACGTGTCTTTGCGGGTATCTTCCCGATTAGTTCCGAAGATTATGAAGCATTACGCGAGTCTTTACGTAAGTTACGGTTAAACGATGCTTCTTTGTTTTTCGAGCCAGAAACATCGACCGCTTTAGGGTTTGGCTTTCGTTGTGGTTTCTTGGGTCTGTTGCATATGGAAATCATTCAAGAACGCCTCGAGCGCGAGTTTGATTTGGATTTGATTACTACTGCACCGACGGTTATTTATGAAGTGCTCACGACCCGTGATGAGGTGTTGTTGGTCGATAACCCCTCTAAGTTGCCTGAGCTTGGCTCGATTAAAGAAATCCGTGAACCCATTATTCAGGCTAATATTTTAATGCCGCAGGAATATGTTGGTGCTGTGATGGGTCTATGCATGGAAAAACGTGGTGTGCAGAAAAATATGAACTATGCAGGTAAGCAAGTTCAGTTACAGATTGAATTGCCGCTAAATGAAGTAGTCTTGGATTTCTTTGACCGCTTAAAGTCTATTTCGCGTGGTTATGCCTCGATGGATTACGAATTCCGTCGTTTCCAAGCCGATGACTTGGTGCGTATGGATGTGTTGGTCAATGGTGAACCACTGGATGCCTTGTCGATGATTGTGCATCGCAGTACCGCACAAAATCGTGGACGTGATGTCATTGAAAAATTAAAAGATTTGATTCCGCGTCAAATGTTTGAAGTTGCTTTACAAGCTGCGATTGGTGCAAAAGTGATTGCTCGTTCTAACATCAAAGCCATGCGTAAAGACGTGCTAGCTAAGTGTTACGGTGGTGACGTGAGTCGTAAGCGCAAGCTACTGGATAAACAAAAAGAAGGTAAAAAGCGCATGAAGACCATTGGTCGTGTTGAAATTCCGCAAGAAGCATTCTTGGCGGTTCTGCATGTGAACAAAGATAACGGATAGAAGGTTGTTATAAATGCTATTTGAAATTATTTTAACAGCTGCTGTTCTTATTGGTGGCATACTGGCGGCATTAGATAAATGGGTTTATGCCCCAAAACGTGCGTCTGACGCACCGATGCCCGTCATTATGGATTATGCGCGTTCATTATTTCCTGTATTGTTGATTGTGTTAGTTTTACGTTCATTTATTGCCGAACCTTTCCGTATTCCATCTGGTTCTATGTATCCGACACTGCATATTGGTGATTTTATTTTAGTTAATAAAATGAGTTATGGTATTAAATTGCCTGTTGTTTATACAAAGGTTCTTAAGACAGCAAAACCAGAGCGTGGTGAGATCGTTGTTTTTCGTTATCCTGTTGAACCAGATAAAGACTATATTAAGCGTGTGGTTGGTCTACCAGGTGATCACATTAGTTATATTAATAAAACATTATTTATCAATGATAAAGCGATTATGCAAACATCAATCGGACGTTATGAGACTGAAGGCTCTGGTGCGGTGATGAATGGTGCATTGCAGTTATCAGAGGATTTATTAGGGGTCAAGCATAATTTATTAACCGATCCTGATCGTCAAGCGGGTGATTTATTGGATGTCGTTGTGCCCGAAGGACATTACTTTATGATGGGTGATAACCGCGATCATAGTTATGACAGCCGTTTTTGGGGCTTTGTTCCCGAAGAGAACTTAAAAGGTCGGGCTTTCTTTATCTGGATGCATTTTGATAGTGGTATTGATTTTTCTCGTATCGGATTGTCGATCAAATGAGTGCAAACGACGATAAACGTTATCGACAGGAGTGTATGCAACGTATTGGTCATGACTTTGTGCAGCCAGATTTATTATGGCAAGCCTTAACGCATCGCAGTTATGCTAGTGTGAATAATGAGCGTTTAGAGTTTTTGGGTGATGGTATTCTGAATTTTTTGGCTGCTGAAGCCTTGTATGCGCGTTTCCCAAATCAGCCAGAAGGTGTATTAACACGTATGCGGGCGAGATTGGTTCGTGAAGAAACCTTGGCAGAATTTGCCATGATGCTGAATCTTGGCGATTGCTTAAAATTGGGGTCTGGGGAATTAAAAAGTGGTGGTTTTCGTCGTGCCTCTACGTTGGCAGATGCTTTTGAAGCTGTGATTGCAGCAATTTATTGTGATGCGGGTATGGATGCTGCGCGTAGGTTTGTGTTGGGTTATCTTGAGCCACGTTTTGAAACCTTAGAGCAGGTTGCTGTCGAAAAAGATCCCAAAACACGTTTGCAGGAATGGTGTCAGGCACGGGCTAAAGCTTTGCCTGATTATCAATTGATATCACAAACAGGAGAGGCTCATGCGCTCATGTTTGAAGTTATTTGCTATATCGACGGACAAGCTAATACACAAGCAAAAGCCAATAGCCGCAAGAAAGCTGAACAAACCGCTGCCAGCACCATGCTGGAACAGCTAGAGGAAAAATAGTTATGTCAGAAAAACCTTTTCGCTGTGGCAATATTGCCATTATTGGTCGCCCTAATGTCGGCAAATCAACGCTGATGAATGCCCTGATCGGACAAAAAATTAGTATTACCTCGCCAAAACCGCAAACCACGCGTCATCGCATTCATGGTATTTTGACTTTGGATGATGCTCAACTTGTTTTCGTCGATACGCCAGGGGTGCATATCAATGGTGCTAAAGCCTTAAATCGAATGATGAATCGCACCGCTTCTTCTGCCTTAGAAGGGGTTGATGTGGTGATGATGTTGGTCGAAGCGGGACGCTTTACTGATGAGGATGCGCGTGTTGCCGAACTGGTGGCTCAGGTTGATGTGCCTGTTTTATTGGTGATTAACAAAGTCGATCGTATCCAGCCGCGCGAAAAGCTATTTCCTTATTTGGCAGAGCTTGGCAAAAATGTCAAATTTACGCAAAGCATGCCATTATCGGCATATGATAAAAAACACGTTGCCTTGTTGATTCGCGAGCTGACGAAGCTGCTACCTGAAGGTGAACCCATGTTTGATGAAG
>DYST01000095.1 GCA_020726325.1 Thiomicrospira cyclica | reverse complement strand
TTACAGCGTACCATATGAATGCAAACCAGATAAAAACATATTCACACCCAAGAAAGCAAAAGTTGTGACCAATAAGCCCCCTAGTGCCCACCATGCCATGACAGGACCACGCCAGCCTTTAGACATGCGCAAGTGTAACCATGCCGCGTAGTTTAACCACACAATCAACGCCCAGGTTTCTTTCGGATCCCAGCTCCAATAACCACCCCAGGCTTCTGCCGCCCACATTGCACCTAATACGGTTGCAATGGTAAAGAAGGCAAAACCAAAGGCAATGGCTTTATACATCACATCGTCCATTACCGCGAGGGTCGGCAAGCGCGTTAATAACACGCTATCAGTTTTACCTGTTGCTTCTAGCTTGCTACGCCACAGGTAAGGAACAGCAATCATTGCAGCAAGGGCGAAAGTACCATAGCCGACAAAGTTGGCAGGGACGTGGATTTTCATCCAGTAGCTTTTCAGTGCAGGTACAAGTGGCTGAATCAGATGCGCTTCACGACCGAAGGTGTACCACAAAATAAAGCCAACAGCCGCCGAAATAACGGCCAACACGAAACCACCCAATGCTTTAGTATTCGCTTTTTGCTCGTAGTACAAATACAGCACAGCCGTGACCAAAGCAAAGACAATGAACACTTCGTACAAGTTGCTGATAGGAATATGACCATAATCAGGGTTGATCAGGTAAGACTCATACCAACGAACGCCCAAACCAGCAAAGCCAAAGGCAACAGCAGACCAGGTTAAGCCCGTTGCGACCTTGCCAGAGAAAGAAGAGTCTTTCCATAGGGCAAAGAAGTAAGTGAGCATTGCCAAAACAAACAAAGCATTCATCCACATAATGGCGGATTGGCTAGAGAATAAGAACTTCAAAAAGAAAGCTTTTTCAGCAGTGGCAAGCACTTTTTCCGCACCAGAGCCAATGTCGATACCAGAATAGCTACCGATACCTGCCAAGGTCATCAGCAAGACAAAGGTAAAGAGCGTTTGCATGCTGCGCCACGCCAAACCAAAAGCAGCTAAGCCTACACTTGTACCGATCAAAATACCGACTTCGAACTCATCCATAATAGAGCCGAATTTTGACCAAGTGAGAAAAGCAAGAGCAAAAATACCCACAACCCAAGCCAGTCCGCGCGGGTTAGCAAGTTGTTGGGTTAATGGTGAAGCCTTAGTGAGTGACATACGCTGATTCCTCCGAAGGGGTTGTAGCCGATTGCGGTTGTTGTAATAGAGTCGAAAAAACGTCTTGTAGTTGACTATCGTCCTTGCCATCTTTGCCTGCAAAAATGACTTCAGTCTCACCCTGTTCGTTATGATGCACCAACAGCCACAAACGCTGAGGGCGAATATAGAAGAGTAGAAACACGCCAACGATGAGCATAAACGACCCTAAAAAGACGACGTTTTTGCCAGGTGATTTGGTGATTTGTAACCCAGACGATTCGCGTTGATCGATACTGGTGATTTCAAAAAATATCGGTGGCCCATAGTGTGCCAATAAATTCATCGCTTCAACACTGTCGGCAAAGAAGCGACGTTCTGTTTCACTTGCGTCTTTATTGTCAGCAACGCCTTCTAGTTCGAGTGTTTTTAGATATAAACTCTGCATGGCAACCGTTAAAATTTCGAGGTATTGTTGAAAGACCGCTTCGCGCTTATCAGCTTCAATGGCTTGTTCTAAATAGCCCTGAATACCATCAAAACCACGTGCACGGAAGAGGTTAATCAGCTGTTGCATAAAGCGTTTTTGTGTCGTCAGTTGCTCACGCTTGGCGGCATCCGTTTCTTGCGCAATGCTGGCATCAAGCACAGCATCGAGTCCTTTGCGATCATTCACTAACGATAAGAAAGTCATAAAACGCTTCATCGACATATTCGCATCGAGCGGAATCATTAAGAAATCGAACTCTTGCGCACGGCTTTTACGGAATTTCGATACCTGATACCAAGCCTGATCACGGTCAATTGCTAATAAATAGTTTTCGTATTCCACCGCCTGACCTGCGCTATCGCGGACTTTAAACAGCACACTAGAACCTAAGTTTTTGACTTTTTTTCCATTTGCATCTGCTGCTGGCAGCGGGATAATATTATTCGACTTATAGTCGTCTAGCTCGACCTTATAATCACCAATCGGGGTGTTTAAGGGAATGTCGCGGTGAATTTCCCCCGCCAATGGCGAGCTGGTGCTATTCAATGATGCTAATGGATAAGCATTAAGCTTAAGTGAGCTACCACCATCGCCAAAGCTGGACTGGTAAATCGCGTAGTCTTTGTAAATAAGCGGTTTATTCACCGACAGTGTTGCTTTAATGGGCTCTTTTAAGTCGGGAGCGGTTAGGATAATGTCGCTTTCAAACGATTTTGGCATACCTGTGTCGTAATGCTCGACCCTAAAGTCGATCACTTTGACTTCGAAAGGGAGTTTTTGCACTAAGTAGCCGTCTTTGAAGGTTAAAAATACCACATCGGCACTTTTACCTTCGGGAATATTCACCGAACCGCGAAACGAAAAGTTGTCGCTCGTTAGGTTTGCCTTCGGATTGACATCGGTTAAGGCTAGGCTGCGTGTTTCTGACTCAACCATACCTGCCCATTCTTGAAACTTAAACTTGAGATTAGAGTCGAGCAATGCCCCGAAACAAATGACAATAATTGCAATATGCGTAAAAAAGTATCCAAGTCGATGTGCGCTGCCTTTTTTAGCGGCAATGAGTTGGCTGTTCGCTTTATGTTCAACCTTCGTTTTGAACCCCAGCGCCTGAATCCTTTCGTTGGCTTGCTCAACAATCAGCGCTGGTGTGTTTTGCGTTGTCCAGTGTGCAGAAAGGTGCATTTTTTTGAGTTGAGCTGGATGTTTGTCTTCTTGAAAAGAGACCATATCTTTGACAAAGTGAGCGCCATTGCGCCATACACATGCCGAAATAGATGCTAATAAAAATGCTAAAACTGATAAGAACCAAATGGCACTATAAACATCGTAAAGTTCAAGATTGCGAAAGACTTCGAACCAAAAAGGGCCAAATTTGATAACATAGCTCGAATAAGCCTCGTTTTGTTTGAGTACAGTGCCAATAACCGAGGCAACCGCCAGCATCACCAATAAGGTAATGGCGAGGTTCATAGAGCTAAAAAAGGTCAGGAGCGGATGGTGACGCAAGCTATGTTTTTTTTCCATTATTTTAGTATGCCTTTGCTTTGATGGTCTATTTTGTGTTGAACAGGGTATCCAATTATAACCTAAGCATCTTTTATGGCAACTCTATTAACGACAACAACAACAAAACAAGAGAGAATTTCGATGTTACAGCACCCTCTTTATCAACGCGCCACCTTTCTAAAAAGCGCCCCTAATCTTAAGCATTGCACTGCCGATACAGGCGTAGAGGTCGCATTTGTTGGGCGTTCCAATGCGGGTAAGTCGAGTAGTCTTAATGCCATCACGCACCAAACAGGGCTGGCAAAAGTATCCAAAACACCAGGCAGAACTCAGCTCATTAATTTTTTTACCCTAGATACAGAAGATCGCCGACTGGTGGACTTGCCTGGTTATGGCTTTGCTAAAGTACCCATTCCCTTAAAAGAAGAATGGGGTAAGGCAATGGGTGCTTATTTAGAAACACGCCAAAGCCTACAAGGGCTTATTTTACTGATGGATGCCCGTCATCCCTTTATGCCTTTAGATGACCAGCTACTGCAATGGGCGGTGCGTGTTGGTCGTCCTGTACATGTCTTGCTCACCAAGGCAGATAAGTTTTCTTACGGACAGCAAAAAAATACGCTATTAGCAGTCAAAAAAGAAATTCCTAATTATGGCGGTATCATTACCGTGCAATTATTTTCGTCACTCAAAAAGACTGGTATGGATGAGGTCTGGGCAAAGCTGGATGAGTGGCTAGGCTGGGGGCAAGCAATGCAAACAACAGATACACGTGAAATTAACTAAAATTAGCTGATTTGCCTTGCGCTGAATGCTGTAATCGCCATAGAATTAAGGTCATAATGATATTAATGTAGCTTCGTTTGGGTCATCCTCCCAAAAAAAGATGATAAAAAACACACACAGGAAAAAAGTAAATGGAAATCCTTCCGCTTGCTTCTTTGTTGCTAACCTATCGCTGAGGTATTATATTATGCAATTCCTATCATTTAAAACCGCGTTTGTCGCTACTTGTTTGACTTTGTTTTTAGCAGGCTGTTCAACGACGAATCATATGGTTGATGCGTGTTGTTATGCACCTAAAAAAGAAATCGTTACCATTAAGCAATCGACCACTTATTGTCCACCACCAGTGGAAGTTGTGCGTTATCGCAATACTTGCCAAAATTGTGGTTCGGGCTGGTAATCATTGTTTCTTAGTATCAGTTAAGCAGGGTAAACCGATCATGTTTAACTGATGCTGGAGCTTTTGGCTTTTGTTATCTGCTCGGTATTGGGAGTTATCTATGTCTCTAAAAGGCGTCTTGGCTGTTTCTGTTCTTTTTTTCTTTTTAGCTGGCTGTTCGACAAGTAATCAGATGTCTCGTGGTTGCTGTGCGCAGCAAAAAGTGATTACGGTAAAGTCTACACCGATCTGTTGCTCTCAACCGACAGAAGTTGTTCGCTGTCCAAAAAATTGTAACAACTGTGCTTACCCCGTAGGTCGCGGTTTAAGTGGCAGCAACTATAACAGGCAGGTATGGTTAGATTCTGATTCTGATTGGTAAAATTAAAATAATAGTTGCTTTTAATCAAAGCTTCGTTATAATTAAAACATATAACATAAAAATGCGTCTTTATTGGTTAATCCTAACTGATTGCATACACACACTAGGAAAAGTTGGGTAGACACAATGTGTTCTGCTCGTTAAATAACTTTATCTTGTATTGAGGTATTCTATGCAATTCATGTCATTGAGAAACGCGCTCCTCGTCGCTTCACTAGGTACAATTCTTGGTGGTTGCGCGAGCGAACCTGTCGCTGTCAAGTATGAAGCTCCAAAACCTGTTGTTGATCTTTGTTGTCAACCGCCGATGGAGTTAGTCCGATATAAAAACAAACCAACTGCTGATTGTGCAAAAGATGTTGAAGTTGTTCATTACAAAAATTCATGTACAGATTGTCCTTATCCTGTTGTTGTTCGTTCTGACAATAACAAGTGCTTTGATCGATAATTAAGGAATTTAAACATGAAAACTCAATCTTTAGTTGCTTCTGCACTTTTATGTGCGGGCATGAGCAGTGTCACTTTTGCGGGTTCTTTGGCTGTTAACAATGGTCAACCAACGATGTCTTCAACCTATCCGTCGACTTTGTCGGCGCGTTCGTTTGATGACTTTTCGCAAAATACGAATAATTTTTATGACTCAGTCAAAAATAGCACTGCAGCTGGTCGTTTTAACGATGTGGTTCGTTTTCTAGCGGATCAGTTGACTCAGAATCGCGACATTAAAAACTTAGCTGAAACACATTTTGCAGTGGCGAGTATTGTTGCTCTAGACGATGTATCTCACACCAATAAAATCGGTTTTTTATTGCAAGAGCATTTATTGCACGAATTGCAAACGCGAGGCTTTAAAGTCGTTGATTTTAAATTAATGAGTGATCAAATTCAGGTCACAAAAGATGGTGATTTTGCCTTTAGTCGTGATGTTAAACGCTTGAAAAAGAGTTATGACGTTGCACAAGTGGTATCGGGAAGCTATTCATTCCAAGCTGAAGGCATTGTTTTTAACTTGCGTGCGATTGACACCAAAACAGGTGTCATTTCAACAACAGCGCAGGGATATTTAGGGCGTTCTGATTATGAATACATCACAACAGGACGTGAAGGGACTTACTATAGCGGCGAATACTTCTATCGTGAGCCACAGCGTGTGCGCGTGATTGAAGTGCCAGTTGCTTATCCTGCAGAACACAACAAAGTATTAATTACTAAGTAGTTACGAAAAATATAGTGTTAACAGTCAATTTTGCCGCATCAATTAGACTCATTGATGCG
>DYST01000094.1:3707-6016 GCA_020726325.1 Thiomicrospira cyclica | reverse complement strand
CTTCTAGCACCAAGGTTCAAATCGTGAAAATCAAGCCACCTTCCTATCTTTTGGATGCCCCGATAGAACCTGAACTAGTGCCAGATAATTCAAGTTTTAGCGACGTTATGAAGGTACACAAACGCAATGCACTGGCATGGAAGCAAGCGCGTGACCAGTTAAACTACTTAATTCGTTGGTCGAAAGAAAGCATAGCCACCGATTAAGGTTTTTTAATTTTTTACTGGCGAGGTTGACGCTGGCGCAACAGCATTATCTAGCGTATATGTCAGGGTAGGTAAGGTATCAAGTTCGTGGACTATCTCGACAAACAGCGAGCAAGATGAGATGTTAGTAATATGGATTTAATCAGGGAGTTAATTATGTACTGTTTTTTGTTACGACTCAATTACGACACCACGTTATAAACTGTTGAGTTATCATGCGTGTCGTTTCCTCTCAGTGCACCATTATAACGTAATATGTTCTCACGCCCGAAAAGGGAACTTCTTAGCGATTTGTTAACCGATTGCCATGAGTTAATTTCATTCATAAACCCATAGTTGGGTTTGCCAGTCCATATCAATACGCCATTCTGGATCAATGATGCTCGACAAGCGTAGGGCATTGGGCAGACTGTCTCTTTCGAGTTGCACACGTAAGCGTAACTGATAAGGGTGCTTTTTTTGTAGTTGCTTCAGTTGGGCAATGGGCAAGCTCTGAATCGCGCCCAAGGTCATGAGTGAGCGTTTTAGATCACGGTCGGTGCTAAAGCGTTGTAGGCTTAAGTTGGTGAGTAAATAAGTTTGTTTTAAGCTATCGAAGCTGAGTTTAACCCGTGTACGTTTGACTAATAATGGATTTTGCCATAGGTGACGCTCGGGGTCATCCAGTCTAATATCGATACTATATTCCAATGCAATACCGTGTAGCAAGGCACTTTCCATGGTTGGCGTGATACCCAGCGCAACTTGACCATCAATCAAGAGTTGGTTATTGACAATGCTGGTTTGTAGTTGCGTTGCTCGCGTTCGCTCTGCCTGTACCAAAGGCACAACACAGCACAGTAATAAAAAATAAGTGACAATTTTATTCATGTTCTTTGTTCAGCAATGCATAAAAGAAGCCATCGCCATGCTGGGCATCGATTGGCAAAAACTGCGTGCCAAATCCTGTATCTTGACCATCGGCAAGCGTTAAGGGTTGCAAACGTGCATTGGTGGTGCGTTCCAAAAAGGCACGAACTTGCCCACTGTTTTCAGCAGCAAGGATAGAGCAGGTAGCATAGAGCAATCGTCCATTGGGCTTGAGTAGTTGCCATAAATGATTGAGTAGCTTTGCTTGTGTGTGGGTGAGCTGTTCGATATCACGTGGTTTTCTGTGCCATTTAATATCAGGATGGCGGCGGATAATACCCGTTGCCGAACAAGGCGCGTCGAGCAAAATCGCATCAAATAATTGCCCATTCCACCAGCTTTTGGTATCAGCGGCATCGGCAGTCATTAAGCGTGCCGTCAATCCCAAACGGTCTAGGTTTTCTTGAATGCGTGCCAGACGTTGTGCTTCGATATCGAGTGCGGTTATCTGTGCTTGATTGTTGCTTAGCTCGAGTAGGTGAGTTGTTTTGCCACCGGGAGCTGCGCAGGCATCAAGAATGCTTTCACCTGCTTGCGGTTGCAGAATATGCGCCGCCCATTGTGCATTGGCATCTTGGACACTGAAATCACCTGTATCAAATCCAGCCAGTGCGGTTACATCGGTTGAATCGAGCAAAATGGCATGGCTTAACTGCGGATGCTGCTGTGCTTTAAGCTCGGCTGGGAGCTGTTGCAGGTAGTCATCGGGATTGATGCGCGGCGCAAGGCGTAGACATAAATCGGCAGGTGTATTATTGCCGTGCGCAATGCTGCGCCATGTGTTGGGGTAGGTTTGCTGTAGTTGTGTTAGTAGCCACTGTGGATGACTAAAAAATAGTGGGTCTTGTTTGTTGGCAGCACTGATAAGCTCGTCCTGACGACGCTGAAAATTGCGCAGTACACCATTCACCAGTCCGACAGCCCAAGGCTTTTTCTTAAACGTGCGTGCTACTTCGACGGTTTCATTAAGGCTGGCATGGACAGGTAAATCAGGGTCGCACAGCTGAGCGATGCCTAAGGTGAGCAAGAGGGCAACATCCATATCCTTACCCGTAAAAGCGCGTTCTAACAGCTGATCGCGTATCCATGAAAAGCGATTGAGACTACGCAATGTATCTAATGTCAGCCGATAGGCGAGGGCGCGGTTGCGACTGTCACTTGTACGCACCAGTAAGCGTGGCGCGACAGCAGATA
>DYST01000094.1:0-3607 GCA_020726325.1 Thiomicrospira cyclica | reverse complement strand
CCCGATCAGTTCAACAGTTTGCACGAACACCTTGTTGCCCGTTGGCAAGAGATTCAGCCACAGCTTAAGGGTAAGATGTACTATGCCGCCATGCCGACACGCGAAGACTGGTCAACCGCCTTATACCTTTCTGAAACAGCACAAGAAGCAGGCATTGCAATCGCGCCTGTCTTAGATGTGCGCGAAATCGCCCTTGCTGATAATCAAGCCGTCTTTTTAGACGTGCGCGATGAACAGCATCCAGAAATCATGGAAAGTCTGTTTAAGCTCTATCCGTGGGAGTATTTAATTAAAGAGGCTTTTGGCAATGCACCAGCGATGGCGCGTACCCAGTGGTTAGAGCCAGCATGGAAACTGGTTTTATCCTCAAAAGGTTTGTTAGCCAAAATGACAGAATTATTCCCAAATAGTCCTTGGTTATTAAAAACTCACTTGAAACAAACCGCAACTGCCACCAATTATGTGATTAAGCCTGCGTTATCGCGTGAAGGTTCTGGGGTGAGTGTTTTTGTGAATGGCAAAAAAGTATTTTCTAACCCAATAGGCGAGCATGACTTGGGTCAGGTGATACAGGATTACTGTCCATCGTACAAAATCGATGGTGAAGGAACGATCATGGCAGGTGTCTGGATGGTGGGTGACACTGCCTGTGGTTTGGGGGTGCGTTTAGATGGTGACATTACGGGCGATGGCGCGCGTTTTATTCCCCATTTTTTTGTTTAAAGTTTTATGGTCAATAAAGGAAGACAATGATGAATCTATTCGAAAAAATCTGGTCAATGGTTAAAGGTAAAGCAAATGATGCGGTCGATGCCTCAATTGATCCCGGAACCATGATGCGCCAAGGTGTGCGTGAAATGCAAGATGCCATTCGTGAGTACGAAAAAGCATTAACAGAAGCACGTACACAACGTAATTTAATTCAAAATCAATTCAATGCCGCTCAAAAAGATGCTGGCGAATGGGATCATGTTGCCGAAGTTGCTGTCTCTAAAGGTCAGGATGACAATGCACGTGAAGCCCTGTTGCGTAGCGATGTTGCGCATCAAAATGTAGATCGTTTTAAGTCAGCACGAGACAATATGAATGCACAAATTAGCAAACTTGAAAGCAACCTTAACGAGCTTAAAAACCGCAAAGATCAGGTTGCAACCGAAGCAACTTTATTAGAAGCACGTACCAAAGCTGCCGATGCCAGTATTGCAATTAATGCCACTGTTTCGGGTGTTGGTGATAACAACTTTGGTGAAATGATGGATATTGCCCGCAAAAAAGCGGATGAAAAAGAAGCCCGTGCGCAAGCACTATCAGAAACCAGCACAAGCTCGGGTGATGATCTAAAAGCAAAAGTGCTTGGTTCGGCAGCGATTACGCAAAATAGCCGTGTCGACGACCGTTTAGCACAATTAAAACTCAGACAGCAACAACAGGCACAGGCAGCCGCAAGCGGTGACGCTGGTTCGCCTGTAATGGGGATGGTTGCAGGTGCAGCGGTTGGTGCAATGGCTGCTAATGCCTTTGCTTCTGATGACAGTCACGATAGCGATGCAGGTGGTGACGGTGGTGGTGACTAAACACAAGAAACACACGCGGCATTTGCCCAAACTTGCCCTGATGGCGTCCTTAGTGACGCTTCAGGCGCAAGCGGCGTTGGTTTCTCCCGATCAAGAAGAATGGCTGTGGCGGGATTTGCCTGTTATTCAAAACAATCAGAATAACGGGCAAGCTGCTCAGAATCCGTCGCCAGCGCATGAATCGAGTGGTGGTGGCATGGGTAATGTCCTATTGGGCTATGGGCTCGGCTATTTAGCAGGTCATTCGTCGGGTAGTAATAATAGTGCGAATCATAGAGACACAACACCGACACGCCCCTCGTCCTCGCAAAACCCAGCCAAGCCGAATCCTGATACCAGTCATTGGTATTCTGCTAAACCGAATCAAGGGTCATCACGTGATAACTCAGGGTCAAGCTCTGGTACCAGTAAAGGCTATTCATCGGGCGGTTTTGGTGCGAGTGCGAGCAAGGGTGGCAGTTCATCTGGCTCTAGTGGGGGGTGATGATGACACATTTAATGCTATGGCTGATTGGCTTGGTGGTTGTATTTTTTATTGCATGGTATCTTGCCATTAAGTTCGCCATGATTGCCATTGCATTTTTTATCGGCGTATTTGTTGGCTTTGCACTAGCAAAGTTCAATATATTGAACAAGGAGCGTTAACCGTGTTGGACGACTTATTTAATTTTGCCCTTTATTTTGCTTCTGCATTACTGATGACTGCTGTATTTACATGGGCATATATTAAGGTAACCCCTTACGATGAGGTTAAACTCATTTTAGAAGAAGGCAATACGGCAGCAGCATATGCATTAGTTGGTGCACTATTAGGGTTTGTACTACCGATTGCTGTCATTATTGCCCATTCGGTCTCTTGGTTTGATTATTTTGTCTGGGCATTGATTGCCGCGAGTGTGCAGTTGGCGGTTGCAGCCATTATGACACGTGGGATGCGTCGTGTGGGCGAATTAATGGCAAATGATTTAACGGCAGCAGGGATTATTCTTGCTGGGGTGCATCTGGCTGTTGGTGTGCTCAATGCCGCCAGTATGACCTATTAACTGGTGTCTGCAATGAAAACACGCCTTTTTGCTTTTACACTGCTTCTCTTTGCGTTTAATACGTCTGCGGCAACCCCTGCTCAGGTGCAATCCCTGATTGATTCTGGTCAATGCGAGCAAGCCTTGCAAGTATTAGCGCAGGAACAGCAAAGTCATCCCAATCAGCATTCAACGATTATCGATGTGCTTTTTATTGATGCCGCACTGTGTGCTGGTAAGGTTACACCCGATAATGCCAGTGCGGTTTTAACGAAACTTAAAAAAATAGAGCAAGCTGACCCCTTATTAATTGGTGTGAATAGCAGTGACTTTGCCCAACTTAAAACCAAGATCAAAGCAATTGAAGCCACACAAGATGAAGGTGATGGTTTTTTTGCTACCGTATTTAAGCTCATCATTGCTTTTATGGTGATTGCTGGTATTGCTTGGCTGATTAGTTTTGTTTTAGATAGACGTTCATCGGGTAATTTAGGTGAGGGCTTGCCGTCTACTGACGGATTTAATTCGGTCAATACGATAAATCGTAAAAATACTGTTTTTGATAAAGCCAATTACTTAAGAGGTGTCATTGAAAATCAAGCGGACAAGGCGCGGCTGCGCGGTGATGATGTGATTGCGACTAAGCTAGCACGTTATCTTGCCTCTGTTGATGGGCTTCTTGCCAGCCTTAGCGGTGAGCCGAGCTTAACTGAAGTTGATTTTAAGAGTATGGAAGCAAAACTTAATAACTGGGCTGTGCTAGTAAAAACGCTTGCTTAATCACTTGCGTTTTATCTGCGTATTGTTGCAAAAAAACAACAAAGCACGAAAAAATATGACGCAAATCACAAAAAGCTGTTGCAAAACTGCAAACGCCTGTTGTAATATTGTTTCCGAGGTTGAATACAGGGTTCTTCCCTGATTCATATGTTGAAAACTAACGAGGTAATTTCTACATGAACAAGAATATTTTAGCTATCGCTATCGCTGCTGCTGTTGCAGCTCCTTCTG
>DYST01000093.1 GCA_020726325.1 Thiomicrospira cyclica | reverse complement strand
GGGAAGTCGGTATTCATGCCCGACATCATCGAATATAAGAGATCTTTAATCCACGGAATATAATCTACAATTTGTTGTATTTTTAAGTTGCAAAACGATCAAAATAACAATATGATACCGCTTGTAACTTTGATTTTTTAGGACAAAAGGGCAGGATAATATGGCATTAGATATAACAGCTCCGATACTGACATCATTAAACATACCAACAACAGTAGACCTATCTCAAGGGCAAGCAGTATTTACCATTTCAGGCACAGCAACAGATGATAATTCAGGTGTAAGTCAAATAGTAGTTTGGTTTGATAGCAGTTTTTCTTATGCTTACTCTGCTGGTAGTACATCATACAGCTCATGGAATTTAATAAGTGTTGGAAGTGGCTGGGAAGATGGTAACTCAAATATAACGAGATATATCGCACCGATAAGTTCACCTAGAACATATAATGTAACTTCTATTTGGATCGAAGATAACCAAGGCAATAGAAAAACTTATAGTGCGTCTGAGTTGCAAGAGTTGGGAGTCAATACAGCGGTTACCTTTACAGGTTCAACCGCAGATACAACAGCTCCGACACTGACATCATTAAACATACCAACAACAGTAGACCTGTCTCAAGGGCAAGCAGCATTTACCATTTCAGGTACAGCAACGGATGATAATTCAGGTGTAAGTCGAATATTGGTTTGGTTTGATAGCGATTTTTCTTATACTTACTCTGCTGGCATTACATCATACTACCCATCAAGTTTGATGATTTTTGGAAATGGATGGGAAGATGGCAGCTCAAGTATAACAAGATATATTGCACCAACAAACTCTTCTGGAATGTATAACGTTAGCTATGTGCAAATAGAAGATAATCAAGGAAATAGTAAGAAATATTATGCTTCTGATTTAGTTGCAATGGGTATTAATACCGCAGTTGCCTTTACGGGTTCAGTTGCTGATACAACAGCTCCGACACTGGCATCATTAAACATACCAACAACAGTAGACCTATCTCAAGGGCAAGCAGCATTTACCATTTCAGGTACAGCAACAGATGATAACTCAGGTGTAAGTCAAATAGTAGTTTGGTTTGATAGCAGTTTTTCTTATGCTTACTCTGCTGGTAGTACATCATACAGCTCATGGAATTTAATAATTGTTGGAAGTGGCTGGGAAGATGGTAACTCAAATATAACAAGATATATAGCACCAACGAATTCATCTGGAATATATAATGTGAGCTATGTGCAGATAGAAGACAATCATGGAAATATTAGAAAATACTATCCTTCTGACTTGAATGTAATGGGTATCAATACTTCGGTGACTTTTGTCAAGGAGGTTGCTAATAGCAATGACGCTCCAACGGGGTCAGTGACCATTGCAGGCACAACTACTCAAGGTCAAACTCTTACTGCCAATAACACCTTAGCTGATATCGATGGCATGGGCATTGTTAGCTATCAATGGCAAGCTAACGGCTCGAATATTGTCGGTGCAACTGGTTCAACCTATACCCTAACACAAACTGAAGTGGGTAAAACGATTACGGTCACTGCCAGCTATACCGATGGTGGCAATACAGCAGAAAGCGTGAGCAGTAGCGCAACTACGGCAGTAGCCAATATCAATGATGCTCCAACAGGTTCAGTAGCGATTTCAGGCACAGCCACCCAAGGTCAAACTCTTACAGCCAATAACACCTTAGCTGATATCGATGGCATGGGTATTGTTAGCTATCAGTGGCAAGCTAACGGCTCGAATATTGTCGGTGCAACTGGTTCAACCTACACCCTAACCCAAGGCGAAGTGGGTAAAACGATTACTGTTGCGGCTAGCTATACGGATGCAAATTCAACAGCTGAAAGTAAAACCAGTAGCGCAACTACGGCAGTAGCGAATATCAATGACGCTCCAACAGGTTCAGTAGCGATTGCAGGCACAGCCAGCCAAGGTCAAACTCTTACTGCCAATAACACCTTAGCTGATATCGATGGCATGGGTATTGTTAGCTATCAGTGGCAAGCTAACGGCTCGAATATTGTCGGTGCAACTGGTTCAACCTATACCCTAACACAAACTGAAGTGGGTAAAACGATTACGGTCACTGCCAGCTATACCGATGGTGGCAATACAGCTGAAAGTAAAACCAGTAGCGCAACTACGGCAGTTATATCTTCAGATGTCCTTGCTCCCACAGCCACAATTAGCTTATCAGATACCAGTTTAACGACAGGTGAAACGGCTACTGTTAGCATTAAATTCAGTGAAGCAGTAACTGCTTTTGATAATACAGATTTGACTGTTGTGGGCGGCGCATTATCACCCCTAACCAGTATAGACAGTATTACATGGACTGGAACTTTTACGCCAAGCACTAACTCAACCACTGCAGGAAAAATTACGCTGAATGCTAAAAGTTACACTGATTTGGCAGGAAATGCTAATGCGCTGGGGTCTTTGATAGATTTTAGTGTCAATACACTGATACCAGTAGTTATGACAAAAACTTTCCTAACAGCAGGGCAGACGACATCAGCCGTTGATAATGCAAAAATATTTGGTAGTATGGGTTTTGATGCAATTCAAGTTCAAGGTTCTGCCATAGTCAATGCCAATGTTGAAAAAGTGATGTTATCGCAAAGTTTCTCATCTTATCAGCTTAATATGCAAGGAACAAATTTGATACTAACAGAAAGTAGTCATACGATTACCGTTGGTTTACAAAGCGACAACGATGGCACACGTTTTGATTTTAATGGCAGTGAAATAGGTATTAAACTGATTGGGTTAGGACAATACGAGCTGTTATCATGATAAAAAAGTCTGAAACTTTACTCTCATTGGAGCTCAGATGAATTGCACCCTTCCCGATGTTTATCTCAATCCCCCTTTTTAAAGGGGGAAGCACGCAGTGCAGGGGGCTTTTAAAAGGGGCTTGGAATTATCAATTATCGGCTATTTACACATTTAGTATTTTAGATTTTGAATTTGATGATGACACTAAAGTGGGGGATCGAAATAAAAAGGGGCGAGACCCCAATATTGTGGCAGAAATGCTTGTGATAATTCTAATTTATATTTTTTAAGGATTTGTTATGAAGAAGGTTATACTCTCTAGTTTAGTTGCCGCTGTTCTACTTTCTGGTTGTGGTGGTGGCGGTGGTTCTAGCTCCAGTGGTTCAGTAGCAAGCACACCCACGGCAGCAAGTATTGTTATCACTGAAACCAATAAAACTCAAGTTGCTGCTGCAAATATTGACGCAATAAATGCACAGTCTTCGGGCAATACATCTGCATTAAGTTTTTTACCTTCAGGAGTAGAAATAAACACAAACGCAGAAACTAATTATCTTTATACGCCTTTATTGTTATTGCAACTAGTTGAAAAAACAGGCTTAATATCTAGGTCAAATGCGGACACTAATGTACCTGTCGGGGTGGTTCAAGAAAAAATTCAAAAGTGCAATGGAGGTGGAGAGGCTATATATAACACCAATACTACCATTTACCCTGTATGGTTCGTTAGATCTGGGGATTATATAACGATAACAGGAAAAGAATGTTCAGAATCATATGAAGGTAATCAATTTTACATTAATGGAACCATGAGTCTTCGAGTTGAGAGTGCAGAAACATCAACTACAAAAATTACTGTTAATCTTGATCGGTATACCATTTCTGTTGATGGTGTGAGCTTGTCAGGCAGTGGTATAACCGAATCGACTATGAGAGGAAAGTTCATGAGTTCTATTGCTGAAACAACTCAGAAATCTTCGGGTACTTTTAGCTATAAATTAAATGGTTCAGCCCGCTCAAGAAATCTTTACAATTTTACCGAAGTTATTCGAAATGGTTCATATTCTCTGTCAGGATCCTTTTCTAATCAGGGCTATAAAACTCGTTACTCTGCTAATGGCTTAGCTGAGTTTTCAAAGGGTAATGCTTCTGTTGGGGCAGGAACTGTCACAACATTAACGACATTTGAGACTGCTAATGGTAAAACCTATCCTCAGAGTGGTCAGGCAACGATCAAAGGTCAAAAAGGCACGTTACGTATCACTGCACAATCTGATGCTACAAACGTCTTTATTGAGTTAGATGCTAATGATGATGGTGCATACGAATCTACCCAAACAATGACATGGGCACACTTGCTTGCAAGCATTTAATGCCAATATTTTAGTTGCCTGCTTATTTCTACCGTCTTTTGTATGGGCGGTAGAAAACACGATGATATTGGGTTTAGAAAGTGCTTGTGTTCACGAAGTTGGTACAAGTGGGCAGACGCTAAACAAGGAGACAGGTCAATTACCCGTTATTGGATTTGATGCTAGATTGCCATTAATAAATGATTGGCATCTCATCAGTGAAAATAGGTTAGTTCATGGTGGGTTAAGTTACGATGGTATGCTTCAAAATGGCAATCCATACCAAACAACTACGGGTACTCGCTTTATTGATATTCAACTTGGTGTGCTATCCTCTCCTGTAGGTAATCTTTTTTCAGGCGAGCAGCGACTGGTTGGTAAACTGGGCTCACATGAATGGAAGAGGAATATCGAAGGAAGTGGCGGCGTAAATACATTAGATGAGTTGTATCAATGGCACAGCCTATCAGTAGGACTTTGGCACAATGAGCATCATTCAAAATTTAACATTGGTATTGACGTATTTCAAAGCTTTAATGGTTCAATGAACATTGACGTACCCAATATTGGTCAATCTCGCTTGAGTCTGCCTAATGGCCAGGGATTTAATCTAAAGGCTGCTTATCGATTAACAGATGATGTGAATAATCCGATTGCTATTGGTTTAATGCATGCTTATCACTGGACGCATAGATCCAACTCATTTTCGTTGACCCATAACGGAAACGTGGTAGGTAATGTAACTGAACCTGATCACAACCTCCAAAGAACTTCTGTTTATCTAAGTGTGGGGTTTTAATTTATCTGACTAGTGTATACACACGTGCCTCTCTGTTAAACGTCAGCGTTCACAACACATAGCAGAAATGCTTGTGATAATTCTAATTTATATTTTTTAAGGATTTGTTATGACTAATTATGATTACATGAGTGGTTACGGTAGTGGTATTTTGAATTTACTTGATAATTTTGATGGGGATATAGAAGCCTATACAAAAGCAGTCGATGAATATAACACAACCTTCATAAAAGGACTTAATGAGCTCAACACAAGTTATGTTGGCACAACAATAGATTCTAGTAGACCTAGTGCTACGATAGTTTTGAATAAGTCTAGCCTATCTGTTAGTGAAACAGCACAAGTTACAATTAAATTCAATGAAAAAGTAAGCTACTTCAGTAATAATGATCTGACAATCACTGGCGGAACGCTATCAGCTCTAGCTAGTAGCGATAATATTACGTGGACAGGTATGTTTACGCCAACAGCAAATAGTACAACAACAGGTAAAATCACTCTCAACGCTAATGGTTATACTGATATTGCTGGAAATTTAGGTAGCAGTGCTATAAGTAGCAATATTACGATCAACACTATTCCTGCAGATACATTATCACCAACAGCCACTATTACATTATCAGATACCAGTTTAATTGCTGGACAAAAAGCACAAGTTAATATTGTTTTCAATGAAGCTGTTACAGATTTAACCGTTAATGATTTTATACTAAATAATGCTATTCTTAGTAATTTAAGTAGTAACGATGGTATTAATTGGACCGCAGACGTAACAGCAGATAATAAAACGGGATCTGCTGAAATTAAACTAGGTAGTGGGCTTTATTCTGATTTGGCAGGTAACACAAATACGTCATTATCATCAAAAAGCTTTAGCATTGAGCAAGTTAATATTTTAGATCCAAATAATGATGGTAGTTTATGGGATTCAGTTATTCAAAAATTAGATGGCAGCACAGTTGATGCCTCTGCTTCGCAACTTTATAGAAGTTATTATGGTGCAATGGGAAGATTGCCAGATCAGGCAGGATTTAATTGGTGGCTTAACGAGATAAAAGAAGGTAGATATACATTGCAAAGCATGGCAGATGGTTTTATTTATTCTGCTGAGTTTTTATCTTTAGCTGATACGTAACTACTCAGTCCCTACAGCAGGCGACGACAAAAGTCCGACAAGCTGCTAT
>DYST01000023.1:1710-25073 GCA_020726325.1 Thiomicrospira cyclica | reverse complement strand
CAACCAATAACCATGACTGCCATAGACCGAGTTTTTCTTGCCAATTAACTTTAGTGCCCATCAAAAAATCTAACTTTTCAAATTTAACGAAGTAATTTTAAGCCCAAGATTTTTGAAATCGCTCACATTATTGGTGACGATTTCAAAACCATGTACTTGCGCTGTTGCGCCAATGATGGCATCGGGCGTTTTAATCTTGTATTGTTGGCGATTCGTAATCACTTGCTCTGCAACGACTTCATCTAAATCATAAATGGTTGCAAAGGAAATAAACGCTACAGCCCTACGTTTAAGCTCGACATCTTCGAGTAGCTTATGCCAACTTAAAAATTCGATCTTGGTAATAATTGAAATATTAAAGCTGTGTTGCAAGATAGTATGAATAGCATCATCTAAAATAAGACCATTAAAGTAGTAAATAACAATATTGGTATCTAAAAGATATTTATTCTTCATGATCATGCCCAATCAGATGCGCTGTCCAGCAAAAACTGATCGACAGATTGCTTGCTCGCATTTGCAGCACCAAAAAACAAACGCGGATCAAAAGACGCTGGCTTGACTTGAGTACTAAGCTCATCATTAACCAGCACAACAAAACGTGCTTTTTTATGATCTAGTATGTGCTGATAATGATCTGGAATGCGAACAACGCCGTTCGCAATACTGGCTTCAAACTCAAGTGCGAACATAAAAAACTCCTTACAATCCCTGTTCAGTCAACCATTGTAAATAAGTTTTTGTGCCTGTGGCGACATCGGCAAAAGGCTTGTCGTAACCTGCTGTGCGCAGGCGGGTGATATTCGCTTGGGTAAAGCTCTGGTAACGACCTTTGAGATGTTCAGGGAAGTCAACATAAGTAATCTCACCCTTACTATGATAAGCAATCACTGCTTCTGCAATTTCGCGAAAAGGTTGCGCACGACCCGTACCTAAATTAAAAATACCACTCACCTTCGACTGCCACGCCCACAAGTTAACCGCTGCTACATCACCGACATACACAAAGTCGCGCGACTGCCCACCTGCTTCATAACCATCGTAGGCACCGAACAATTTAGGATTTTCACCCCGCAAAATCTGCTGATGCAAATGAAAGGCGACACTCGCCATGCTACCTTTGTGCTGTTCACGCTCGCCATAAACATTAAAATAGCGAAAACCAATAATCGGTGCAGTTGCCGTCGGTAGCAAACGACGTACATGCTGATCGAATAAAAACTTAGAGTAACCATAAACATTGAGTGGCTTTTCGTTTTCTAACCCTTCACTAAAGACAGGACCATCGCCATACACCGATGCCGACGACGCATACATAAACGGCACTTTCGCAGCCTGACAGGCAGCCAGCAATTCTTGTGAATAAGTATAGTTATTATCCATCATATACTTACCATTCCACTCGGTGGTTGCCGAGCAAGCACCCTGATGAAATACTGCTTCTACATTTGCTAAAAAGTGAGTTTCGCGCAAATGTACACGAAATAAATCTTTATCCATGTAGTCACTAATGTGCAAATCGGCTAAATTGCGAAATTTAGTACCATCGGTTAAATCATCGACCACCAAAATATCGCTGACACCCTGAGCATTCAGAGCCTTGACGATATTACTGCCAATAAAACCAGCACCACCTGTTACGATAATCATTTTGTGTTCCTTAATTTTTCTATATCACGATTCATAGTGACCACCAATCGCAATAATGTGAATGGCTTCATCGTTAAACGTATAAATCAGTCTGTCTTTAGCATTGATACGACGCGACCAAAGACCTGATAGGTTATGCTTCAATGCCTCTGGTTTGCCGCTACCTGTCGTTGGATCTGCACGTAATAATTCTTGAATCAGTTTGCGTAACGACTTATGCATAACGGCATCTTTTGACCGAACATCCTCATAAACTGCCCAAGTATCGCCTTCAAACACCAAGGAGCGCATTGAGCTCACTTTCTGACGGTTGATAGCCTTTTTTTGTATTAAAGGTGCTGATTGACTGTGCTATTTGCGGCATCAGACTTTGATTTTGTAATACATATAGCGTCTCTTGTTCACGTTGCCAATCACTGTAAGACATTACCACAAAATCTTCCCCACCACGGCGCGTAACCTTAACTGGCTCGTGACTACTAATAGACTGGTCGATATAAGTTTTAAGATGATCACGAAATTGATTCACACTAATACTTTGCATAACGGCTCCAAATGTACGGCATATAGGTACATGATAACATAAAATTAACTTAACACCTGACCAACCAAATCACAGCCTTTACTAAAATCATATGCTGACAATAACTTACCACCTGCACGCTGCAGAGTGTGCAAACAGAGCACACCATCACCAGTTACCACCAATAACCCTTGTGCATCTAACCCTAAAACCGTACCAATCGGTGAGCTTGTTCCGTGATGAATGGCATGAGCCATACCAATTTTGAGCGTCTGCTCACCCCAAGTACAATAAGTACCAGGCCAAGGGGCGAAAGCACGAATTTTTCGCGCCAGCACATCGGCAGAAAGTGACCAATCAATCTTGCCTTCTTCTTTTTTGAGCTTATGGGCGTAAGTTACACCTTCTGTTGGTTGCTTATGCGCTCGCGCCAAATAAATGGGTAAGTCAGACAATACCTCAAGTAACAACTGCGCCCCCATTGGCGCAAGGCTATCATGTACCTGTTGCTGCGTGTCAGAAGTCAAAATGGGTAACACCGCCCGCGCTAAAATATCGCCTGTATCCAAACCCGCATCCATTTTCATCATGTCAATGCCAGTCTGTTTATCCCCAGCTTCAATAGCGCGCGCAATCGGCGCAGCACCACGCCAACGTGGCAATAAAGAACCGTGAATATTCAAACAGCCAAACTTGGGTAAATCCAACACGGCTTGTGGCAATAATAAACCGTAAGCAACCACAATCATCACATCGGCATTGTACTGTGCAACCAAAGCTTGACTGTCCGTGTCTTTTAATGACAAAGGCTGATGCACAGGAATACCATTCGCTTCTGCCAAGACTTTAACAGGTGGCGGTGTGAGTTTATTACCACGCCCAGCAGGTCGATCTGGCTGAGTAAACACAGCAACAACCTTGTGTTCGGAGTTAAGCAAAGCTTGTAAGGGATAGGTGGCAAACTCGGGCGTGCCTGCAAAGATGATATTAAGCGGCATGTCTTATTGCCTCTGGTTCGTATGAACACAGGAAAATCGTATCAGGAGACATATCCAAATCCCCAGGCCAACAAACTGTATCCAAAGCAACAAAGGCTTTATCAAATAGCTGCTTATCTTGTAATGGTTGAAAGGCGGGATATCCTAAATAAGGCTTCATATCAAAATAGCGATGTTCGCCCATCTTAAACCATAACTCTAAAATAAAATCTGAATGTGTTTTAACTTTAACAACATTGTGCATCAAATAGCCCTCACTGTAATGGCGCAATCGGTAAAGGATGCAAACCTTGCGATGCCAGATCCCAATCTGCCATCAGGCTCTCACGATGAATTTCAATCCAAGCCTGCACTAAGCGCATTTTATTGACTGGAAACTTTCCTTCTAGCAAGGCACCATCAACAATCGAAAAAGAAGCTTGTTGACCTTGATATTTAGCGTGAATATGTGGCACATGATCCTTCTTGTCATCAAAAAAATACATGGCAATCTGAATCCCGTAAAACAAGCTGATCGTTGGCATCTTATTCCTGCTCTCGCTGTAATTTATGATATTTGTCCATCAAACGCTTACGCTTAAGTAACGATAAGCGATCGATAAATAACTTGCCATCTAAATGATCAATTTCGTGCTGAATACAAACCGATAGCAGCTCATCCGCCTCAAACTCAATCGGCTTAAAGTCACGATCTAGGGCGCGTACTAAAATATTTTTAGGGCGAATGATTTCGGCATGAACTTCGGGAATCGATAGACACCCTTCTTTCCACGTAATGCTATTTTTACCAGCGACCACCACTGGGTTAATCAACACCATTGGTTTACTTCTGTCATCAGTGACATCCACCACACAAAAACGTAGAGATTCACCCACCTGCGTCGATGCCAAACCAACACCTTCCGCCTCATACATGGTTTCAAACATATGGGTAAATAAATCATCCAAGCGATCAGTCATCGCCGTTACAGGGGTACACATTTGACGCAATCGCTCATCTGGGTGCAGAACAATGTCCAGCAGCATTATTTTTTTCCTTTTGTATTTTTTGCACTATTATATGACAAAACAAAGGACATAACCCACGATGATACCCGTCAATGAACAACGCGCGCGCTTAGCAATCTTGATTAGCTATGGATTAAGTCGTTCGCTTTTTGCCCAACTCATGCAACAAACAGACAGTGCGCAAGTGATTTTATCGGCTGGACGTGAGCAGTGGCGTGCATGGGGACTGAATGAAAAACAACAAACGGCATTAAGCAATCCATCATGGCAAGAAGCAGATAAGCAACTGACTTGGCAAGAAAAAAACCCATCGACACAGCATATTATTTTCTGGGATTCGCCAACCTATCCTACTCGATTGTCTGCCATTGCCGACGCGCCGCCCGTGCTGTGGGTTCGTGGCGACATCACCACCTTAACAACGCCGCAAATCGCCATTGTTGGCAGTCGCAATGCCAGTGCCAGTGGTAATAAAATTGCTTTTGACTTTGCACAAGAATTTGCTCAGTCAGGCATGACGGTTACCAGTGGACTGGCTGGCGGCATTGATGCTGCTGCCCATGCAGGGGCGTTAGCAGCAAAAGACGGTCAAAGCATTGGCGTATTGGGAACAGGGGTCGATGTGATGTATCCAGCCCGCAACAAACCCTTAGCAGAACAGATGCTGACACGCGGCGCAATTATCAGTGAATTTCCCTTAGGTTCACGTGCCGAAGCATGGCATTTTCCGCAACGCAATCGCATTATTTCCGGCTTGTCATTGGGCATTTTGGTGGTCGAAGCAGCCGAAAACTCTGGCTCACTGATTACCGCTCGGCTTGCCTTAGAACAGGGGCGTGAAGTCTTTGCGATTCCCGGTTCTATCCATAATCCACTGGCAAAAGGATGTCATCAGCTGATAAAACGTGGACAAGCAAAATTAAGCGAAACGGTTGCCGATGTTTTATCTGAGCTATCGGGGCAACTGCGTCCATTTTTAAGAGAAAAAACAGCAACATCACCACCACCAGACGATTTATCAGATGCAGCAAAAAAGCTCCTTATGCAGATCCCATTTGAGCCAATGTTAGGAGATGATTTAATCGTTAAAGCAAAAATAAGTGCTGCCGAATGCGCTTCCCTCTTGCTGGAATTGGAAATGTCTGATAGCGTTGAAATATATGGTGGCAACAAAATTGCCAGAATTCGCTAAAGGGAAGCGCAAAATAACATGAAAAACTTAGTCATCGTCGAGTCACCTGCCAAGGCAAAAACCATCGAAAAATACTTAGGCAAAGACTTTACTGTACGTTCTAGCTTTGGTCATATTCGTGACTTGCCTAAAAAAGGCATGGGCATAGACCTAAGCACCTTTACACCAGATTACGAAGTATCGGCGGACAAAAAATCGGTAGTATCTGAGTTAAAAAAACTGGCAAAAGAAGCAGACGCCATCTGGCTGGCAACCGACGAAGACCGCGAGGGAGAAGCCATCGGTTGGCATTTAGCGCAAGCCTTAAAACTCGATACAGCAACAACCAAGCGTATTGTTTTTCACGAGATTACCAAAACAGCGATTGAGCAAGCAATCGCCCACCCACGAACACTCGATTTGAATCTTGTTGACGCACAACAAGCACGTCGTGTCGTTGACCGCTTGGTTGGTTTTGAGCTGTCACCTGTATTGTGGAAAAAAGTGCGCACAGGCTTGTCTGCAGGGCGGGTACAGTCGGTTGCAGTGCGCATTATTGTCGAGCGTGAACGTGAAATTCAGGCATTTACTCCAGTTGCTAGCTTTAAGCTCACTGCTAGCTTACTGAGCGATAACCAAGCGTTTTCCGCCAAACGCAACAAAGATTTATCTGATACGATAGCAGCCCAAAGCTTTTTACAAGCACTCGCACAAGCGCAGCTAATCGTTACCAGCATCGAAGCAAAACCCGCCAGCCGTAGTCCGCGTGCGCCTTTTACTACATCGACACTACAGCAGGAGGCGGCGCAAAAGTTAGGCTTTTCGGTCAAACAAACCATGAGCGTGGCACAACGTTTGTACGAGTCGGGCAAAATTACTTACATGCGTACCGATTCGGTCAATTTGTCAGATTTAGCACTGGGCATGGCTGGCAATGTTATTCGTGATCGCTTTGGCGATAATTACCATCAGGTACGGAAATACAAAACCAAATCAGCTGGCGTACAAGAGGCGCACGAGGCCATTCGCCCTACCGATTTATCACGCGATAGCGTCGATGGTGAGCGTAACGAACAACGCCTCTATCAACTCATTTGGAAACGCACCCTTGCCAGTCAAATGAGCGACGCCAAATTTGAACGCACCACTGCCGACATTGCCATCAGTACCTTGCCTAACGATAGCCTGACCGCCAAAGGTGAAGTTTTATTGTTTGATGGCTTTATTCGTGCCTACGACGATCGTAGTGAAGAAGATGATAGCAATGATGGACGTTTACCCCCAATGAAAGTCGGACAAGTACTGACTTTACAAGCAGCAATGGCAAAAGAAACCTTCAGCCGTGCCCCAGCACGTTATCACGAAGCTGGGCTTGTTAAAGCACTCGAAGAAATGGGCATTGGTCGTCCTTCAACTTACGCCCCCACCATTTCGACGGTGCAAGAACGTGGCTATGTGGTTAAAGAAGATCGTGAAGGAAATCCGCGCGAGATTCGCTTACTGTCACTCGAAAATGGCACAATTACCACCGATATTCAAACCGAAATGGCAGGTGGCGAGAAAAACAAACTCTTCCCTACCGACATTGCTGGTATTGTCACCGACTTTTTAATTAGCAACTTTCCAGAAGTGATCGACACCCACTTCACCGCACGCATGGAAGAAACTTTCGACACCATCGCCGATGGTAAAGCGCAATGGCAAACAAGCGTTGCTGCCTTCTATAAACCCTTCCACACCCAAGTAGAAGCCGCAGAAACCATTTCTCGCTCAGAAGTATCACAAGCACGCGAGTTAGGCTTTGACCCTGTCAGCGGCAAACCTATCACCGTGCGCATGGGGCGTTTTGGTGCTTTCGCTCAATTGGGTGCTAGTGAAGAAGATACAGGTGAAAAACCTGCGTATGCCAGCCTGCGTAACACGCAACGCATGGATACAATCAAACTCGCTGATGCCCTTGATTTATTCAAACTACCTCGCGACTTAGGTGTTACCCCAGAATTACTCAGTGCCTACAGCACCGATGGCAGTTTATTTGCCGTCGAGGTAGCCACGCAGATTATGGTCAAACGCGGACCTTTTGGCCTGTACATTCAAGCAGGCAAACTGAATGTGACACTCAAAGGCTTTGATCCGCTGGAAATCACGCTCGAAGAAGCACTTGCTTTGGTGCAAGCGAAGCTAGAGCAAGAAGCGAATAAAGTGGTGAAAAAATTTGAAGGCACTGACATTCAAATTCTCAATGGTCAATGGGGGCCTTACATTAGCGATACCGTTAAAAAAATCAACGCCAAAATCGCTAAGACCGAAAACCTGCACGACTTAACCCTAGAAGAATGCCAACGCCGCCTCATCGAATCACCCAGTAAGCCGATGCGTGGTGCGAAAAAAGCGCCAGCTAAAAAACCAGCAGCGGCAAAGGCAGAGCCAACAGAGACAACCGCAAAAAAACCAACAACACGCGCAAAAAAGACCACACCCCCTGCCGAATAATTTCGGCTTGTGGTAAGATTGTTATCAATAACTTTTCTCATTCTCAAGCGCGAGGTGTTCTTATGTGGTTAAACACATTGACTAATGGTGTCAAAGCAGCCATCGAAGAAATTGCCTTCGAAGCAGAAGCGCGTGTGCGCCTGCAAGCAATGGGTCTGGGCATCGGGCAAGAAGTGTCTATTGTGCGTCAAAGTCATGGCAAAGGTCCGATGATGTTGCGCTCTGGCAGTTCTTACTTGATGGTGCGTCATCAAGATGCAAATCGAATTCGTGTGCGCAAACTACCTTAATGTCCAAAAGAATTGCCTTTATTGGCCCCCCTAACGTCGGTAAGTCCTCTCTATTTTCGAGACTCACTGGTGTTTTTACGCCCATTGGTAACTGGTCTGGTCTGACCGTTGAAGCAAAGCAAGCCAAAGTGTTTTGGTGCGGTCAGATGGTTGATGTTTTGGACTTACCAGGATTTTACGCGCTCACAGGTGGTGGTCAAGAAGAACAAATCGCACAACAGCTTGTCGATCATACTCATGCCGATTTATGGTTATTGGTTCTTGATGCCGTACACCTACCACGCCAACAAACCTTACTTAAAGAATTAATTGAACGCAAGCTACCGCTCATTGTGCTCATTAATCAAATTGATGAAGCAACACGACTCGGCATTCATATTGATGCTCATAAATTACAACAACGCCTAGGTATTCCTGTTTTAGCCGTTAGTGGACGTGAATGTGTTGGACTGGATGCCATTCAACAGGTTGTCTGCGAATCCCTAGCAAAACCACCCCAGATTCATCCCGCCACAGCACCCACAGAGCAAGATTGGCTTGCCGATGTCTGGCAGCCGCCCTCGCTGTTAGCAGATGAACTCACCGAACGCTTGGACGCGCTTTTTTTGCATCCATTGTGGGGACTACCCTTATTTGCCTTAATTATGGTCATGCTCTTTCAGGGGGTTTTTTGGCTCGGTGGTGGCATTCAGGGCATCCTAGCCGATGCTTTCGATGTTCTACAGCAATCGGTATTCTCACCCGCGCTCGCCACAGCACCAGCGTGGCTATCAGGCTTATTAATCGATGGAGTCTATACGGGCATTGCCACACTACTCAGTTTTGTGCCTTTGGTTGCGCTATTCTTCTTTTTACTCGCCAGCCTAACAGAAAGTGGTTACTTGGCACGCATGGCATTTTTAGCCGACGGACTCATGGCGCGTTTTGGATTGGAAGGACGTTCGCTGGTATTAACGGTCATGGGCATGGGCTGTAACGTCCCCGCTATTTTAGGGGCACGGATTATTCCCGACAAACGCATGCGCTTGCTCACACAAATGATGCTGCCTTTTGCGCTTTGCTCGGCACGGTTGCAAGTGTTCGTTTTTATTGCAGCAGCATTGTTTGTCCCTTGGCAGGCGGCATTGGTTGTTTTAGGACTTTATACCCTATCGGTACTGGCAGCACTCATCACGGCATGGTTGGGACAAAAAGCAATGAAACCGATGGGCTTACACCCCGTTATCTTTGAAATGCCCGCTTATCGCATTCCTAACTGGGGAATGGCATTGCGCACCTCATGGCATGAGGTGGTCGAGTTTTTACGTCGTGCGAGTAGTCTTATTATTTTAGGCGTTATTGCTGTCTGGGCATTGCTGAACTTGCCTGTTGGTGTCGTTGCTGGCTCGTCCGAGAGTTATGCCGCACAAATTGCCAGCGTCCTCGCGCCCATTTTTGAGCCGATGGGATTACCGCAACTGTATATTCTGGCCCTGCTCTTTGGTCTGGTCGCCAAAGAGGTGGTACTCGGGGGGCTGATGGTTCTACTCGGCGTATCGGACAGCGGGCTATCCGATGCAGTTGCAGCGAGTTTATCGCCTGCTGCTGCACTAGGGCTTATGGTATTTGTACTGCTTTACACGCCGTGTTTGGCAACATTATCGGTACTCAAACAAGAAGGGGGCTGGCGATTGATGCTGGCATCGCTTGGTTGGTCGTTATTATTTGCTTGGTTGGTCGCGGTCGGTGTGTATCAGCTGGCACATATTTTGATGTAATTTTTTATAAAAAATGTCAAAAAAGATAGACCATAAAAATAGTTAATAGTGCTATTGTTTTTATTAATAGCCATGTTACTGTAATGACGAAGCGCGAAAAATTGTGCGGTGTTAGGTTGTAGCAGCAGACTCATTAATCTGTCCCTAGGGGGGCTAACGATTCTGCTGGTGCGCTCTTGCACTGTTTGGTTGGAGATTGTCATGATTGCTCATTACGCGCTTGCACTTGTGTTAGGTTCAAGTGTACTGACAGACTGCTTTTGTTGTTGATATCATGCTTTGTTGACAAAGATGAGCAAAAGCTCAGAAAAAAGTCTGACCGCGTCATGGGGCAAGTTTCGTTAAAATATGCGAGAATAGGCACATTATTCTGTTTTTTGTTAGAAGGACACTGCTATGCCGCAATATCGCTCTCGTACATCCACTCATGGTCGCAATATGGCAGGAGCTCGCGCGCTCTGGCGTGCAACAGGTATGGGTGAACAGGATTTTGGAAAGCCAATTATCGCCATTGCTAACTCGTTTACCCAATTTGTACCTGGACACGTCCACCTGAAAGACTTAGGTCAGTTGGTAGCGCGTGAAATTGAAGCCGCTGGTGGCGTTGCGAAAGAGTTTAATACCATTGCCGTTGATGACGGTATCGCTATGGGTCACGATGGCATGCTTTACTCTTTGCCGAGCCGTGACTTGATTGCCGATAGCATTGAATACATGGTTAATGCACACTGTGCTGACGCGCTGGTGTGTATTTCTAACTGCGATAAAATTACCCCTGGGATGCTGATGGCCTCCTTGCGTTTAAATATCCCGACCATTTTTGTGTCGGGTGGGCCGATGGAAGCGGGTAAGGTGGTGTTGGGCGGTAAGAAAATTAGTATCGACTTAGTCGATGCGATGGTTGCTGCTGCAAGCAGTACGGTATCTGATAGCGATGTCGACGCGATTGAGCGTTCCGCTTGTCCAACCTGTGGTTCGTGTTCGGGTATGTTTACCGCTAACTCGATGAACTGTTTGGCGGAAGCGTTAGGCTTAGCTTTACCTGGCAATGGTTCGGTACTGGCGACGCATAGCGATCGTAAAGAATTGTTTTTAGAGGCAGGTCGTCGCATTGTCGAAATTACGCGTCGTCATTACGAACAAAATGACGAAACTGTTTTGCCGCGTAGTATTGCTACTTTTGATGCCTTTGAAAATGCCGTCGCGCTTGATGTGGCCATGGGTGGCTCGACCAATACCGTATTGCATTTATTGGCAGCAGCACACGAAGCCAAGGTCGATTTTACCATGGCAGACATCGACCGCATGAGTCGTAAAGTGCCTTGCTTAGCCAAAGTTGCCCCTAATCATCCAGACTACCATATGGAAGATGTGCATCGTGCTGGTGGTATTATGCGCATTTTAGCGGAGCTGGCGCGTGGCGGTTTGTTGCATACTCATTGCCATACTGTCCATATGCCCACCATGGGCGATGCTATTGTGCGTTGGGATATTCGTGGTGATGTGTCGGATGACGTGAAAACTTTCTTTAAGGCAGCACCAGGTGGTATCCGTACTACCGAGGCATTTAGCCAATCAGCGCGTTGGCAAACGCTCGATGATGATGCAGCTGGCGGCTGTATTCGTTCGGTCGAACATGCTTACACGCAAGATGGTGGTTTAGCGGTATTGTTTGGTAATATCGCCCAGCATGGCTGTATTGTCAAAACAGCTGGTGTTGATGAAAGTAATTTTACTTTCGAGGGTAAGCTTCGTATTTTTGAGAGTCAAGATGCTGCGGTTAAAGGCATTTTGGCGGATGAAGTACAGGCTGGAGAAGTGGTCGTCATTCGTTACGAAGGACCAAAAGGCGGACCAGGGATGCAAGAAATGTTGTATCCCACCTCTTACCTCAAGTCGAAAGGATTGGGTAAGGCTTGTGCCTTATTAACAGACGGTCGTTTTTCGGGCGGCACATCGGGTTTGTCAATCGGACACGTATCGCCAGAAGCGGCCGAGGGTGGCAATATTGGTTTGGTGCAAAATGGTGACATCATTACCATTGATATTCCGAATCGCAGCATCACTGTTAACCTCAGCGAAGCAGAGCTTCATGCGCGTCGAGAAGCTATGGATGCGAAAGGCGTTCATGCTTGGCAACCAGAGCATCCGCGTGAGCGTGCTGTGTCGCCTGCATTGCGTGCTTACGCTGCAATGACAACCAGTGCCGCTTTTGGCGCGGTGAGGGATGTGTCTCAAATCGAATTTCGTAAGAAATCTTAAGAGGATCAAAAACCATGCGTTTACATCAATTTGCCGTATCGGGCTTTGCTTACAAACTGACGCAAGCTCAACGTGAAGCACTCTTACAACTGCTGGTTCAAATGGCTGGTGTAGATTATGAAATATCGGTCGAAGAAGAAGCTTTTTTAGTTGCTTGGGCAACGGATTGGAGCTTGCCATTAGACTTAACACCAGAGCAAGAGATTAATGAGTCTGTTTTGCTAGCAAAATTTGATAGCTTTGCTTCAAAAGTGATTGTGTTGCAAGAAATGGTTAAATTAGCATACCAAGATGGTCATTTTGGTAATGAAGAACGTGCAAAAGTCAATATCCTTGCGAATCGTTTGGGTATGGCACATTTTGACGTTCTCAATGATATTCATCAATGGGTACGGGATTGGCACGATTGGCATTATGCTGGTGAGCAGATGCTAGAAGGGGATGGTTGGACAGAAGTCATAAAAGACTAAAGTCTACTACTGGCATCTTGCCGCGTTCGGTATGACCGCAACACGCACAGATCCCTAACTGCCGAAGCAGTTAGGTTTCCTGTGTGCTTGCGGCTTAAGCCGTTGTATCGATACTTTGTCCCAGATTAGGCGGATTACTCGCTGTGCTAACGGGTGCAGCGGCTTGCGTTGCAGCGTTAATGAGCGCTAATGCATTTTCTGAGTTCATATCGAGTGATTTTTTGAATAATGCCACTTGAACTTGTTGCAGGTTAGCTGCTTGTTTTTGCTCAAGTGCGGCACCAATGGCGCCATTTGCACTGATTTCCATAGTTTTTACCTCCCAGCAGACAACAATGTCCACTAACAAGGATAGCGGCAGCAGTATTTTTTTCTTTAGCTTTTTAGCAAAAAAAAAGCCACAGCATAGACCGTGGCAAATGGGAGGAGATCAGTGGGATGTGTGAGTAAATCACATCCGTAAAAAAGAGCGCGTAAAGTTAAGCGTTAAAGAATCAATCATGCACGAATTTGCCATTTACCATCTTGCTGTTGGCAAGCAGAGCCTTTATCGTATACCGTTTTACCTGTATTCGTTAGGCTGGTTTGGAAATCGCGGCATAACTGGTTATTAACCTTATAGCTACGAGTGGGCGTGACCGTTAAGTCAGAATCCTTTTCGGAGCGCATAAATTTATAAGGTTGCTTATCTGGCGCATGATTTAGGGTATAACCAACGCGAGAGCGATCGTTGACATCCATGCCTTTGCCAAAATAACTACCAACCCATGCACCTGCAGCCGCACCACCAGCAATCGTATACCAAGCCGTATTGCCGAAGACGACGGGTGCTAAAGCGCCACCAATTAAAGCACCACCAACGATGCCCCAATCTTGTTTTGTTGTATTACAGCCAGATAGCGTAGCTAGAGAAAGACTCGCAGTTGCTGCCACAATAAAAATCTTACGCATGATATGCTTCCATGAAACCAATTAACAACGATATTTTATAAGCACTATCCGTGCCAATTTGTAGTAACTTTTCGGGAAATAAATAAATTCTTTTACTGAGTCTGGGTCTGCTTCTAGTAGTAGAATCACAAGGTCGTAAGTTTGTTATTGGATAACCTGTCGAGGATGGCTCAGTTATTGAGTATGGCAATTTCTATGTTAATTGATTTTGCCGCACCAAGGCAGTCAGGTTAGTATTCAATTGCCCAACATAGATACGTAATCGGTTTTTAATCACCCATTAATACCCGAAAAATCATCCCTTTTAAGTATTGCGTTTCTTTAATGGCAGGATGCACAGGGTGGTCTTGTGCCTGATGCGTTTCTTCGATTAGTTGCACCATACGGTCATTGGCACGCGCTGCTTTTTGTACGGTTGCCAGTAAATCGTTGCGTGCAAGATGCATCGAGCAACTTCCCGAAAACACCATGCCGCCCGTTTGCGTTAAGCGAATCGCGAGTGCATTGAGCTTTTGATACGCTGCCTGTCCTTTGGCGGCATCTTTTGCCTTAGGAATAAAAGCAGGCGGGTCAACAATCACCACATCAAACTTTTTACCCTCAGCTAATAGCTGTTCCATCACCTCAAAAGCATCGCCCGTAATGCTTGTCACACGATCTTGCACGCCATTCAGTGCTGCATTTTTGCCAACCCATTCCGCCGACAGTGGCGAAACATCCACACATACCACTTCTTTCGCGCCAAAAGCTGCCGCTTGCACGCCAAACGACCCCAAATAAGCAAAGACATCAAGGACACGCTTGCCTTGCACGTAATGTTTCAGGCGTTCGCGCATTAAACGGTGATCGTAAAACCAGCCTGTTTTTTGTCCGTCTAATGCAGGCGCATGAAAGGTCACACCATTTTCAGATAAAGCGAGATGCTCTGGTGCGCTACCATGCACCGTAATCACTTCAGACGTTAATCCTTCAAGCTCGCGACCACGACCATCATTGCGCAAGGTAATGCTGCTCGGATTCACCAGTTTGATAATGGCGGCAATCATGTCATCTTTGAGCGCGTCCATACCAGCGGTATTGGTTTGCACGACAATATCATCACCAAAGCGGTCGATGATGAGTCCTGGTAAAAAATCACCTTCACCATGCACCCAGCGATAATGCGGCTGCTCGAATAGCTGTGTACGCAAAGCAAGTGCTGTTTTAAGACGCTTGATAAAGAACTCGCTATCAATTGCGCGAACCTCGCGCGTGAGCAAACGAGCACACAATAGGGCATTCGGGCTAATGGTTGCCATGCCCATTGCTTTGCCGTGTGCGTCGAGGACACAGACAATCTCTCCAGCAGTGAAACTTTTGAGCGGTGTCGCGCCTGTATTGACTTCGTTGCTATATACCCACAAGTGTCCTGCCCGTAAGCGTTTTTCTTCTTTTAGGTTGAGTTGTAATACGGGGTAGGTGGGGGCTGTCATGATGATATTTCCTAGTTTTTAGCCGTACATTGTAACATTGAATCTCTCTTTGGCTGGATATTGCTTTCTTTGTGATTCTGCTTAGGATAGTATCTTTAACACTTAACGCTAACAAAAAGGAAGTTTTGTTCATGGAATGTTGGTCAGCGCGAGCTTGATTACTGCACCGATAGGCGCGAGGCTGACGCATCAACTCCCCATTCAGACACTCAGACACGGTTGTTCATTACTTATTTTTGTTCTTGGTGTAACCATGCTCATTAAATTTGCTTAGCGAGCGGTTCAAACGAGATAAAAACACTACATATAGTAGTTGTTATCAGGACAAACTACAGCACGCGTGTTTTGCTGTCGTTTGTCCTTGTTTTGAGGGGCTGCTATTAGGTAGAATGAGAGCATTCCATTACATTCAAGTTTGATTGGTTTCGCGCGACGCGTTACCAACGAAATCCTATTTTAATTGCGAGAACACATTACTTGAGTAAACTTTGGTCGCACTGCCTGCAACATTTAGAGCATACCTTACCAGCGCAGCAATACAGTTCTTGGATTCGTCCGTTGCAAGCGCACGATCATCCAGAACGTGAAACTTTGCAGCTGCTTGCGCCCAATAGTTTTATCTTTGACTGGGTGCGGGATAAGTTGTGGGAACACATTCAAGATGCCTTTACCCGTGCGCAAGCAGAAGAAGATACGCATTGGCAGCTGACGCTTGATGTTGGACAGTTTAGTGCTGCGATGGCAGAAAAAAGTGAACCTGAGCCTACGCCATTACGCAAAGCCCCAGCGAGTGCAGCAAAAGCAGCAAGTAACAATGGCATTAATACAGGATTAAACAGTCAGTTCACCTTCGATGGCTTTGTCGAAGGTAAGGCAAACCAGTTAGCCAATGCAGCAGCGCATCAAGTTGCCAGTAATCCAGGGGCTGCTTATAACCCCTTGTTTATCTACGGTGGTGTTGGCTTGGGTAAGACGCACTTAATGCATGCCATTGGTAACCATATTGTCGAAAACAATCCTAATGCAAAAGTGGTCTATTTATCGTCCGAACGCTTTGTGCAGGATATGGTAACGGCGATTCGCCACCAGAAAATTGAAGAATTTAAGAATTTTTATCGCTCGCTCGATGCACTGCTGATTGATGATATTCAGTTCTTTGCCGACAAAACGGGCACACAAGAAGAGTTTTTTCATACCTTCAATGCCTTGCTAGAAGGCAATAAGCAGGTCATTTTAACGTCGGATAAATTTCCGAAAGAAATTAATGGGCTGGAAGAACGCTTAAAATCGCGTTTTGGCTGGGGGCTAACCATTGCCGTCGAACCGCCCGAATTTGAAATGCGTGTTGCCATTTTACAAAAGAAAGCAGCGGCAAAACAAATTGCCTTACCAGACGATGTCGCTTTTTTGGTTGCCAAACGCTTACGTGCTAATGTGCGTGAGTTAGAAGGGGCATTGAATCGTGTGGTTGCCTTTACGCAGCTCACACACCGACCACTGACCGTCGATGTCGCAAAAGAAGCCTTGCGTGATTTATTTGCAGCGCAACAGCGCATGGTAACATTGGACAATATCCAAAAGACCATTGCTGATTTTTACAAGCTGCGCGTGAGTGACTTGACTGCTGAAAAGCGGACACGCAATATCGCGCGTCCAAGGCAAGTGGCGATGTTTATTTCTAAAGAACTAACCACGCATTCGCTACCCGAAATTGGTGATGCTTACAAGCGCGATCATACAACGGTGTTACATGCTTGTCGTCAAATTGCCAAATTGCGTGTCGAAGATCGTCAATTGGATGAAGAAGTGAATACTTTATTGCGTATCTTGCGTGCTTAAATAGGCAATATTGCCTATTTTTTTGTTAAAATCAACATACTTTATTACTTACATATCGTTATTTTGGGAATTGCTATGAACTTAACCATCGACCGTACTGTTTTTTTTAACGCGCTCAAGGCTGTTATTGGCGTGGTCGAACGTAAAAATACCCATGCTATTTTAGGCAATGTGTTGTTAGATATTCGCGGTAAAGACTTGACCATTACCGCTTCAAACCTAGAAATGGAAATGCGCATTGTCTTAGCCGATAGCGTCAATGCCAGTGAAGACTTTTCGATTACCTTACCCGCACGTAAGGTTTACGATTTGTTATCAACACTACCAGATGGTGCTGCTGTACAGTTCGAGATCGATGCTGGCAATGCCTTGATGAAGGTAGGGCGTAGTCGCTATAAATTATCGACATTACCCAGCGAAAACTTCCCAACGATTGATGTCAGTACGCAAAACGCCAGTGTGAGTGTTGCTCAGCCATTACTCAATACCATGATTAAGCAAGTTGATTTTGCTATGGCAACACAAGATGTGCGTTATTACCTCAACGGCATGTTGTTTGAATTAGAAGCGAATCAGCTCACCTTAGTCGCTACCGATGGGCATCGTTTAGCAAAAGCAAGTACGACACTAGAACAAGCACAAGAAAATAAATTGCAATTGATTGTGCCGCGTCGCACTGTTATTGAATTAGCGAAAGCCTTGGGCGATAGTGGAGAAGTAATGCTAGGACTAGCACATAATCACTTGATGCTAACCTTAGGCAGCTTGAGCATGACGGTTAAGCTCATTGAAGGCAGGTTCCCTGAATATCAGCGTGTGATTCCTGTGAACATGAACTTCATGTTAGCGGTGGATAAGGCTCAGTTAAGCTCTGCTTTATCGCGTGTGGCGATTTTAGCTAACGATAAATTACGTGGCGTACGCGTAACCATTAATCCTGACAGTGTCGAACTGACAACCAGTAACCCAGAGCAAGATGAAGCGGATGAGTTTATCGAAGCTACCTTTAACGGCGATGGTATGACAACGGGGTTCAATCTGCGTTATTTGCAAGAAGTGATTGCGGTTATTCCGAGTGAAAATGCCCTTTTCGCGCTTAAAGAGGGTAATTCACCGTGTCTAACAGAATATACGCTCGATAATGATTCTATTCGTGTTAGCCAAGTCATTATGCCGATGCGATTGTAACGTCATTAGCGACTATGGCGCATATTTCGCGTCTGACCCTGATGGGGTTGCGTAATTTAGCGATATTTGAATTAACGCTCGATGATCGCGCCCCTGTACTCATTACAGGCGCAAATGGTGCTGGTAAAACAGCGATATTAGAAGGCATTCATCTACTTGCCAGTGGGCGTTCTTTTCGTGAAAGCCGTTTGCAACGCTTGCAACAATGGCAAAGCCCACAAACGACGCTCTTTGCGCAAGTAGATAACCGTTTAGGTTGTCAACAGCTCGGCTGGCAACGACAAAAGCAAGAAACGACCTTGCGTCTGAATGGTGAAAACGCACGCACACAAGCGGAACTCGCATGGCATTTACCTGTACAGGTTTTTTCACCCGAAAGTCACGATTTACTCATTAATGGTCCGAGCGAGCGTCGCCGCTTTTTAGATTGGGGCGCGTTTTATCAGCATCCGCATTTTTTATTGGCATGGCGACAGTATCAACACGCCTTACGGCAACGTAATCACGCCTTACGTGCCAATGCACCCGATAAAGAAGTTGCACTTTGGCATCTGCCTTTGTTGCAAGCAGCCGAACAAGTTGATGCTGCACGGCAGGCTTATTGCCGAGCGTTAAGTGCCGTTGCATCTAAGCTAGCTGTGCAAATTAGCGATAGCTTAAGTGATATTAGCCTAAGCTATCATCGCGGCTGGAGTGAGGATGAAAACCTAGCCGATATATTGGCTCATCATCTTGATCATGATCGGCAATTGGGTTACACGCAAGCTGGACCTCATCGTGCCGACTTAAAGCTGCGCACGCAAGGGCGTGATGCGTTACACGTTTTTTCACGCGGTCAGCAAAAACTATTGGCGTTAACCTTAATGCTCAGTCAAGCCCAACTGTTAAGTGAAAGCATGGCTGAAAGCCCAATTTTACTGCTAGATGACCTTTGTGCAGAACTCGATTATGAACATCGAGCGCGTGTGCTTGCTGTTTTACCACAACTTGGGGCGCAGTTGTTTTTAACAGCAATCGATGTCAATAGCTTGCCATTGACCACCATTGGTTACCATTGGCATTTAATACAAGGTAAATTACAAACATGAATATTCTATTACTCATTGCCATTGTTTTGTTTGCGGTTGCTCTGTATGTGCCGCAATGGCATACGCGTCGTATTTTAGAACAATATAGTAAGCCGCATCCAACTTTACCAGGGACAGGGGCGCAGTATGCCGAGCATTTACTGACTGCTCAAGGCTTAAGCGGTGTGCGAGTCGAGGAGACCAAAGAAGGCGATCATTATGACCCAACGACTAAGGTGGTGCGTTTATCGTCTGCTAACTTTCATACCAATTCCTTAACCGCAATTGTCACCGCAGCGCACGAAGTCGGGCATGCCATACAAGATGCACAAGGCTATGAGCCATTGCAGCGCAGAACAGAAATGGTGACTCGGGCGCAAGGGTTTGCCCGTTTTTCTGGCGTTGCTTTGATTGCGTTACCTATTTTGTTAGTTGTGATTCATAGCCCAATTTTGGCAGCTTTGGCTTTTGCTGTTGGTTTTGTTTCTCAATTCGGTGGTGTCTTAGTCAGCATCACAACCTTACCTGTCGAACTCGATGCCAGTTTTAAGCGAGCCATGCCCTTACTAGAGCAAGGCGGTTTCCTTTCGCCAAAAGAGTTACACAATGCCAAACGCATTTTACGCGCTTGTGCCATGACCTACGTTGCTGGTTCATTATCGAGTTTGCTCAATTTATGGAAATGGATGAAGGCGATTAAGCGTTAAGTTTAGCATCCAAAAAAGACCCACTTACTACTAAGTGGGCAATTGGGGATGGATAAGCGTTGTCGTACAGCTCAAAGGGTGGTGTACGACGTAAAATCAAGATATTAAATGTTGATGGCGAGCAGTTAGTGCTTTTGTCACGTCAAAGCGTTCATATGCCGAGCCAACTTTAAGGCGAGCACCATCGCGCAACTCTAGCCATTGACGACCAAAAAAGTCATGACCAGCAGCCACAATATGGGCAGCATTAATCACGGTATGGCGATTGACGCGCCAAAAACGCTCTGCATCTAAGCGCAGAATTAAAGAGCGGAATATTTCGAGCAACCAATGTTCGCCATGATCTGTACCGACAATAATTTTGCCACTATGAGGATCATCGCGGATATAAAAAATATCATCAACATGTTTGACACATTCACCATCATTGCCATGTAAGCGCAGCCAGCGCATTTTATCTTGCCAAGGCAAGCGAGATTCAAACGCTTTCAGAAAATCGACGAGTTGTTTTTTGTGTGCATCTGTGCGCTGTATGTTTTGCAATAATTTAGCGAGCTGCTCTTGAATAACAGGTTGATTTAAGAAGGGCAGTGGGGATTGATTTAGTACATGATGCAAAAAGCTATCAAGATGCCCTGTCAGCATAACATTTGGTACAGACCAGTTTTCTGCAATGAGTTTATCAATTAACACAAAACTTGGTATGGCAGAAAGGCGCAGATTAAGAATGAGTAAGTCAACATGACGAGAAGTCAACGCTTGCCAAGCATCCAATCCATTAGGGCAGCAGACAATATCAACCTTAGGTATGACTGTCGCTAGCTGCGAGACAATCTCCCTCATTGCGACGCCATCACTTTCAGCAACGACGACGACAGGAAAAGGATTCATAATCACCTCTATAATAATCAGGTATCAAAGTTAATTTTTATTGGTTTGCAACCAAGTAAATAATAGAACAAATGTTTCATAAAAACAATACGCAGGTTATGTTTTTTAAGATCTCATGATATGGTTATTGCTGACTATTTTTGTCAGTGTAACATATCATCACTGGTTATCTAGCACCGATGTGATATTATAGCGAGATGAACTACTTACACCATTACCACGCAGGCAATTTTGCCGATGTTTTCAAACACCTGATCTTATTAGAGCTGGTGACTTTTATGCAGCGCAAAGACACGCCTTTGGCGATGTTTGATACCCATGCGGGTGCTGGTATGTATGACTTAACTGCTACGCCATCACAAAAAACAGGTGAATGGAAGGTGGGTATTGGCAAGCTATGGGGGAGTAATGATCCTGATTGGCAGCCGCTACTATCCATCATTAAAAATATCAATGGCGATACCGATAAGCTTGGTTATTATCCAGGGTCACCGCTGTTGATGGCAGAGCATTTACGTATCATTGACACCCTCACACTCTGCGAAACATCTGATGGTCCGATGAAGCATCTGCGTGATAATTTTGGTAACCAACGTCGCATTCATATTCATCAGCGCGATGGTTATGAAGCCTTGATTGCTTTATTGCCACCCAAGGGGGCGAAGCGTGCGTTGATTCATATTGACCCGCCTTTTGAGCAAAATGATTATGCACACTTATACGATACCGTTCCCAAGGCATTACATCGCTTTCGTCAGGGTGTCTTTGCGATTTGGTATCCTGTTAAAACACGTGCCAGTGCGCTGCCTTTCGTCAATAAAATGCGCGCCTTGGTTGGCGATGATGAAAAAGTGCTTAATTTAAGCATGATGACGGGGCTTGAGAACACGCTTGCCATGAATGGCACGGGGATGTTCATTATCAATCCCCCTTTTGGTTTTGAAGCACATATCAAAAAGCGTATCGTGAAACTAGAGCGGCTATTAAAACAAGATTAGTGAAAGGCTCAAAATCGCACAACATGCAGTTTTGAGCTATTCTCTTTAGTTGTGCGAGATACGCCCTGCGTTACCAAGCTTTTCTAATGCTTGATTAATGCGCATATCAATCATGCCGCCGTACAAATCTAAATCAGCCGCAGTCCCTAAAATAGATTCAGTAATTTTTTGACCATCGGGCGATAAAAAAAGTAAAGTTGGTGTCAGTTGTGTTTTATAGCGTGTTGCTATACGCATTGCATCTTGGGGATTGCCATCAAAATCAATTATTTTTGTTTGACTGAGATCAAAACGACGCACCAATACCAGCGGCGCGTAGCGTTGATTTTTAAGCATGGGTACAATCACGTCACGCTCTAAGATATGACAATAACCACAATAAGGTGCGCTGACAAACAGCAGGATCGGAATGTTTCGTGCTTTAGCTTCAGCAGCTAATTGCGATAAATCATCAACTTCTATAATTTTTACGGCTTGCGCATCGGTACAAGCTATAAGACTGAGTAATGGCAATAGCATTAAGCCACTTAAAAAATGGCGGCGGTTGATGGTTGCCGTTTTTTGGGTTTTCAAATTACAACCTCACCTCAATCCCTTGTCCCTGCAAATGCAATTTCGCTTGTTCTAGTGTGTATTCACCTTGCCATTGTCCGAAAAGCTCAAAATAACCTTCAGGCCATGCGTTGTGCTCAGATACATCTTTTTTAATTAACTCGGCAAGGTAACGAGATAAATTCAATCCCGCCTGTGCTGCGCGGTGCTGTATCTGCTTTGCCAATGAGTCAGGAACGTAACAATAAAGCTGTGCCATGATGTCGCTCCCTTTGTTATATGTGGTAACTGTGGATTATAACACGTCAGCATTTACTAGGAGTAAGAGGTCTCAGAATTCGTTGCTTGAGCAAAAACACGACCTGCCCATTGGTTTAGGCTCATGCCTGCCGATTGTGCGGCAATGACGGCTGCAGAATGAATTTCTGGTGGGATGCGCAGCATTAGTTTGCCAGAGGCTGGCTTTTCGGGCGTAATGCCGCGCAGCTCGCAATCGACAATGAGGTGATTGATAGCAGCTTCAAAATCGTTACGTAGTTCAGTCACTGTTTCACCATGAAAATTAATAATGACTTTAATGCCTAAGACGCGTCCGACAAAAATATTGTCGCGTTCATCAAATTCAATCCGCGCAGTATAACCACGATAATTCATGACATTCATTGTGTGATTCCTAGCTTATGCAAAAATTCACGTACACCTTCGACCTGATAGCGTTTGGCTTCCTTACCAGGATGGGGTCTGTGTGCATACCACTCTAGCCCGTTGAGTAAGAAACGAACGCGAGAACCATTGCCTTCGGCACAATCTGCACCTAGCGCAATCAACAAAGATTCGATATCGCTAAAACGAATACTTGCCAGTGTTGGGGTGCAATGAATAGATTCTAAGGTTTTGCTGTGTTTGCTGTTCATATGTGAATGATAGCATAAAGTGATAGCTGTTAAGAAAACAAAATTTGCACTTCGATTTTGAGTGCAGCAGCAAGCTCAGTTTTTTAAAAGATTTTGCGAAGATTGCGTTACAACCTCACCTCAATGCCCTGACTTTGCAAATGCAATTTCGCTTGTTCTAGT
>DYST01000023.1:0-1610 GCA_020726325.1 Thiomicrospira cyclica | reverse complement strand
TTACAACCTCACCTCAATGCCCTGACTTTGCAAATGCAATTTCGCTTGTTCTAGTGTGTATTCACCAAAATGGAAAATACTGGCTGCTAATACCGCTTCTGCGCCACCTTCGATAATGCCATCAGCTAAATCTTGCAGATTGCCCACACCACCCGATGCAATCACAGGAATCGATACCGCATCAGATACCGCGCGTGTCAAGGCGAGGTCATAGCCTTTTTTCGTGCCATCACCATCCATACTGGTCAGTAAAATTTCGCCAGCACCGAAGGCTTGCATCTTTTTCGCCCATTCGACCACATCAATGCCTGTTGCTTTGCGTCCACCGTGGGTAAATATTTCCCAATGGTCATCGACGCGTTTGGCATCAATGGCAACCACAATGCATTGCGAACCAAAATGATCACTTGCTTCTTGCACAAACTCAGGACGGAAAACAGCGGCACTGTTAATCGATACCTTATCCGCACCAGCATTAAGCATTTTACGAATATCTTCTAAGGTACGAATACCACCACCGACAGTCAGTGGAATAAACACCTCGCTGGCAACCTGTTCGACAACATGCACCAACGTCTCGCGATCGTCACTGGTGGCGGTAATATCTAAAAAAGTGATTTCATCTGCTCCTTGTTGATTGTAACGACGTGCAACCTCGACAGGATTACCCGCATCACGAATACCAACAAAATTAACGCCTTTAACGACGCGACCTTTATCAACATCTAAACAGGGAATGATACGTTTTGCTAGTGCCATTTATGCGCGTCCTAAATTTTGTTCTGCGTGTAGTTCTTCTCGAATGACTTTTCGTAACAGGTCTTCAAGTTTTATGCTTTGATTTTGAAGATAGTGACGCAAAATCTGATTAATTTCTTGTTGCACACTAAGATTGTCTTGACTGGCACGTTGTTGCACGGCTTGTAGTACATCAGGTTCTAACATAATGGTTGCTTGCTCTCGCAAGCGTTGCGCAAACGGATTGGGTTTTGCGTTAGAGAAATCGTATTCGTCAAGCATGATAACCTCTCTCATAGTGTTTTTGCTTCTTGAAAGCTAATACCATGCTTTTTGATATTGGCTTGATTTTTGAGTTCATCCCATTCAAAAGTGAGCATCTTTGCTTATTATCCCATCAGCTTGTCGGCAAGGTTTTGACCTTCTGCAAAGTCTAAACTGCCTTCGTAAATCGCACGCCCTGTAATTGCACCCGAAATACCACTGCTAGCAGCAGCACATAAGGCCCGAATGTCGTCTAAATTGGTAATGCCGCCACTGGCAATAATCGGAATATTCACTGCTTGCGCTAATGCCTGAGTTGCTTCCACGTTCACGCCTTGCATCATGCCATCACGACCAATATCGGTGTAGATGATTTCATTAACGCCATCGTTTTCAAAGCGTTTTGCTAGGTCGATGACATGATGCTCAGTAATTTCTGCCCAGCCATTAATCGCGACCATACCATCTTGGGCATCGAGTCCGACAATGATTTTGCCAGGAAATTTTGCACAAGCGGCTGCGACAAATTCAGGCTCTTTGGCAGCCTTAGTGCCGATAATGACATAGCTTACGCCTGCATCTAAATAACGTTGAATGGTATCAAAGTC
>DYST01000022.1 GCA_020726325.1 Thiomicrospira cyclica | reverse complement strand
ATGACCCAAAAAACCCTTATCCTCGTCTGTAATACCGCATGGGGTATTGCCAACTTTCGTGGTCATTTAATTCGCCATTGGGTCGCTCAAGGTAGGCGCGTGGTGGCGATTGCCCCACGTGATCGTATCGCTGAAGCGAAGCTCGCGGAGCAGGGCGCGATTTTTGAACCCTTAGCTTTAGATAATCGCGGCTCAAATCCGCTACAAGAGCTAAAAGTGATTTGGCAATTAATTCAGTTGTATCGACAGTATCAACCCGAATTGGTGGTGCATTACACCATTAAGCCTGTGATTTATGGCTCTTGGGCGGCGGCTTTGGCGCGTGTGCCGAGCTTGGCGGTGGTGACAGGACAGGGGTTTGCGTTCTTAAATACGGGGCTTAAGGCTTGGTTAGCACGAAACTTATACCGTCTGTCATTGCGCTTTGCTAAAGGTGTTTGGTTCTTAAATCAGGATGATTACCGTCTGTTTACACAAAGCGGCTTAGCACCTGTGCATAAAAGCGCGATTTTACCTGGTGAGGGGGTGGATACTGATTATTTCTCTCCGAGAATCAATGCGCATAAAGATGGTGTTGTACGCTTATTATTAATTGCTCGCTTGTTGTACGATAAGGGTATTGCCGAGTTTGCCCAAGCTGGGAATTTACTCAAGCATCAACATGATGATGCCTTTGACCGTCATGCGATTAACCCGCGCAGTCAAAATGAACAAGATCATGTTGAGCATTTATCTAGCGTGCAATTACAGTTATTAGGTCCTTTTTATCCACAGAATCCGCAAGCAATTACCAGCGATGTCGTTGCACATTGGCAAGCCGAAGGTTGGTTGAACTATCTTGGTGAAACGGCAGATGTGCGCGAGCATATCGCTCGTTGTGATGCGCTGGTGTTGCCCTCATATGCTGAAGGCTTACCGCGCACGGTATTGGAAGCCATGAGCATGGGTAAGCCCGTCATTGCCACTGATGTGGTCGGCTGTCGAGATTTGGTCGTCGATGGTGAGACAGGGCTACTCTGTGAAGCGCGTAATGCTCAAGCCTTAGCCGATGCCATTCGTCAGTTTTTGACGTTATCGAGCGCGGAACGGATTAAAATGGGACAAGCGGGACGCGATCGTATTATTCATCACTTTGCCGATGCGCGTGTCTTGGCGCAGTATGACGCTTTTATTCAGCAGCAATAACGATCTTTTGTTATGACGCGGTATCTTAGATTTATTCTGCTGCTTTCTTTTTTTACGGCTACGGCATTAGCAGCACCCATGACAACAAATACAAAAACAGTGCTAACACCTGTTTCAATTCAATTGCATTGGAATCATCAATATGAATTTGCAGGCATTTATGCCGCAGTGCGACAAGGATATTATGCGCGAGCGGGTTTAGATGTCACAATCAAAGACTGGCATCCCAGTGTATCGGTTTTGAATGAAGTTGTGTCTGGTCGGGCTGACTTTGGCTTAGGGTATAGTCAGTTAATTATTGATTATGCCAAGGGGGCATCCATTAAGCTGGTTTCAGCTACCTTTCAGTTTTCTCCCGTTGTTTTAGTGAGTAATCGTCCGATTATTCATTTGCGTGATTTAAGTCATAGCACAGTGATGCGTCAAGATATATTACAAATTTTAAGTCTGCTAAAGATGGCGCGTTATGAGGGTGCGACAGACATTAAAGAGATCCCTAGCTCGGGTCAATTGACTGAGTTTTTATCAGGAGAAGTCGATGCTTTTTCAGCATATATGACGAATGAACCTTTTGTATTACAAGCTAAAAAAGTACCTTTTTATGTGGTTGATCCCAAGAGCTATGGTATTCAAAGTTATGATGATTTGCTCTTTACGTCGCAGGCATTGGCTGCACAAAACCCTGATCTGGTTGCACGCGTTAAACAGGCAACCAATGAAGGTTGGTGTTATGCCATTAGTCATCCTGAAGAGATGGTGGATGTTATTTTGCAGCACTATCCCTCCAATAAGTCGCGCGAAGCCTTACTTGCAGAGGCGAAGAGTACAGAAAAGCACGTAAAAATGGGCGAAGTCGCCATTGGTACGATTGATCCTGCAAAAGTATTCGCAATTGCTGCTAGTGCCAAGGATTTAGGGTTGTTAACTGAAGACGAGTTAGGTAGATTAGATGTAAAATCACTGATTTTTTTTAATGACAAGCCATTGTTGACAGAGGAAGAACAGCTTTATTTACAACAACACCCCATGATCAATATTGCGAATAGCCTCGATTGGGCTCCGTTTGAGTTTATTGATGAACAAGGGAATTATGCAGGTTTGGCTGCTGATTATTTCAAGTTATTTGAGCAAAAATTAGGCGTAACCTTTGCGCCAGTTAAAGATATTCCTTGGTCAGAGGTTACAGAAATGGCTCTGCGCGGTGATTTAGCTGTTGTTTCATGTGCGGTGAGTACGCCAGATCGTAACCAATATATCAACTTTACGCGACCCTATTTATCTTTTCCCATGGTATTAGTTGCAAAAGAGGGCGAGCGATTTATTGAGCGTTATGATGAGTTGGCGCATCATAAAATCGCTGTTGTTAAAGGGTATTGGTCGCAAGAATACTTAAAACGTAATTATTCACAGATAGAGCTTGTTGTTGTCGATTCTCTAAAAGAAGGACTGCAAGCCGTGCTTAGTGGTCGGGTATATGGTTTATCCGATAATTTGGCAGCAATCAATTACGAAATCAAACGCTCTGCGATTGTTGGTTTACAGGTGGTTGGGCAGGCAGATGCACGTTTTGATTTAGCGATTGGGGTGCATAATAGTCAGCCATTATTGCTCAGTATTCTGCAAAAGACATTAGATCAGGTGTCGCCCGAACAGGCGCGTGAGATGTATAACCGTTGGGTGCATTTGGATGTGGTAACTAAAGTTGATTATATTTCAATGATGCGCGCGCTATTACCCTATATGGTTGCCATGTTGGTATTAGGGTTTTTACTGGCACTATGGTTGTTTTTTCGACGCAAAGAGCAAGGTTATCGCTATCAGTTAATGGAAGCGCAAAATAAGGTGGCGTTAGAAAAGGCAAGTTATGCTGAAAATCAGGTGCGACAAGAGGCAAAATACAGCAAGGAGCAAGCCGAGTTTTTTGCGATGATTGCCCATGAAATCAGAACACCGATTGCGATGATTGATGGTGCTCTGCAATCCTTAAAAATTTTAGACGACAGTAAGCCAGAAGAAATTGAAAAGCGTAAAGATCGTATTGATCGGGCAGCGAAACGCTTAAATCACTTGGTTGATCGCTTTTTGCAGCAAGGGAAATTAGATAATAGTCGTTTTGAATTATCGCCACAGCCTGTTGATTTATCATCTTTTTGCTTGGGGCTAATGCCGCAATACAAGGGGAATCAAATGATGCATTGTCAGGTTTCTGAGCAGGCTATGGTGATGGCGGATGTTGGGTTGTTGAGTTTGGCTGTTGGTAATTTATTGGATAACGCCATTAAATATAGCCCAGCCGACACGGTAATTTGGTTAGAAGTTGAAGGCTTGAGCAATGAAATGGGTGCTTGGTGTCTGATTTCGGTAAAAGATACAGGGCGAGGCATTGATCATGATCGAGTTGAAAGTATTTTTAAGCCTTATGTGCGTGGTAAAAATCTGGGTGATATTCCGGGGGTGGGCTTAGGGTTATATATGGTTAATAAAATTGCCGTATTGCATCAAGGGTCTTTATCTTATCGTCCGCAGCCTAATGGTCAGGGTAGTATTTTTACGCTTAAATTACCCAAAGTATTGAGTCAGTAGGGGAAAATAACGTGTCGACCATATTGATTGTAGAAGACAATGAAGACTTGCTTGATGATTTATTATTAAACCTAAGACATGCGGGCATGGATGTGCATGGTGTTGGCGATGCGCAGCAACTGGATGCTTATTTAGTGTCGCATATGCCTGCGGTTCTTGTCCTTGATCTGGGGTTGCCTGATGAAGACGGTTTGTCTGTGGTGCAGCGCATCAAAGAGTCGCATCCAAAAATGGGCGTGATTATGGTGACTGCCCGCGTCAGTTTAGATGATAAACTCCTTGGTTATCAGCTCGGGGCGGATAATTATTTGCCTAAACCTGTCAATTACCAAGAATTGATTATGATTATTGGGAGCTTATTGCGTCGGTTAGCTGAAACAAATTCTCCTGCTCTTGTTTCGATGACTGCTACAGATGCTTGTTGGTTACTCGATAAACGAAAAATGACCATTAGCGCACCGATTATTCCCAATTCACTCGACGCTGTTGCTAGCCTAACATTGACTTGGACTGAGGTTTGTATGCTTGAGGTGTTTTCTTGTTCTGATGCAGGCTCTGCCGATAAACAGGCGCTACTGAAGGTCTTGGGGGGTGATGCTGACGATGATTATTATCAGTTGCATCGTTTAGAAGCAGCAATTAGTCGTTTGCGTAAAAAGTTAGAAAGTCTTTCCTCTGACAAGGAAACGCTGATTAAGGTGCAACGCGCTAAAGGCTATCAATTTATGCAACCTTTGATGGTTGTTTAATAATTTGTTTTTAAACGATTTTATAAGAATTCTATCTTTTTAATGGCGCGATTGATCTTTTTGTTATTAAACCCATACTTTTATTAATTGTATTGTGAGAAAATGTCAGCATATACAATCAGTAATTCTTTATTATGATGGTCAGTAATTAGGTAAAGAGGTTTGATGCAATGAGTAATGAGTATGAGTTAGCAGCGGACTCGGTCATTTTATCGACGGCAGATATGCAAGGTAACATTGTTGCTTACAATAAAACGCTGTTAGAGGTGAGTGGTTACTCTGAGTCTGAAATTAAAGGTAAACCACATAGTATTTTGCGTCATCCTGATATGCCAAAAACGGTATTTCAAGACTTATGGCAAACCATTAGCTCAGGTCGTCCGTGGTTTGGCGTGGTCAAAAATAAGCGTAAAAACGGTGACCATTATTGGGTTGCTGTTAATGTGAATCCCATTTTTGAAGCGGGACAGATTAAGTCATATGTGTCGGTGAGCTATCCTGCTTCGCACGAGCAAAAAAAAGCAGCAGCGCAAGTGTATGCTCAACTTTCTCGTGGTACGGTTAAGGTGTCTTTGACCCCGATACGCCAGTTAGACAAGGTGGGTTTGTTAGCATTAGCAGTTGGTTTGTGTGGCTTGATATTGCCTTATTATACGAGCGTATTAACGGATTCTGTCCTTGGTACAATGATGATGTTTTCTGGTTTTGGTTTGTTGGCGTGGCGTGGTTTTGCTTTGTCTCGTCCATCACGTGTGCAGTTACAGGCGATTCATGAGCTGGGTGAAGACGCTTTTCGCCAGCATCGATTTAGAGTTATGGCACGCGGGCAGTATAGCTAACCGAGATCGTTTTATTTTTCAATGCGAGAAGGCACTGGTGCTTTGGGTTACGTCTGTTAGATAAAAAGCGCGATTTTCGCGCTTTTTATGTGTATAATACCAAAAAATTATACACATTTAGGTTGTCATTATGCGGACTAACATTGTTATTAATGATGCTTTGTTGCAAGAAACGCTGCGTTTAACAGGGCTTAAAACGAAGCGTGAAGTCGTAGAACTTGGTTTGCAGACTTTGCTGCGTTTGCGTCAGCAGGAAGAAATTAAGCAATTTCGCGGTAAGCTCGATTGGCAAGGTGATTTGAATGAGATGAGACGAGATTGATGATTGTCGTTGATTCTAGCGTTTGGATTGATTACTTTCGTGGCAATCAAACCTTGCAAACGGAACGCTTGGATGATTTTCTTGGTAAAGATATCCTCTTGACAGGGGACTTAATTTTAGCTGAAGTCTTGCAGGGGTTTTCTAGTGAAAAAGCATTTAACGATGCGAAGAGACTGATGAGTTATCTTGATGTCGTTGATCTTTTTGGTAAGGACGTTGCGATTCAGTCCGCACGCAATTTTCGCTTACTTCGTGCTCAAGGTGTCACCATTCGTAAAACAATGGATACCTTGATTGCAACCGCATGTATCGAAAGAAATTATGCTTTATTGTACAGCGATAGAGATTTTGAGCCTTTTGTTCAGTATCTTGGTTTGCGTTCTGCGCTAACAGAACAATAATGTCATTGCTTCTCCGTCCCCTAGCTATTGGGCATTATGTCTTGCCGAATAATCTTGTTTTAGCCCCGATGGCGGGTGTTTCCGATTTTCCGTGGCGTAATATCTGTCGTGAATGGGGGGCAGGTTATGCGGTGGGTGAAATGTTGCACAGTCGTAGTGACTTAATGGGGACAAATAAAAGCACCTTTCGTATTGTGCAAACACAAGAGCAAGCTCCGATTGCGGTTCAACTCTTAGGAAATAATCCACAGGATATGGCACTTGCTGCACAGCTACAAGTCGCTGCAGGAGCGCATGTTATTGATATTAATATGGGCTGTCCTGCTAAAAAAGTATGCTCTGTGGCAGCAGGCTCGGCATTACTCAGTAACGAGTTATTGGTTGCCGATATTTGTAAAGCGGTGGTACAAGCCGTGCCCGATACCCCTGTTACACTCAAAATTCGTACTGGTACTGACGCGAATCGTAAAAATGCAATTTCGATTGCAAAAATCGCAGAAAATGAAGGTATTCAATTGGTTAGTATTCATGGTCGTACACGGGAAGATAAGTTTCTAGGGCAGGCAGAATACGAAACCATTGCGCAAGTGGTACAAGCAGTCAAGATTCCGATCCTTGCAAATGGCGATATGACTACCCCAGAACAGGTGAAGCGGGTGCTTGCCTATACAGGCGCGGCTGGAGCAATGATTGGTCGCGGTGCGAATGGTCAGCCTTGGTTCTTTATGCAGGTGGCGCATTACTTACAAACAGGATCGATTTTATCTCAGCCAGATATACACATTATCCACCAAGTTATCCACAGGCATATTCACAGTATGCACAGCTTTTATGGCGAGTTTTATGGCGTGCGTTTGGCGCGTAAGCATTTGGCATGGTATGCCGATGGTTTGGGTATCAGTCGAGAAAAAAGGCGAGAGTGGATGACAGCAGAGACCATAGAAGAACAGCTTGAGCAATTAAAAAGAGCCTGATATTACAGGCGGGAACCTCTAATAACCTAACGGGTTGAGGGTCTGGGGGAAGGGATACACCAATATTGCATGTAACCACTTGATTTAAGCCCTTCCACCAGAGGAAAAATAATTTAGGGACGCTAAAAATGCCACGAAGTGGGGTTTTTAGAAGTGCCCAGGCTCTTGAACAGGGTTCGAGTCGTTATTTTTGTAACGACTTAACCCAACCTTCCATTGCCTCGGTTGCAACGGGCATGGGTGGTTCCATGAAATTAATCACAAAAGAATCAGCAAACTCTGTCACTGCAATACTGCGTGGACGTACCGCCATAACCTGCGCATTTGGTAGTTTTGTACCAAAACAGAAAATGACATGCCCAGCAGCCAAAATATCAGGATTCACTTCACCTTCAATTTTGCGTGTATGCGCCAGATGATCGAATTGAGCGATAAAAGTCGCTTTCGGGTGTGTTTCAACCTGCGTGATTAAGTAATCAATAATTTCCCCCATATTTTCAAAGCGACACTCACTTTTGCTGAGGGTCATCTCAAAAATAGGATATTTGTCCATAAAAGTTTTTTGCTGCATGGTTTTTGTCTCCATTTGGTTATATAGCTCGCCCACGGTTAATTTTACAATAAAAATTAGTAATCTATCAATAGAATAAATTTATAGCAATAGATTAGCGGTTTGCTTGCGTTTGTAGAAAGCTCTGTACCTTGTACGATGGCCAGGTACAGAGACAAAAGAAGCAGTTTATTGAAGTGCTGTTGTTAACTTAATTTTCCACAGACGTGTTTGACGCTCTGTTGCATCATTAAGCACGTTATTAACGACCGTTTGACTTGCTGTACAACTGCTATCGTTCAGCACTAATGAACCTGCAGCACCATTTTGACCGACAATAACACCATACTTAGTTAAGTTTGGTTGTTTTGCACTACAACCACCAGTGATTTCGTAGTTCACACCAAAGTCATTGTCGTTGATAACGAATAGCGTCTGTTTGTCTGCTAAAATCGCTAAACCTTCGGCTTTTTCTGTCAACCAACCCAAATCACGTAGGTTGAATAGTTGCGTTTTGCTGACAGCTTTAATGCCATTGCTTGTGAACAAGGCATCTCTTGCTGTTGCTTTGGTATCAATAGCAGAAGTGGTATCTGTAGCCTTAGGATCATAGTTAACTAACTCTTCAACCGATTTGCTCGTTGGTGCGCTCATATTGGCACTATATGCAGCATCTTTCGTATTTAAATCTGTTGCTCCTGTGATATCGATCAGAGTAACATCATTGAATAACGTGCCTTTCAAGTCCTTGCCTTGTTCGATCATCAAGAATTTGCCATTGCCCAATGCCACTAAGTCACCAGCCTTAACATCTTTCGGTGCGATACCGATGCTTGCGCCAGTCTTAGCTTTGGTTGGGATGGCAAATGTTTTAGTCGTGCCATCAGCAGGATTCAACTCAACCAAACGTAAAAAAGCCCCTTTTTTGTATGCTGGTGTTGTTTTACCATTTTCGGTCGTAACCAGTGGGCTTTGAACCAAACCATACACCATACCTTCTGGTGAAAAGGCAATGCCTTCCATGCCACGGTTAGGATTGCGTTGTTGAACAATCGCAGGTAAGCCTGTACCCATCGCTGCACCTGAAACGCTGTTTGGTGCATAGCGAGCCAACTCTTTACCTGTGCTGTCTAGCTTAATAATAAAGGGACCGTATTCATCAGAAATCCAGAAGTTACCTTGGGCATCTTTAACAATCCCTTCAGGATCGAGACCGTTGATGTCGCCTGTGAGTTGAGCAAGATTTTCTGCAATCGCAACTTCACCCGTCGCACCTGTTGTACCTGGTAATAAGGGACGACCAGAAACAACCTGATTGGCTTGGTTTTTTAACATAGTAACCGATTTAACGTCTAATTCTGCTTTATTTTCTGTCACATGAATGGTTGCAAAGCGTGGTGTGTATGTTGGCAATGGGAAAATTTTACTTGCGGTGTAAGTATAACCATCGGTGTTGCCCGAAATCGGTGATGTTGGTGCATCTAAGTTAGGACCACGGTCAGTAATGGTAACCAATTTGATGATGCCGTTACCTTCTTCCAAGACCCCTAAACCAGAACCAATACCTAACTTAAGTTTGTTATTTTGTGCCGCAAAGTTATTAACAAAGGCACCGTTATAGTCTAAATCAACAGCACTGGTATCAACACCATAGCGAGTCACTTCCGCCACCGTTGGTATGCTGCTAATGGTTTCTTTTGTTGCCAGACCATAATTTGCTAAAGTCGTTTGTAAATGCTCTCGTGCAACGACTTGACTAATTGCTGTCTTGCTTGGACGCTTATCTTCGGGTAAACGAGCATTTAATTCTGCAGTAAAGTCAGTAGCTGCTAGATTAATCGAAATTGTGTTGAGTGCAGTACGTGTTGCTTCTGTGATTTGAATGCCATTGTTAGGATCTAAATCGCTATCTAGGGTTTGCAAAAACTGTGCAATATTCGTTACTTTTGGTGTGAGATTGGTGCGTGTTGCATTGCTATCAAAATCGAGTGGTGTCACCATCGCTTTGGCGGCAAGCGTACCAAGGGTTGTTGCCCCTAATTTGAACGTAACGCTTTCACCATCGATGTATGAAAACTCACCCTTGGTGTTCGTCACGCCAGATTGTGTTGCTGTTTGATAGCTAACGCCATTGACCAAACCATCAACAAAAATACCTGTTTGTACATTTGGGTCATTAGATTCATTACAGCCAGATAAAAGCAATCCGATTGCTAAATAAAGCGGAGAATACTTAATCATCACCATGTTCCTTAAAACAATTAAAAAGAACGAATAGTGTAAAAAATAAACTTAGCATTTATATGACAAATAAATGTCATTAAGATGAAGGGCAGGGCTCTGTTTTTAGCGAACCCTGTTATTTTTGCAATTGCTTATTGAAAAAACGGTGTGTAATTGGGCAAGTAATTACCGCCTTGCGCAAAAGGTAAATCGGGATCGATTTCGGGTAGAACAAGCAACCCCTGTATAACGCTTACCATGAGCGTAAAGCCGAGACCTGTTCTAAGGTTAAGCCTGTCAACTGAACAATCAGATCAATATCTAACTTTTTACTGAGCATACCTTGAGCAATTTCCTGTTTCGCTTTTAATTCACCTTCCTCACGACCTTCCTCACGACCTTTTTCGATACCCATTTCAATCCCAATCCCAATCCCTCTTGCTTCGCCTTTCTCTTCCGCAAGCTCTAACCCCGTGCGCTGTATCTGAATAAACGCATGACGCTTTTGTTGTAATTCTAGCTCGTCGGGTGTCAGTGCCGCTTCATTGATGCGACTAAAGGCATCAACAATACAAGGTTCGTTAAGGCTTTGCGGTATCGCGCTTAAATCGGCTGCATGTTTAATAAAGTAAAGCCATTTGTCTTCGATGGTGAGGAGCTCTGGCTCTGTCTTGGTAAACTTAGGCAATTCAATAAACACTAACTCGACATCGTCGGTGTATTTAACTAAGGTTTCTTTTTCGATCAGTTGAAAGCGAGACAAGTAAGATTCAATCTCATCAAACAGCGTAAAATCGACCAGCGTTAAAGCAATAACAGGATTGAGCAGGTGATAGTCTTCTCCTCGCTGTAATTGATTGGCGTATTGCTTGGCGGCATTGTACAGGATGCGTTGTTCGATGTTTTTAGAATGCACAACCTGCATTTCGATAATGATATTTTTTTTATTAAACAGTTTGGCTTTAACATCGACAAAGGTGTCTTTCATGCCAGCAAGTTTGGGTGCTTGATAAGGATCGATAATCTTGAGGCTCTCGATACGATGTTCATCTTCGTACTCTAGCACCGCATTTAAAAAGCTGATCAGAATCGGTACCGATTCCTGGGCACCAAACACACGCTTAAAAGCATAATCTGTTTTGACATCTAAAAATCGCATGACACCACCCCATTAACTGATGTCTGCATTATACGATAATTTGCAGTCCCTAAACTATTTTGCCTCTGGTGGAAGGGCGTAAACCAAGTAGTTACATGCAGTATTGGTGTATCCCTTCCCCCAGACTCAAACCCTGTTATTTTTGCAATTGCTTATTGAAAAAACGGTGTGTAATTGGGCAAGTAATTACCGCCTTGCGCAAAAGGTAAATCGGGATCGATTTCTGTTGCTTGATTGCCAGCACGGTAAGTGATGCTTGCTGGATTGTCATGCTCGATGCTGCGCTCAGTAATTACCTCGCCAAAAGCGTAGGCACTGTCATCAATTTTACGCACGGGATCGCTATCGGGTCGCATTGCCTTAAACGTATGCGGCGTTTGTGGGAAAACATCCTTGCCTTTAATAAAGCTTTGTGTGGCAACCACCTGACGATAACGTGCTGCTCCTGCTAAAGCATCCTCTTTTGGTGGGTAGAAAAGCTCGGCTTTGATCTGTCCTTGCGCGTCTTTGTAGTCTCCTTTAGCGGTTAATTCACGCATTAGCTTCTGACGCAGTTTTTGATTATCGTGATAGGCTTGTGCGCTACTGGTGTCGATGGCAGTCCAGTTGCTCGTGTAGCCATTTGCGGTGGTAATCTTGGTACTCAAATAGCTTTCGATACTGGCAGGCATTTGACCATACAAGTTTGCACCGACGACATGTTCTAAAAATAAGCGATATTCACCGATTTTCTGATCGCGGTTGATAGGCTCTGGGATGGTCGCGCCTTTTCCTGCAACATAACCAAGGTAGTTCATTTCTTGCCAGCCCTGTCCGTTCGCTAACTGACGTGGAAATGACCAAGTGCTGTCCACGGTATTGCCAGAACCACTGGTAAAGGTCGGAAACTCTGTTTCACGCACCCCAGAATGACACCCAATACACTGCATCATCTCTTCACGATGCTGTGGGCGTAATGCCCCTGTTGCATCTTCAATAAAGCCAACCAAATACCAGCCAGCACCATTATCGACCCAACCTTGGCTGTCGCTGCCTAAAATATTACTTGGATCTGCGCCTGCTGTTGGGCGGTGTCCATTGGGATTGTAGTCTTCCCATTTAATCATGTATCGCACTTCTTTAACGTGCTGGCTGCGTGTGCCTGTAAATCGGCTAATCTGCTGGTTGCTGCCATCTGCTTCGATATCGACATAATGCAGCGGATGGGCAAACTCTGTGCCAACAGGGTAAACGCCTTTTTGCACTGCAATCGCAGTGGCGTTACCGAAATAAGTTTTGCTGTCTTGTTCGCTCAAACGGTTTTGCACTGCTTTTGCGAGTAATTCCAGATTGTTGCTATAGGTTTGTGTATCAAATTTGCCTTGTTCGTCTTGCATAAAGGCAACAGGCAAGCGGATATAAATACCCGAAACAGAGCCCGTTTGTGGGCTAAAAATCCCATATGGCATAAAGTTGATTGCACGCCAGCCTGTATTCATGCCCGCGCTATCTCTAAAAAAGCTGTTCTCGCCACGGCTGGTGCGGACAAAGCCGTCAGCTTGTGCGGGCAAATCGCTCGGGTCAAGTGCTGGCAGTAAGCGAAAGGGTGAATCTGTGCCGCTATCCCATGCGTTGGTTTTGAGTGGACGTTGGTTGTAAGCCGCTTGCCAATTGTCTTGGCGGATGTAGGCCTGCATATCCCATGCTTGCGGGTCTAGCCCTAGGCTGGCAACATGGGCAGCTAATTTTTCGGGAAATAGGGTGTTTTCCCAACGGTTTATGGTTGCCAATGGTGTATTGCTATCGTAGGGAGCGAAGCTGTATTCACGCTGGAAGTTGCCGATGTCGGCAAACGCGCCTGCTTGTGGGTTGTTATTGCCCATGCCTTGCGCCCAGACACCATTAGTATGGCAGAACAGACAGGCATTTTGCGTACCTGCAGCAGTTTCGATATAGCACTGTGCGGGTACTTGCGCGTAGGGATTACTAAACATCAGTGGGCTGATGCGATCACCAACTAATTTATGAACTAAGGGTGTATCGACATCAACTGCAGCCTTAGGGGCTTGCCATTCTTCTGTGCAGCCTAAATAACCAATAACGAATAGGGTAAGAATACTCGCTCTAATGGCAGAGCGTTTGAGTATATCGCGATCAATCATCGTTGTGTCTCCTACATAATCTTTATAAACAAAAAAAGCTGGCAACAGTGTGTTGCCAGCTTTTCAAGAAGTGAATGGCGTAACTGCCTTATTTTAAGGCTGGCATACCACCAATATAACCAATATTGGCATCGAACTTGTCGATCATTGGTTCTAGTGTCGCTTTGCTGGTTGCATTGTGGGTGCTGATAAAGTCGCCATGATGTTGGCTATTGCTCATGATATAAGCCTGACCATTCATATTATCAACAACTTGCAAGCCAGTGTTTTCTGCCCCTGCAACAGCACTCAAAATACGTGTTAACTTTTTGCTATCGACATTATATGCCCACACAAAGTTGTTAACGTGAGTACCTGAGTCTTCACCAACGAATAAAGTACGCATGCCTTCAGAGAAGAAGACGTTGTCTGTGTTGGCAATTTTAGCAGGATCAGAGGTGTTGCCTAGTGCATCTGTCGTGATTGTTTTGCCTAATAATGCTGCTTCAACATACATCTTAGTACCGACATAATCAGAGTGAATCGCATTGCCTTCAGTATCCTTCACACCACTGCTGGCATCAATGGTATAAGTCGCACCTGCACTGTTTTTAACCAACTTGATATCATCTGTTGGGCTGCTGGTGCTTGCTAACATACCTTTGTCGATATAAGACATGGCAACATAGATTTTCTTGTCTTTGGCGTTAACCGCAACACCTTCCATCTTGTTAAATTCAGTCGTTGCACCTTTGATTGCGGCAACACGACGCGATTCTAAGAAAGCAGCCGCTGTTTCTTGACCTGGCTTAATGCTCACACATTCGTCATTAGTCGAACCAGCACGAACCCACTTGCCAGCAGAACAGGTTTTGGTCGCACTATCAAATGTGCCGTTGTTAAAGATGCTTTCGAATGTATTGGTGTCTGCTAAAGCTTTGATCTGTGCATCGCTTGTGCTGCTGCCCAATTTAACCCATGTTAGGTTTGCTGTACCACCGTCAGTACCAGCCGCGCTCGTCTGTGTCCACTTAGCAGCATAGAGTGTACCACCCTTGCTTAGGTCATTCACTGTGTTGCTCACAAACATGAACATGGCAACGTTTGTACCGTCATCACCGAAATAAACGGTTTTACCATCAGGCATTACCTTGCCCATTTCCCAAGTACCACGACCCATGCCGTAGTGCTTCGCTGGTGTCGCCGAACCATTGCTACCCACCACCACTTCAGTTAAATAACCGTAGTGATAAGGGCTAGCATTGACGTTACCATAAACATCACGCATCACAGCAACACCGCTTAATGTTGCAGAATAACCTTTGCTGTTTGGGTTGTACTGTAGGTCATAGTCTTCTTCTGAACCTAGGTGGGTATTCCAAGGTGTTTGGCTACCGAAACAAGGAATCCACAAACCACCAACATTTGAAAAGTTAATTGGTGTTTGATTGGTTGCTGTTAGCTTGCCTGTTGTTGCATCTTGAGCAACGTTTGTTAAGGTCATGCTCATTGGCATACGAGATGTTGCTTCAGAACCGTCGCCATTCAACCAATCATATTCGTAATGCGTTACTAAGTATAGTTTGCCATCGATATTAAGCAAGCTGTTTGCATCAGGCGTTTCAATCACAGCAGGTTTGCCACTGGTATCATTCACAGGCTGCATTTGGCTATTGAATACTTGACCAGCAGGATAAGGATTGCTGCCAACTTTGTCTTTCACGCCAAATAGTTTGTTATAAGCTAATGGATAGTCTTTGGTTGTACCATCGCTGTAAGTCACGGTTGCGACTGAGCTCGTATGGGTTACAGCCATTTTTTCTGCACTAGATGGTGCAGGTGTTTCACTGAAAGTTACGCCAGTCGCCGTAACTGGGTCGGTGCTTTCGTTACAAGCTGTTAATAAAGTTACTGAACCTAACATAAGGGCACTAATCGCTAAAGCGAGTGGACGACGTGAAAAGCGTTGCATCAAAATCTCCTGATTAAGTGATACGGTCGAAACCTAAAGTTACTATTACGACGCTATGCTAAGACTTGTTGGTGACAGTGAGATTACAATTTAGATGTTTTTTTGATTTTCTGAGCTATTTCGGTCAAAATAGAAGGCTATGATCGTTAAGTTTGTTCTGGGTAGGTTATGAAAACAGTTTTTATTACAGGTGGCGCGGGCTTTATTGGTTCGGCATTGATTCGTCATTTAATGGTCAATAGTGATTATGCGATTGTTAATATCGATAAACTCACCTACGCAGGAAACTTAGCCAGCTTAGCAAGTATTCAGGGTGATGCACGTTATACTTTTGCACAGCTCGATATTTGCGATCGTGCTGCTTTAGATGCGTTATTGATACAGCATCAGCCTATGGGTGTGATTCACTTAGCCGCTGAAAGCCATGTTGACCGTTCGATTAGTAGTGCGGGTGAGTTTGTTAGCACCAATATTGTCGGAACTTTTACCTTGTTGGAAGCAGCGCGCGCTTATTTTAATCAGTTGGATGATGCACGCAAGCAAGATTTTCGTTTTCACCATGTGTCTACCGACGAAGTATTTGGTAGTTTGGCCGAAACAGGCTTTTTTAGCGAAGAAACGGCTTACGATCCACGCTCGCCTTATTCTGCCAGCAAAGCCAGCTCTGACCATCTCGTGCGTGCATGGCATCATACATATGGTTTGCCTGTGCTTGTAACCAACTGTTCGAATAACTACGGTGCTTACCATTTTCCCGAAAAACTCATTCCATTAATGATTCTCAATATCCTTGCTGGCAAGGCATTGCCTATTTATGGTAAGGGCGATAATGTGCGTGATTGGCTTTATGTCGATGACCATGCGCGTGCGATTCACCGTGTTTTTGAGCAAGGTAGGGTGGGCGATACTTATTGTATTGGTGGTCATAATGAAAAAACCAATTTAGAAGTGGTTCATACACTTTGTGACCTTGTGGATGCTCGCTTTGTTGCGGATGCATCGCTTGCTGTCACGCATCCACATTGCCCAGCGGCGCAAGGTAAAGCCAGTCGAAGTTTAATGACATATGTAACCGACCGTCCTGGTCACGACCATCGTTATGCCATCGATGCCAGCAAGTTGGCAAATGAGCTTGGTTGGACACCACAAGAAACTTTTGAGAGTGGTATTGCTGCCACAATTGATTGGTATCTGAACAATCAAGACTGGGTAGCGCAAGTGCAATCGGGTGAGTACCAGCAGTGGCTAGATAAAAACTACACGGAGCGTTGAGCATGAACAAGAATAGAAAAGGTATTATTTTAGCTGGTGGTTCGGGTACACGTTTGTATCCTGCGACCTTAGCCGTTTCTAAGCAATTGTTGCCTATTTATGATAAGCCAATGATTTATTATCCGCTATCGACAATGATGTTAGCAGGGATTCGTGATATTTTAATTATTAGCACGCCACAAGATACGCCGCGTTTCGAGCAGTTGTTAGGAGATGGTCATCAATGGGGACTTAACCTTTCTTATTGCGTGCAGCCAAGCCCCGATGGCTTAGCGCAAGCGTTTATTTTGGGTGCTGATTTTGTTGGTAACGATGATTCTTGCCTAATTTTAGGTGACAATATCTATTATGGCAGTGGCATGAGTAAACTATTGCAGAATGCGAATCAACAGCCTAGCGGTGCGACGATTTTTGCCTATCATGTTACCGATCCCGAGCGTTTTGGTGTTGTTGAGTTCGATAAGGCAGGTAAAGCGATTAGCATCGAAGAAAAGCCAAAACAGCCAAAAAGTAACTTTGCGGTGACGGGTTTATATTTTTATGATAACCAAGTGCTTGATATTGCCAAAACCATTAAGCCTTCGCATCGGGGCGAATTAGAAATCACCACGGTTAATGAAACCTATTTGAATATGGGACAACTGCGCGTTGAAACCATGGGGCGAGGTTATGCGTGGCTCGATACAGGAACGCATGAAAGTTTACTTGAGGCGAGCAACTTCATCAGTATTATCGAGGCACGTCAGGGCTTAAAGGTTGCCTGTCTAGAAGAAATTGCTTACCGCATGGGTTATTTGAACGCCGAACAGGTAGAAAAACTGGCGCAGCCAATGAGTAAAAATAGCTATGGTCAGTATCTGTTACGATTGATTCGAGAGTAGAATATGGCGAGGTTAGATGAAGTCAAGGAACGCTTAAATAACTATCGCTTGGCAATCACATTGTTGATTGGTGTAGAGTCTTTGGTGTTGGCGGGAGTCATTAGTAGTTATCGAAGTGGTGTCTTTGATTTATACTACTGGTTGGGCGCAGACTTTGCCATCTTACTCGTGTTCGTCTTTGTTTTTGTTGTTCGTAATTTGTTAAAACTGACAGATCGTATAGGAGAGTTATGATGATTTCCCCAGAAGTTCCTTTGGTGATCGCTATTGTTTTATTTTTTGCTGCACTGGTCTATTTCGCTTATGGTGTCTCTAAAGATAGTGAAAAGTGAGTGTTCTTTGATCATGCAATTCATTCCAACCACCATTCCTGATGTTATTATTATCGAACCCAAAGTATGGCATGACCCTCGTGGTTATTTTTTTGAAAGCTATCGTCACGACTTATTTCAACAACATATTGGAAAAATTGACTGGGTACAAGATAACGAATCCTATTCGACTCATGGCACTTTACGTGGATTGCATTATCAATTACCGCCTTTCGCGCAAAGTAAATTAGTGCGTGTGGTGCAAGGTAAGGTACTCGATGTCGCGGTAGATATTCGTCGATTTAGTCCGACCTTTGGACAGTATGTTGCCGTTGAATTAAGTAGCGATAATAAGCGTCAGCTTTTTATGCCACGAGGCTTTGCTCATGGTTTCGTTGTGTTGTCAGAAACGGCTATTTTTCAATATAAGGTCGATAATTACTATAACAAAGACTGTGACAGGGGCATTACTTTTAATGACCCGAGCATTGCCATTGATTGGCAAATTGATCTATCGCAGGCATTGCTTTCTGATAAAGATCGTCAGCAACCTTTGCTTAACGATGCTCAGGTGTTTGAGTCATGAAAATTTTATTATTGGGTAAAAATGGTCAATTAGGTTACGAACTGGCGCAACAATTGCCTGTCATTGGCGAAGTGGTTGCACTAGGGCGCGATGAACTCGACATGACCGACCTAACTGCCGTTGCACAGGCTGTGTGCGATCATCAACCACAGATCATTGTCAATGCTGCTGCTTATACTGGCGTTGATAAAGCCGAAACTGATCAGGTTAATTGCTATTTAGCGAATGCGGCAGCACCTGCCATCTTGGCGGGAGAGGCAAAAAAAGTCGGTGCATTACTCGTTCATTATTCAACAGACTATGTCTTTGATGGTAAGAAAACAACACCTTATCTACCCACAGATACAGCCAATCCCATTAATTATTATGGTTACAGCAAGTTAATGGGAGAGGAAGGGATTAGGTACAGTGGGTGTGATTATTTAATTTTCAGAACAAGCTGGGTCTATCACCCCGATTATGGCAATAATTTTTATCGTACCATGCAGCGTCTTGCCCGTGAACGAGAAGAACTCACGATTATTGCCGATCAATATGGCATTCCAAATGATGCGCGCGATTTGGCAGCAGAGACAGCACGAATCCTACAGCAACCGATAGAACACCTTAAAGCGCAATCGGGTGTTTACCATCTCAGCGCGGCGCGAGATAAGCAAACCACGTGGCACGGCTTTGCCACAGCAATTATTGAAGCCATGCCCGAAAAGTTGTGTCAACGCGTGCTACCCATACCAACTTCACACTACCCCACGCCAGCGCAAAGACCAATGTGGAGTGTGCTAGCGTCTGTTATGCCATCCTGTTAACTGATGTTAAGCAAAGTTGTTTGCCGCAAAACCAACTAAGCTTAGGTTGTTAATGCCCGTTAATAAGGCAACTTCTTGCACCTCTGTGCTATCAATGGCAGTGATGCCAAGCGTGGATTGATTGGTGATATACCATACTGTGCTATCGCCAATTAAGTCAGAAACAACAACAACGGCTTTTGCCTGTCCTGTTGGTGCGGCAAACACCTTGCCCGCGCCAAATAGTGCGGCTACTTTAGCCGCCGTATCGATGGTATCGCCTTGTACAACCAAAACATCACCATTATTCCATGCCAGCGCAGTGGTGCTAATTGCATTTTTGGTGGCAATATTATTTTTACCCGTCACATTCAAAAATGCCGAAAAATCGAGCGTATCGCCTGCAGCACCAAGTTTGAAATTACTAATAACATCAATACCATTCATTGCAGCAGAGCTTTCAAAAACAACCGTATCTGCGCCATTACCCAAAAGATAACCATCAATACCACCGCCACCGCTCAGTTTTGCCCCTGTCGGTGCGCTGATAAAGGCATCCATCGCACTAGAACCAATGACACTAATGGTTGGTATGATGCCTGCTGTAGTGGTAACACCGCTTAAATCAACCGTTGTAACCGCACCGAGACTACCAGAGACTAAGGAAACAGGCGTTGTACCCGAGGTAATACTGTCTTTTGTTAGATCAATGCTGGTGTTATTGGGTACTGCGCCGACAAGCGTTAAAATACCCCTGTTTTCTTGAATGTTAAGATCAAGAAAGTCTACATTCAGATCATTGCGCACAGCATCAATGGCTGCCTTTCCTGACAGAAAACTGGTGGCAGCAAAAGTAACGGTTAAATTGGTCGTAGAATTGGCGAGTGTATGTGTCGTTGCCTTGCCAATTAAGCTCAGGGTTGCTGTCGTATCTGAGGTTTTAATCAGTTTAGCGGTCAAACCCGCTGGCACATTGGTAACAGTCCCAATAGCGGAGCCAATCCGACCAACAAAACCATCGGCAATACTGGTAATGGTGATGCTATTGCGTATGCTACCATCGTTACTGGTTGATTCAAGTAGACTATTGGTATCGTAGATAACACGTGCTAAAGCATTCGCTTGCGTTGAGGCACGTAAAGAAATGAGCGTATTCTGATCTAATAAATTATTAATACCCGTTAATAACCCGACTTGCGTAATTTCATCAGGCGTTATGTATAGCGTATCGACTTGATTGGCGAGATACCAAATACCAGCATCGCCAGTAACATCGGCGGCGATGACAACAGCCTTGGCTGCCCCTGTTGGGTTAGCAATCGGGCGACCTGTGCCAAATAGACTGGCAATAGCTGAATCTGTATTTAAGTTATGACCTTGTAGCACCAAAACATCGCCATTTGACCAAGCTTGTTGTAAGTTTTGCGCAGCATTAATTGCCAGCATCGATAGCGTGGTTGTCGTTTTATTTAAGAAGGCAGTCAAGTTGAGTTGATCTGTGCCAAGTGTGAACTGATTAATGGTATCCATGCCATTATTGGCGTAGCTATCGGCAAAATAAATACTATCCACACCAGATCCTAACGTAATGGCGTCGTTTCCTTTACCGCCATTAATGCTATCGTTCAGATCAGAGCCAACATAGGTATTGTTTGCATCGTCCCCTGTAACAGTAACGAGATAGACGGTTGGCGGCGCTTCTGTTGGTTCCGTCGTCGTTGTCGTGGTGGTAGTAGTCGGGGCTTGCGTTGGTGCTTCTGTGGGGGGGCTTAATAATGAAAAATCGGCATGAATTGCTGACGGTAAACTGCCCTGTGTGAGGCTTTGCGTCGCATTATTCATGGTTAATGTATTGTTTGGCAAGTCGAGTACGACAGCACCAGTCAGGGTTAGATTGCCATAAAGCGTACCTGTATTTTCCCAAAATGAAAAGGCACTTTGCGATGCCGTTGGTTGTTGCATGATGGCAACGGCAAGCGCGCTAGAATCGTTCGGTAATGCAGCGATTTGAGCTGCAGTCGGCTCGTTACCGATGACGGCATGCCAGATCAGCGTTTTTTTCATGGTCGCATCATTACGTGCTCGCCCTTCGTCGGATAAGGCAACACTGGTGGCAACGCCGCCTAAGTCTCCTGTTGCGTTATAGATGCCTTGCCAGTAAGCCAGCCCAGCAGCATCGGCAGTCCGACCGAGCGCATTTTGGTAAATCATATCAATTAGGCTGGAAGAGCTGGTGATCCCTGCATATTTTTGTGCAAATTCAGTCGATTTACTCATTTGTTGTGCAACTTGCGTCAAGGTCGCGCCACTATGAATAACCCCCGCCCACGACTGCAAACCAAATAAATCTGGCTGCCGCCCCAAAACCGCTTGATAGATTCCTGCCAAGCCTGTCGGTATATCTTGAACTTCGGCACTGGTTAAAAAGGTTTCTGCAATATTGGTACGCGTCGCTAATCCTTGATCGAGTCGATTCAAAAAATAGGCTCGACCACCCGTATCTGGTGTACGTAGTAACACATTTTGATACATGCTATCGATAAATTCAGCATTGGTCAGCATAATCGTTAGCCTCCGTGTTAGGGAAGGTCTGAATAACGCGCTTTGCTTCTTATCCAGACTTCCTAGCTTAATTTTTTGTTTGGTGGAAGGGGTTAAATCAAGGGGTTGCTGCTCATATGGTGCAGCCCTTCCCCCAAGCCCCCAACCCTTTCTTATTTTTCATATCTGTCTTGGTTTTTTTATTTTAACCATTAAGTAAGCAAATAAAGTGCCAGCTTGCGACGTGGTGTTATGACGTTCATTCTGCTAAAATCAAATCATAACCTATCGTGTCTGTCTTAAAAAAATAAGGGTGTTAATGTGGTCAATATTATTTTATGCGGCGGCTCTGGTACACGCCTATGGCCACTGAGCCGCAAACTCTTACCCAAACAATTTGTGAAGCTGTTTGATGATCAATCATTATTTCAAAAAACGGTCACGCGCAACCTAAGCGTAAGTAATCATATTTTTATTGTCTCTAATGCCGAGCAATACTTTTTAGCAAAAGACCAACTACATGAATTGGGTCATACTAAAAGTCGCTATCTGCTCGAAAGTGTTGCCAAAAACACCGCACCAGCCATTGCCTTAGCCTGCTTATCGCTCGATGCTGATGAGCTGGTTTTGGTCACGCCCGCCGATCATCTCATTAAAAATGAAGCAGCCTATCAACAGGTTGTGGCACAGGCAAAACAGCTTGCCGAGCAAGACAATTTGGTTACTTTCGGTATTGTACCGACTTATCCTGAAATTGGTTATGGCTATATTGAAGCCGCTGGTAATGATGTCTTATCTTTCAAAGAGAAACCAGATGCGCTAACGGCACAAAGCTATATCGATCAGGGTAATTTTTATTGGAATAGCGGCATGTTTTGCTTCAAGGCAGGCTTGTTTTTATCGGAATTAGCACAACATGCACCCGATATGTTTGCTGCCTGTCAGTTGGCACACCAAACATGCATGCAAGAGGGCGAGACGCTACGCATTCCATTCGAGCAAATGGCTACCATTCCTGAAGATAGCATTGACTATGCAGTGATGGAAAAAAGCACAAAAATTAAAGTCGTTGCAGCAGATATGGATTGGTCGGATGTTGGTAGTTTCGATAGCCTCTCGGATGAATTGGCAAAGGACGCTAATGGTAATGCCATCTTAAAACGCGGCGATGACGATGTAGCAATTATTACGGTCAATGCACACAACAATATGATTGTGACACGGAATCATGCCATTGCTGCGATTGATGTCGATGATTTGATTATTATTGATACCACGGATTCGGTGTTAATTACGAAAAAGGGCAGCAGTCAAAAAGTAAAAGATGTGGTGGCACAGCTCAAACACATTAAACCTGAGTTGTGCGATGTGCATCGTCTTGCTTATCGTCCTTGGGGGAGTTATGAGGTTTTACTCGACACAGCCAAGTATAAAATTAAGCGCATTATTGTCGCTCCCGGTAAAAAGCTTTCTTTGCAAAAGCACTTTCATCGTAGTGAGCATTGGGTGGTGGTGAGTGGTACAGCAGAGGTTACCAATGGCGAACAGATCATCACCGTGCGTCCGAATGAGTCTACCTATATTCCAATGGGGGTGGTTCATAGGCTCGAAAATAAAGGCAAAATTGATCTGGTGATGATTGAAGTACAAGTGGGCGAATACACGGGCGAGGATGATATTGTTCGTCTCGAAGATAGCTATGGGCGCACTTGATCAGCAAATGAAAGTTGCGGTTGTTCATGATTGGCTGGTGACCTACGCAGGTGCAGAGCGGGTGCTGGAGCAAATTTTGCGCTTGTATCCGCAAGCCGATGTCTTTAGCACGGTTGACTTTTTGCCCGATAGCGAACGTCATTTTTTGAATGGTTGCACTGTCACAACCAGTTTTATCCAAAAGTTGCCTTTTGCGCGTAAAAAGTATCGTAGCTATTTGCCATTGATGCCGCTAGCGGTTGAACAGTTCGACTTGTCGGCTTACGACGTAGTGATTTCGAGCAGTCATGCGGTAGCAAAAGGGGTGATTACCAGCCCGAATCAAAAGCATATCAGTTATGTGCATTCACCGATGCGTTATGCGTGGGACTTGCAGCACCAATATTTGCGCGAATCTGGACTGGATACAGGATTTAAGGGCTGGATTGCCAAATATCTGTTGCATCGTTTACGTTTGTGGGATTATCGTACCGCTAATGGCGTTGATGTTTTTTTAGCAAACTCGGCTTTTATTGCTAAACGTATCTGGAAGGTTTATCGGCGCGAAGCTCAGGTTATTTATCCGCCCGTAGCAGTCGAAGACTTTACGCTCGTAGCAGATAAAGAAGATTTTTATCTGACAGCATCGCGCATGGTTCCTTACAAAAAAATGGATATGATTGTGCAAGCTTTTGCCACCATGCCCGATAAAAAGCTGGTGGTGATTGGCGATGGTCCTGATATGGCAAAAATTAAACAACAAGCAGTAGGACATAGTCACATTCAGTTATTGGGTTTTCAGTCCTTTGCGGTGCTTAAAGATCAGATGCAACGTGCAAAGGGCTTTGTTTTTGCTGGCGAAGAAGATTTTGGTATTACCCCAGTCGAAGCACAGGCGTGTGGTACACCTGTCATTGCTTTTGGCAAAGGCGGGGCGTTAGAAACGGTTGTTGACGGGGTGACGGGCTTGTTTTTTGCCGAGCAATCGGTTTCGTCTTTAGTGGATGCCATTGATCGTTTTGAGCAAACCCGCTTTGATCCTGAAGCTTGCCGCAACAATGCGCTTGGTTTTGCACAGACGGCATTTAATACCGCGTTTAGTTTGGCGCTAACAGAGGCATGCTCGTGTGATTGAGCGTAAGATTAAGTATAAAATCCTGTTTAGTCTTTTAGGCTATGGTTTGCCGTTATTCGTTGGCTTATTAACCATTCCATGGCTGATCGACAAGATGGGGGTGGAAGTCTTTGGCTTGCTTACCCTTGGTTGGACTTTGGTTGGTTTTGCCAGTGTATTCGATTTGGGTCTGGGACGTGCTTTGACGCGAGAAGTGTCTGAACGCATGACGCAGCAGGCCGAAGACTCATTATGGTCGTTGTGCTTGTATGCAGGCAAGATGATGCTGTTATCAGCAACGGTTGTTTTTTTTGTTTTTGAGGCAGTTACGCCTTGGCTTATGGGTCAGGTGCTGACGTTATCATCTGTTTTAGTACAAGAGGCAATGACTTCGGTACAGTTGTTATTAGTTTCGATTCCGATTGTGGTTGCAAGTAGTTTGTTGGTTGCCGTACTCGAGGGGACTGGTCAGGTACAAAAAGTCAGTCTCATTCGTGTATTGATGGGTATTCTTATTTTTATCGCTCCTGTTTGGGCATGGCAAGCCGATTATGGTCTGATTGGCGTGATGGCATCCTTGGTATTAGCACGATTATTTGGATTCGTTGGTTATCTGCTGGCGAGTTGGTCATTGTTGTTGTCTTGGCATCAGCGCAGCAATACCCATACCAAACTCGATAAGAGACAGTTGTTACGTTCTGGTGGTTGGATGAGTGTTTCCACCGTAATGACCCCGATTTTAACGACTTTAGATCGCTTTGTCATCGGTGCCATGTTATCGGTTTCTATGGTTGCTTATTATGCGACACCTGTTGATATGCTAATGAAGCTGCAAGTTTTTTCTTCAGCGTTAATGGGGGTTGTTTTTCCTGCTTTTGCTGCCACTTATTTATCCAATACACAGCGCACGGTAGAGCTATTTAGTAAAAGTCTTTTGTTAATTGGTGCGGTGATGTTTGCTGTTGCTTTATCGGCATTGACGCTAGGGCAGTTAGGATTAACGATATGGCTAGGTGAGTCTTTTGCCGAGCAGAGTAAGTGGGTGCTTTATTGGGCTGCATTAGGCTTATTTGCCAATGCACTCTCTTTTGTGCCCTTTGCATTATTACAAGCGATTGATCGGGCAGACATTACCGCTAAAACGAATCTATTCGAAATGCCTGTTTATTTTGCTTTCCTCTATTGGGCATTATGTGAGTGGGGTATCGTTGGTGCTGCGATTGCCTCTACTTTGCGTTTGGTGATGAATTCATTACTGTTATTTGGCTTTTCAGCTTGGTTGTATCCAGCCGTCAGAAAACAGACTCAAGTCAGTATTGTCTTGATGTTATTCGGTCTTGCTGTTTTGTTAGTACTGATGGGGAAGATGGATTATTAATAAGGCTACGCCCAGCAATAGAAGTATCATCTATTGCGTCTCGACATATCGTTGACGAAAAAACAGGAAAAAACAGGAAAAAACAGGAAAAAACAGGAAAAAACAGGAAAA
>DYST01000092.1 GCA_020726325.1 Thiomicrospira cyclica | reverse complement strand
AGCTTAATGCTATAATGGCGCGTTAAGAAAACGTAAATAGACAAAATTTTGTCTGGGCTAGAGGGGCATTGTATGAAGTTCGTAGATGAAGTCAATATTGAAGTGAGAGCTGGTAAGGGCGGTAATGGTATTGCTAGCTTCCGTCGCGAAAAATACATTCCCTTTGGCGGTCCTAATGGTGGCGATGGCGGTGATGGTGGCGATGTTTACCTAGAAGGTCACGACAGTCTAAATACCCTCATTGATTTTCGCTTTACGCGCATTTTCGAAGCTGCCAATGGTGGCAAAGGCGAGCCCAATAACTGTACAGGGCGACGTGGTGCGGATCGTATTCTGCAAGTCCCTATCGGTACGATTGCATGGGATGCGGATACTGAAGAGTGCATTGGCGAGCTTCTTCATGCAGGTGAGCGTTTATTAGTTGCGCGTGGTGGTGTGCATGGTATTGGTAATTTGCACTTTAAAAGCAGTACCAATCGTGCGCCACGTCAGTGTACCCCTGGTAAACCAGGTGAAATACGTAACCTGACGCTAGAGCTAAAAATCTTGGCGGACGTTGGTTTGCTCGGATTACCTAATGCAGGAAAATCAAGTCTCATTCGTGCGGTTTCTGCTGCGCGTCCGAAGGTCGCTGACTATCCGTTTACCACCTTGTATCCGAATTTGGGTGTGGTGAAAGTTGCCGATCATAAAAGTTTTTGTATTGCCGATATTCCTGGTTTGATTGAGGGTGCTGCTGAGGGGGCAGGCTTGGGTGTGCAATTCTTGCGTCATCTATCGCGTACTGGCTTGTTGTTGCATATTGTCGATATGTTTCCGCCTGTTGATGAAAGCGAGGGCGAAGATCCAGCGCATCATGTGCGGGTGGTTGAAACCGAACTAGAGAAATATTCAGAAGAGTTAATTGATAAGCCACGTTGGTTGGTGATGAATAAGCTGGATTTGGCACTAGAAGAAGATGCACAAGCAGCCTGCGATCAGCTCATTGCCGATTTAGAATGGACAGAACCAGCTTTTCGTATTTCGACCGTAACAGGTGAAGGCTTATCGGATTTGACATGGGCAATCATGCATTACTTAGATGAAAAACGTGCAGCACTAGCGGAAGCAGAAGCCGCATTGCAGCCAACGCTTGCGCCAGTCGTTTATGAAGGCATGGAGTACTAAATGATGCAGCGGTCTCAGTTACAATCAAGTCGTCGCTGGGTGGTTAAAATTGGCTCGGCATTGTTAACCAACGATGGTCAGGGCTTGAATCGTGAAGCGATGGCTGGTTGGGTAAAACAGATGGTCGCTTTGCGTCAAGCTGGAGTCGAAATTGTATTGGTGTCATCGGGTGCGGTTGCTGAAGGCATCAAACGCTTAGGCTGGACAGCACGTCCCAAAGAATTGCCAGCACTACAAGCGGCAGCAGCGGTGGGGCAAATGGGTTTAGCGCAAGCATGGGAAAGTCTGTTTGCTAATGATGGCATCATGACAGCACAGGTATTGTTGACTCACGATGACTTATCGAATCGTCACCGCTACTTAAATGCGCGCAGTACGCTCAACTTTTTGTTATCGCAAGGCGTAATTCCCGTCATTAATGAAAATGATACCGTTGCCACTGATGAAATTCGTTTGGGCGATAACGATACCTTAGGCGCATTGGTTGCTAATTTAGTGGGTGCAGAAGTCTTAACGATTTTAACGGATCAACAAGGGCTGTACACTGCCGATCCGCGTAGCAATCCAGACGCTTATTTATTGCATCAGGTGAAGGTGTCAGATCCGTCGATTGTCGATATGGCAAGCCCTAATGGCGGCGCTTTAGGGCGTGGTGGTATGGCAACGAAAGTGCGTGCGGCACAGCGTGCAGCACGTTCTGGCTCGGTGACCTTGGTTGCGGCAGGTCGTGAAGAGAATGTATTGCTTCGCTTGCGTGCAGGTGAGGTATTAGGAACGTTATTTGAGCCAGATGTTGAGCCAATGTCGGCACGTAAGCAATGGTTGGGCAGTCAGTTACAATCTCGCGGTACAGTGACGCTTGATGCGGGTGCGGTTGCCGCGCTTCGTGAGCAGGGCAAAAGTTTATTGCCTGTTGGTGTGCTGGCTGTCGAAGGCAATTTTGAACGCGGTGATGTCGTGGTTTGTGTGGATATGGCTGGGCAAGAAGTTGCACGCGGTTTAGTAAATTACGATGCTAGCGAAAGCAATCTGCTTAAAGGTCAACCAACCAGTGCGATTGAAGGGATATTGGGCTATCTTGAAGAAGAGTCCTTGATTCATCGTGATAATTTAGTGTTGAGTTAAGAGGCATTGCAATGACGACGGAAAATACTTATCTTGCCGCAGTGCCAGAACATCATTTTGTTCATCGTACAGGTTGGTTACGTGCGGCTGTTTTGGGTGCTAACGATGGCTTAATTTCTACTGCCAGTTTGATTGTTGGTGTGGCGGCGGCGGGTGCTGGTCATCATGAGTTATTGGTTGCAGGCACGGCTGGTTTAATGGCTGGTGCGATGTCGATGGCGGCGGGTGAGTATGTGTCGGTTAGTTCGCAAGCAGATACCGAAAAAGCTGATATTGAACGCGAGGCGCGTGAGCTTGCCTTGCATCCCGAAGAAGAATTGCGTGAGTTAGCCTTAATCTATGAAGGGCGAGGGTTAACCCCCGAATTGGCATTGCAAGTAGCGCAACAATTAACCGCGCATGACGCGCTTGGTGCCCATATCCGTGATGAAATTGGGATCAGTGATGCACTCAATGCCAAGCCTGTCGAAGCTGCCGTAACCTCGGCAATTACCTTTACCGTCGGTGCTGCTTTGCCTTTGGCTGTGGTGTGGTTTGCGCCATTAACACAAGTTTCTGATTGGGTTGGGGTTAGTACGCTCGCCTTTTTAGCACTATTGGGCGCGGTGGGAGCACATGCGGGTGGTTCATCGCTGTGGTTGGGTGCGGGTCGAGTTACTTTTTGGGGTGTGGCTGCTATGTTCGCAACTGCAGCGGTTGGTACCCTGTTTGGGCAGGTTGCGGTTTAGGCAAGATTTAGTAGGATATGTTATGTTCATAAGGCTTTGGCTAATGATCTACACTAGCTATTGCTAGCATCTTGGCTAATTGAATATAATGTTTCATTGATTTTTACACATTACCACATAGGCATTATTATGGCATTATTAATGCAAGTATCTAGTCCAGATCATGATTTCTCAGGCGTAATACGCTGCGTATCTCCTAATAATGGCGAAAGTCTTGATACCGAAACAATCCTTGATAGTTATCACTATCTCAAAGATCAGGCAGTGATCACTGGATTAACGAAGGATTTAATGTCGTCGGCATTTTACATAACAAAGACGGAGGAATCTAAAAGTGCCAGATAGCATCAAGACAGTTTCTATTTTAATGGAAATGGTTAATGATGCAGAAGTTCGTTTTGGAATTTCTCTTGTTGTAGACGGAGACATCGTAAAGGAAGCTGAAACACAAGCGCTTTCTTCATTAAGGGGTATTGGTTTAGCCAGTCCTAATTTGGCAAAAATTGCTAGCGCATTCGCATTTTGGATACGAAAACTAAAGCCAATTAGTCATTCTCCAGACTCAAAAAATAAATATTTAGCCATAAATGAATATGTTGCATTAATGGTGGGTTTGTCTATTTGCACACGCAGAAGCAAATCGCCAAGCATTCGTATTAGCCAAAGAATTTTGGTAGATTGGGTAAACTCCTTCCGTGTAAATTCACACTCGCCAAGTAGCAGCATGCTCATTTTTGAAGTTTGGATGGATACAGTCAATCCATAACTTCTAGGTATTAATACTAAAAAAGTCCAAAATTTGGGCTGCTAGATTATGATTAAATCGGCTTTAACTCTGGCTTTAAACCCAGTTGTTGATAATGTCGCCAACGGCTGCGGCTGGCTTCGCGGTTATCGGGATTGACGATTTCGACAATCCGTTGATAACCCGTTACCGTTAGCAGCTGATCGGTTAAATTGAGCAAAATATCGCCATTAGCGTCAATGTCTTGCGTGAGCAGTTGAATGGGTGCAGGGCAGCGATGATTAATGCTGTGTGCAATGAAGCTTTCGGGTCTGCTTTGTTGCCAAATCGCGCTATCGAGTTGTTCTGCTTCGCTCATGTCCGCGCACAAGAGCACTGCCTGTCGATCACGATGGGCAGCGGCATCGCAAAATTTAACGATAAAGGCGGTGCGCGTCATTTCTGACGCGTCGGGCAATAAATAAAACCAAACCTCACTGACTGACATTTTAGTCTTCCGCTTTTTCTTTTTGTGCTTGATTGACAAGATATTGCACCAACAATGGCACTGGGCGACCGCTCGCACCTTTTTTAGTGCCAGATACCCAAGCCGTACCAGCGATGTCTAAATGCGCCCAAGGCGTATCATTTTCGATAAAGCGTTTTAAGAAGCAGCCTGCAGTAATGGTTCCTGCTTCACGCCCACCGATATTGCCCATATCCGCAAAGTTAGATTTAAGCTGTTCGTCGTATTCATCATATAGCGGTAGCGACCAAGCACGGTCATAACTCATTATGCCCGCTTTTTGCAGTGCGAGTTGTAGGTTGTCGTTATTGCCCATTAAACCACTGGTGTTGTTGCCAAGCGCGATAATGCACGCGCCTGTTAAGGTTGCCATATCGATGATTTGCGCAGGCTTAAACTCACGTTGTGTCCATGTCAGGGCATCACATAAAATCAAGCGACCTTCGGCGTCGGTGTTCAGGATTTCGATGGTTTGACCGCTCATACTGGTCACGACATCTCCAGGTCGGGCAGCATTTCCTGCAGGCATGTTTTCGACGGCAGGAATTACGCCAACTAAGTGAATTGGCAGTTTTAATTCGGCAACAGCTTGCATCACACCCAATACAGTGGCAGCACCACACATATCGAATTTCATTTCATCCATGCCAGCACCTGGTTTTAAGCTAATACCACCCGAATCGAAGGTAACACCTTTACCCACAAGCGCAATCGGCTTCCCTTTCGCACCTTTATATTCTAAGGCAATCAAGCGCGGAGCGGCAGCAGATCCTTGTGCTACGGCAAGCAAGCTCCCCATGCCCAGATTTTCCATATCGGCACGTTTTAAAATGGTACAGTTTAAATCGTGTGTTTTGGCAAGGGTTTTCGCATGAGCAGCTAAGCCTTCTGGGTCTAATAAGTTTGGTGGTAAGTTACCAAGGGTGCGCGTTAGTGCCATGCCAAGCGCGGTTGCTTGACCTTGGTTGGCGGCTTGTTGTGCCTCTTCTTTTGAAAGGTCTAATTTTGGTAGTGCAAGTGTATTGAGTAATGGCGCATCTTCTTTTGCTGCTTTGCCGCGACTGGCATCATCGTAACGATAGAGGCTATTTTGAAAAATTAAGGCAGCGTGAACCAACTTTTGTGTGCTATCGACATCCGTTACGTCTAGCGTGGGTAGTGTGCATTCTACTTGAGTATGTTTGGTTGCTTGTGCTGCGTTTGCGGCTGCTTCTAAGAGTTCACGATAGTGACGTAGGGTTAAGGGCTTATCACCAATACCAACTAATAACACATTAGGGCTACGGCTATTCGCACGAGCGACCAAGCTCGTATTGCCTTTTTTAGCACTAATTAAGCCTTCTTTTAACAGTTGTGATAGCTGACCTTTGCGTGCTGTATCTTGCTCTATCAATTCATGTTGCTGTACGTCGCTGCTGCTGACAGCAATGATGCGTAAATCGGTCGCGCTGGTTTTGTGGTCAAAGCTAATGGTTAATGTGTTCATTTTTTTATTTTATCCTAAGAAATTCGAGATGTCGCTTTTTATTCTATCACCCGACGGCTGAGAATGTGAGACTGTCTTTTAATAAAAATTAACCTATCCATGACATAAGCTGGCGTTTTTATGCGTCCAACGCTCTTCAAACTCAACACGCCAAGGTATCAAATTGTAAAGGAGGGTTAGGGTAGATTTTATGCTATGATAATGATACGACGTTTTGGAGACTGTTATGAGTGCTATTGTATTTGATACCTACGAGTTTCATAAAACCTTGCGCGAAGCGGGCTTTGATGAAAAGCAGGCAGAAGCCTTAACGCGAGCGCAGACTAAGTCTATCGAGCAAATGCATAAAGATGCCGACTATGTCTCGCGCACCGAACTTAAAACGGACATCAATGATTTGCGTAAAGACATGCAATCACTTGAAATAGGTTTGCGTAAGGATATGCAAACGATGGAAGAACGCATTACCGCCAATTTATACCGTGCCATGATGCTACAAACTTTCGCCATTGCAGGTTTGGTGATTGCTGTTGTTAAGTTTATGAACTAAAAGCGTTCAGCAGAACAGCCTGATGGGGTGGTAAAATCCCTCCCGCCTGCGGCGACACAAATCCCCCCGCCTGCGGCGACCCCCTTTAATAAAGTGGGTGGGGAATAGTTCCCTCCTTTTGTAAAGGAGGGCTGGGGTGGATTTT
>DYST01000091.1 GCA_020726325.1 Thiomicrospira cyclica | reverse complement strand
ATTTAGCCACGCCAAAAAGCGCGTGTAAATAAAACGAGCAATGTAAACAATTCTAAACGCCCGAGCAACATGGCAAAAGTGGCAATCCAAGTTGCGGAGTCAGTTAATACAGCAAATCCTCCCGTAACACTGCCGGCCAAACCAACGCCCATGTTATTTAATGTTGCTGCTGTTGTGGCAAAAGCACTGACAAAATCTAGCCCAGTCGCCATAAATAATAGCGTGATAAATACCGTCGTAAAAATATAGAGTGCGAAAAATGCCCATACAGCACTAATAATTGAATCGGTGACCGTTTGTGAGCCGAGTTTAATCGGTACAACGGCATTTGGGTGAACAAGACGATATAACTCGCGCATGCCTTGCTTCCATAATAATAAAATGCGTACAACTTTGATACCGCCAGCAGTTGAGCCAGCAGAGCCACCGATAAAACTTAACACAATTAACAACACAGGGACAAATAATGGCCACGTGGATAGGTCTGTTGTCGTTAATCCTGTTGTGGTCATAATGCTAATCATATTAAAAAAGCCAGCAATAAAGCTTTCTTCTAAAGAAGGATAAACATCATGTTGCCATAGTGTTAGACTGATAATCGTTGTCGAAATAGCAACAATAAGGAGATAAAAACGCACTTCGGGACTACGCCAGTAGTGACTTAACCCCATGCTACGCCATGCCGTAAAGTGAAGCGTAAAGTTGATACCGCTAATTAAAATAAAGACACCGCCAACAATCAGCAAGTAGGGTGTGTTGTAGTATGCCATGCTGGCATCATGTGGTGCAAAGCCCCCTAATGACATGACCGAAAAAGCATAACCAATCGCATCAAATAAAGTCATGCCACCCAGCCAAAAAGCAGTAGCACAAACGACTGTCAGCCAAACATAAACAAGCCATAAACCCCGTGCTGTTTCAGCAATACGCGGCGCGATTTTTTCGTTTTTAGACGGCCCTGACATTTCTGTTTTATAGAGTTGCATACCACCAACCCCCAACATGGGCAAAATCGCGACAGCAAGTACGACAATACCTAATCCACCGAGCCAATTGAGCTGCTGACGATAATATAAAATACCGTGTGGTAGGGCATCAAGTCCTGTAATGACGCTGCCGCCCGCTGAGGTAAGTCCGCTTGTTGCTTCAAATACGGCATCGACAAAGGATAGCTGTAACTCGGGCGTGAGTTGAAAAGGCGTGCTGGCAACCAATCCAAGCACAACCCAGAACATGGCAGAGATAAAAAACCCATCACGTAATCGCATTTCGCTGCGGTTATGACGAGACGGATACCAGAGCATAAACCCTACTGCAAGATTTAGTAGTAAGGGGTAAAAAAAATCGAGCCAATGTTGCTCTTGATACAGCAAATCGACAAAAATAGGGGGGACAAGCGTCATGCTAAATACCATGAGCAAAAATCCAAGAATCCGTTGAATGACAAGGAGATCCATGCTATGTTTTCCGTTATTTATTTTTTTGTGGCATGATCAGTTTTTCAACTGCGAGGACTTGTTCACGATCGGTAACAAAGAGCACGATATGATCACCTGCTTCCATAACAATATCATGGTGTGCCATAAGTACGGTATCGTTATCACGAACAATCGCGCCAACAATCGTTGCTGCTGGCCAAGGGATCTCTCCGATTTCTCTGCCAATAATTTGTGATGTGTTTTCGCTGCCGTGTGCAATGACTTCGATTGCCTCAGCCGCACCACGACGCAGGGTATGAACAACAGCGGTGCTGCCTTGGCGTATTTTAGCCAGTAAACTCGAAATGGTGATTTGATCGGCAGAAATGGCAATATCAATTTTATCGTCTTGAATGAGGTTTACGTAGTCATTATTGTTAACCAAGGTAATAACTTTGCGCGCGCCCAACTGTTTGGCAAACATGCTCGATAAAATGTTTGCCTCATCATGATTGGTCACACCGATAAAGAGATCCACTTCATCGATATTTTCTTCCATCAGTAGGTCTCTATCCATCGTATCGCCATGCAAGACAATCGCGTGACTGAGTTCTTCGGCAATTTCACGACATCGTGCAAGGTTGTGTTCTAGTATTTTGACATGAAAGTCATCTTCGAGTGCTTTCGCTAAGCGAATGCCGATATTGCCGCCACCTGCAATAAAAATCTTTTTATAAGGCGCGTCAAGACGATTGAGTTTTTTCATAATGCTGATAATCGCGTCAGTTTGCGCTAAGAAAAAAACTTCGTCACCATTAGCGAACAGAGTATCACCATCTGGGGCAATCGCGGCATTGTTACGATAAATCGCAACAATGCGAATTTCTTGATTTTGAGAAAGTTTAGCAGTGATATCGCGAATGGTTTGATTAATCATCGGGCCATCAGCACGAACTTTAAGGGCAACAAGGCGAAGTTTTCCATTGGCAAAATCGAGAACTTGTAAAGACCCAGGATAGCGAATCAGCTGTTCAATATAGCGCATAACCAGCATTTCGGGGCTAATAACGGTATTAATTGCCATCGCATCAGTTGAAAACTCGGGATCAAACAATTCGGGATGTGTAATATATTCACTACGACGAATACGGGCAATTTTATTGGGCACTTTGAATAAAATTGTGGCAATTTGACAGGCTAATAAGTTAACTTCATCACTGGGCGTTACGGCAATGAGCATATCAGCATCTTCTGCCCCCGCCTCTTCTAGGACAGAAGGGTAAGCCGCATGTCCTTTGACCGTTCGTACATCAATGTGATCCTGTAGTTTTTGTAAACGATCGTTATCCCTATCAACAATGGTGATATTGTTATTTTCTTTCGCTAAAAACTGAGCGAGAGCAGAGCCAACTTGCCCAGCACCAAGGATGATAATGTTCATATGGCTACTCCTGTATGTAAATCAATGTTAAGGCTTTTGAGTTTGCGATACAAATGTGTGCGCTCTAAACCAGCCATACGTGCGGTATCCGTTACTGAACCCTGAGTATTAATTAATAATTGTGTTAAATACGTCCGCTCAAAAACTTCGCGTGCTTCTTTTAACGGTAAGTGTAGATTGAGTGCGCAGGGATTGTTGCCATCGCTTTGGCTCTGTGGTGGCGCGAGTGCTTGCTGAGTTTCGGTTTCGCTAACGGTTTCATCACCGCCTAGTAGTAGCAAACGATGAACGAGGTTTTTGAGTTCGCGCACATTACCAGGCCAATTATATTGGCGCAATACATTTTGCGCAGCAATACCGAAGCGACGATATTTAAGTGCATGTTGGCGCACGAAATGATCAATATAATGTTCGAGTAATTCAGGGATGTCTTCACGCCGTTCGCGCAATGGTGGCATTTTTAGATTGAGTACCGATAAGCGATAGTAAAGATTGTCACGAAAACGATGTTGTATCACCAATGGCGCGATAGGGCTAAGGGCGAGAGCAATAATTCGTGCTGTTAAGGCGAGTTTTTGCCCGTCTAGCCGTTTTGGCGAGCCAGTTTTTAGCCAATGATCAAGCCATTCTTGGCTATTTGGGCTCAGGGTATCGACATCTTCAATCACAATTGTGCCGCCATTGGCTTGTGCGAGTTTGCCATCAGTATCCGCACCGACCCATTCAGCAAAGGTGATCGGGTCGTTGAGTTGTGCTGCGGTAACAATCGCAAAGGGCTTGCCACGTTCTGGACTGGCTTTATGTAGTGCGTAGGCTGCTAATTTTTTACCGCTACCTGCCTCGCCTTCGATCAGAACAGGTGCATCAACAACGGCTAATTTTTTAATCTGTTCGCGCAATGCTTTAATTGCTGGTGAGCGACCGATATGCCCTTCTTGGTGTGCAATATCGGTATCCGTTAGCGTGCGTTCAAGATCACGTTCTGCAAGTGCGTGTTCTACGGTTGCGAGCAGGCGTGCGAGGGATAGGGGTTTTTCTAAAAAGTCGGCAGCACCCAATTTGGTTGCTTCAACGGCAGTTTCGATGGTTGCGTGTCCTGACATCATGACCATTGTGGGTGCTTGCGGCAGGGTAAGAAATTCTTTGAGTAGGCTAATGCCGTCAATATCAGGCAGCCAAACATCGAGTAATAACAAATCGTAGCGGCTGCGTTGCGCAAGATCGCGCCCCTGACTGCCCGTATTGGCCGTATCAACTTGGTAACCTTCGTCTTCCAAAATATCTTGAATTAGGGTTGTAATGTCAGGTTCGTCGTCGATAACCAGAATATGTGCTTTACTCACAAGTTAACCTTGAGTTTTTAATGGGAATAGAATGCTAATTTTAGCACCTTGTGGCTCATTATTGCCAACGCTAATCGTTGCATTATGCTCATCTAAAATACGTTTGACAATCGCCATGCCTAAACCTGTACCTTTGGGCTTATTGGTGGCGTAGGGTTCAAATATCCACAAGCGTAGCTCTTCGGGAATGCCAGAGCCGTTATCGCTGAAGGTGAGTTGCAACTGATTGCTATCACAGCGTGTACAGATGCGTAAGCAGGGTTCTGTTTGTTGTTCTGTTGCTTCGATTGCATTTCTAATGAGGTTATGAAACATTTGTCGCAATCGTCCAGGGTCGGCAACAATCTGTGGGCAATGATTATCTAAGTCGGTCTGTATCAACAAACGTTGTTTTTCGGTAATGGGATACATAATCACTAAGTCATAAATAAGGCTATTAATATCAATTTGTTGCATCACAACTTTTGGGCTTTTGGCAAATTCAGCAAAGTCTTGTACCAGTCGCTTGATGGAATCAACTTGTTGAATAATGGTATGGGTTGCACGGTCTAAAATACGGCTGTCTTCTTCGTTGAGATGCCCTAATAAACGATGACGCATACGATCAGCTGCCAGTTGAATGGGGGTGAGTGGATTTTTGATTTCGTGTGCCAGGCGACGTGCAATATCTTGCCATGCGGCGTAACGCTGTGATTGAACAATGGCTGTAATATCATCGAATACCACTAACAGTCCGCCAGCCGTATGTAGTAAATCGGGTAAACGGTTAATGCGTAGCATCAAAATATGACGGCTATCGGCATCATCGAGCGATATTTGATTTTCATAGCCTTTTTCACTTGTGGGAAGTAATGCTTCCGATGCTTGTTCTAGGGCACGTAAAAAAGGAGCAAGCGGGCTATGCTTTTCAACAAGTTGTTGCATGTCTTGACCAATATAAGCATCAAGTGTTGTGCCGAGCAGGCGCGAGGCGGCATTGTTTGCTGTGCGTAAACGCCCTTTGTGGTCGCATGTGAGTACACCCGCAGTAATTTGATCGAGCAAAATTTGCAAATAGCGTTTTTGTCCTTCGGCAGTGAGTTGACTGCGACGTAACTCATCACGTGATTTTTGGATTTGTTCTGCCATATCGTTAAATGTGTGCATCAGGTCACCAATTTCATCGCGTCGATCAGGGTCTAGACGTTGGCTGTAATCGCCATTAGCAATGCTTTGAGCACCTTTTGTTAGCTCACTGACAGGACGAATAAAACTGCGTGCTGCCTGAATCCCAGCTAAGACTGCACCGAGAAGGGTTAGTAATACCACTAACGCGAGGTTAATGGTAACGGATGTTTTAAGTGGTTCGCGTAAAAAGGCAAGGGTTTGATACTGACTATTGGCTTTAGCAACACGCTCAGTTTGTTGGCGTAACTCGTCGGGCAGATGAAATTGCGCTTGCAGTAGCGATTGAATGCGATTGTTGTTATCACGAATGGGTAAAACAATGCGAATAAAACTGGTAACGGTATTATCAGATAGCGGTTCGGCATCAAAGGCAGCGTAGGGTGTTCCTTGGCGCACTTGCTGTAAAATGGCTTCTGGTAAAGGCTGTGGTAATAGGGTATTACTATTAATACTACTGATGTTGTCGCTGCAAGCGGTTGCCATGACCTGTCCAGCCGTAGAAAAAAGGCTAATATCGGCATTGCGATCGCCTAAGTTTTCGGCAATAGCACTTAAGGCTAGCGTTGGGGTACTAATGAGTGCGTTTTGATTGCTTTGAATGAGATTGTCCAGCCGATTAAGACCATCACGCGTTTTAAGGTCAAGTAAACTGCGACTGAGGGTAAGAGCCTCTTGAAGTACCTGTTCTGTCTGGGTATCAAACCAGTTTTCAACACTTTGATGAATCACATGGCGGGCAAAGAAAAAAGCAACCATCATCGGAATGCCAATTAAGAGTGCTAATGCTGCGACAAGGCGAAGTTGTAAACGCGCCCCCGGTTCTTGTTGGCGAATATCGCGCCATAATTGCCATAAATTAATGCCTAGCCAAATTAATAAGATGCCAGCACCAATTAAATTAACCAACAATAATGCACCATATGTATTGGTAAAGTCTTGCGCTGTCTGCAGACTTTGACTGAGTAAAATCAGTGAAAAGGTAAGTAGTACAGCAATACCAAGTACAAAGCGATAGGGTTTTAAGCGGTCACGTAGGCGCATCATCAGTGAGTTATCCAGTAAGCAATCGGTTTATTTTAGCATTGTTGTGTTGGTGTTTTCCTGTCTTTAGATAAAGCGTTCATCATAAGTTTTGTTTTGGACGTGGTTATCTTTCTTAAAAACTATGGTAATCTTAGCAATATGCTAGATTTTTATACTTCTCGTTAATTTTGCCATGCCAAAGTAGCGCGACTGTTCAGCACTTAATCACGATTAATAGGTTGTTTTATGTTGTTTAATCATATTTTACTTGTAGATGATAATGCCATGATTCAAAG
>DYST01000090.1 GCA_020726325.1 Thiomicrospira cyclica | reverse complement strand
TTTTGTTGGGTCAAATTCAATTTTCATGCTGTTATTGTATGTACTTAATTATATTCTGTCAAATCGGTGACCTACCCATGAAAGGTTGCGACGCACGCGAATTACACCAGTTCTTAGAAAATTTCATTCGGAAAAACAAGAAAAATCAGGCAATTTTGACAGTTAACATATCAGCTAATATAACCAATATTGGATTGATAAATAAAATGAATGTCTTTGATCGCGCTAAAATATCTTTACTCGAAAAGTCAAGACTAAAAAAAGAAGCTGTATTTTTACGATCATCAAGATCAAGTCTCGGGTTTATACAAAAATCAAAAGCGAATAAGCGTATTTTTGAAATTAAAGGCATTCTAGGGTGGAATTTTAACAAGTCACAACCAGCGACACAGCCCGAACAACAAACAGAAACCAATCAATCTGCGCAGGTAGATAAAGACGCACCAACAGCAAAGCATTTTAACAATTCAGAAAAACGCACCAGAACCAGCCGACAAAAAGACAATGATGCGGCTTTTGCTACGTTACAAAAAATTCAAGAAGAAGGACGTACAACAGCAACCGATGAAGAAAAATCGGTATTGGCTAAGTACAGCGGTTTGGGTGGTGGATTAACGGTAAACGGTGAAAAGGGTTCTGCTTACGAATATTACACCCCTCCCTTTGTGGCTGAAGCCGCTTGGGGCATTATGAAAGAGATGGGCTTTAGTGGTGGCAAGGTATTAGACCCTTGCGCTGGCACAGGTGTTTTTGCTGCAACACGCCCAAAGGGCACACTAATTGAACAGGTAGAACTTGACGGCATTAGTGGTGCAATCAATGCACTGGTAAATGATAGCGAAACATCAAAAACCAAGATTAGTAACTTTGAGACGATAGCTGCAAATAGTGATGATGAATCCTTTGATGCCGTGGTTGCCAATGTGCCATTTGGTCAAAACGCAGCTCGTGGCAAGCACTTTAAGGATGACCCAAAATACCAAAATGAATCACTACACGGTTACTTCCTATTGCGTGCCATAGACAAGCTAAAACCAAACGGATTGGGCATGTTTATCATTCCGCACGGAGTTATAGACGACAAGCCTAACGAAAAATTACGTTATACCCTGTCTAAAAAAGCCGAGTTTATCGGCTCATACCGCTTGCCTAATAAGATTTTCGAGCAAACCAGTCAGGCGGATGCTATTGTTGACGTGGCATTATTCAAAAAGCACAGCACAGAATTAAAAGAAAAAATTAGCGAGACAAGCGCGGAAGATTTGCGTGATGCACTGGTGCTATGGGATGAGTTTATCGAGGGTAAATATTTTCTAAAATCTGGTAAAAAATACCAGTTTGGTGAGTTTGTCTCTGCTGACCCAGACAAGTATCGTGATAATGACAAGGTATTAACCAATCAAAGCGTGCCCGACATGATGGCAGCCATGCGAAAATTTGGCGGCTCACGCATTCGCTGGGATGTGCTCAATACTGCTGAAATGCAGGTTATTAGTTACCAAGAAGGCGACACGCAGTTTATTGATGGTCAACAAATGACATACCACAATGGTTCGTGGGTGATTGCCCAGCCAATTGATGACGGTGTTAGCGATAATCTGTTAGCACTTGAAAAGGATTTGCAGAATCCTTTATTAGCGGTCACTGCCAACATTGATTACGAGCAAGCGAAAGGGTTTTTTGACATCATGCGTAAGCGTGGACGCTCTGGCAGCATTCCTAGCTGGTTAAAAAAGCTGGTAGAAAACATTGAGCGTGACATTGCGCCAGCAACACAAGAGCAAGCGTTTAAGGTCGCTACAATCGGTTTAGCAAAGGGTCAGGTAGTTAAGGAGCACGGAACAGGCGAAAACTATCTAAAACGCTATCCTATCCTAAGTGATGCTATTGCAAAATATTCTATTAAAGCCAATGCCACACGACAAATGTTCAAGGTATCCGTGTTAAAGGATGCCTGTCAAGAACTGCCATTAACCTACTCTAAAGTTGATGGGTTTACGAACTTTTGGCAGGGTAATATCGCGGTGTTGGGCAAGTCAGACAGTGAGCTAACACCACGTCAAAAATATAGCAAGATCAAATATCAGTTCGGGGATGATTACGGCTATTTGCCAATCGAGAAAATGAAGGCAGAAAACCCGGATTTTGACCCATTAAATGATGATGATTACTGCATCTCTGCCGATGGAACTAGGGTAATGTCAGCGGATGAGTTCTATCAGGGTACGCTTGCGGACGTGTTGCGCGGCATTGATAAGCAAATTAAAGCTGCACAATCACCTGCAATCATTCAAAAACTCATGAAGCAGCGTCAGGAAGCAGAAAAGCGCATCCCACGAATTGACGTTGATCGCATGTCTTTTAACCTGTTGTCACCGTTTATTTCGGACGACGATAAGCTACAGTTTTTGCGCGAGCAGGTTCACCCCGACTTTGATTTTGATATTGAAACAGATGGTGAGCGTGTCATACGATTTGCAGGTGCAATAAAGACAGACGAAGATAGACTGTTAAGCCGATTTGCCTACTATGTTAGCGGAACAAGCAAGGGCGGTTTGTTTTTGCAAAATGCTGGCAAAAAAGGTGGCGAGTATGGTGAGGGTGAGGAGGAGCGACTCCTGACACAGCTACGCAATATCGCAGATTCGGCAAACGCAAAAATCAGTGTATGGGCAAAGTCAGACCCTTTACTGATGGAACGCCTTGAAAGCCGTGTTAATGACCCAGAGGTAATCAGGTTCAAACGCTTTGAGGATGGGGACAAGCTAGACATTGAAGGCAAACACCCAGACTTTACACCACATGATTATCAGTTCGCAGAGATTCGCAGACAGGCGGATTATTTCGGTGGTATTAACGCCTTTGGTGTCGGTTTAGGCAAGACAGCGACCAGCCTGTTGTCGGTGCAATACGCACATTCAATCGGGGTTAAGCGCAAAACGCTGTTTGTTGTTCCTAATTCTGTCCTATCAAACTGGCATAAAGAAGCGGTGGCAGGAAAGGGCAAAAAAGGAGAAAAAGGCTATCAGCCGCCAGTGCTTGCTAATGGTCAAGATCAATGCCTGTTTGTCGGTATGGCATTAGACAAAAACGGCAAGCAAACGGTTAAATCATCTAACTATGCAAAAGACATGCACAAAATCCTTGAAAATAAGCATGGCATGGTGTTTATGTCGCTTGAGGCGTTCACCAGAATACCGATCAAAGATGAAACGGACGAAGCCTATAAAATGTGGCTAATGGGTCATGATGACACGATGCTAGGAAGTGATGATGAATCTCTAGGCTCAAATAAAGGACGTAAACAAGCAGAATCGGCAGAAAACAAGGCAGAAAAATCGCTGGTTACAATCGACACTCGATCTATTTTCCCTTATTTTGAGGATATGGGATTCGATTCGCTGGTGTTTGATGAAGCACACCAATTTAAGAACAGCAAAAAACTATTCCAGTTCAAAGGTGCTAAGTTCTTATCTATTGCTCCTGCATCAGCTCGCGGTAGTAATGCTTTAATTAAGTCATGGTATTTGCGCGGATTGTCGTCCAAAGGTGATGGTGTATTAGCTTTGACTGCTACCCCGATTACCAATAGCCCATTAGAGATTTACTCGATGCTATCACTAGCAATCGGTGAAAAAGAACTTAGTAAGCGTATCGGTAACATTAATGGCAGTGATAGCTTTATGGAAGCATTCACCGATGTTTCTGTGCGTGATGCAAATGATGTTATCGGGCGTTCAAAACTCATGCGCGTGTTTTCAGGATTGCAAAACGTACAAATGTTGGCGCGTGTTCTACATGACGTTGCTAATATTAAAGACGCTAAAGATGTCGGCTTATCCGTTAAGCTGCCAACACCGAACGAGGTAGCAACACAGGTTACGCTTGACGGTGCTGCAATGGCAGAACTCAACGAAATGAAGAACATTTACAAGGTTTGCCGTGCTATTTCGTTAGCGAAAAATCTCAATGACCCGAAGCGATTATATGATGGCGTTGAGTATGCAGATTATGTAATGGCGTTTAAGCCTTATGGAATCATACCATCTAAAAATACAAAAGATTTTTTGGGTGATGTCGAACGGTTCTCAAGTCTTGCCCCTGTTGATTTACTAGGTCACCCATTTAACCTAATCAACAAAATGACAAACCGTGTGATCGATCAAGATTTGTATCTTGGAATTTTAACGCTTACTGTTGGTGATTCTCAGACTGAAAAAGCGCGTAATCTGGTCGATACGTGGAATAAGCAGCCGTTAAAAAGCATTAGTGAGGTTCGGGGAGCTAACTCATCATTTACCAAAGATGAAGATGTAAGCGAACTTAGCGAAAAAGAAAAAGAGAAACTCCATGATGAAAATGAGCTGATTCAAAGCACCATGCGCGTTGCTGTTCGTGCATTTATCAGTGACGATAGTAAAAATATTACTTTGGACACATCGAGTTATAAATTCCACGATGCTTTTTATGAAATGGCGCAAAAGCAGGGCGTGATTTTATCGACTAGAGTAAGTGAAAAAGTAGCGGCATTCATCGAAAACTACAAAAAAGAGCAGGCGACCCCAAAAGGCGGCAGCTTTGCCAAACAAATTGTATTTGCCGATCAACTAGGGATGCACATTAAGATCAAGATGGCATTAACGCAATATTGCGGTGTTGAAGCTGGCAAGATTGCCATTATCAACGGTCAAGCAATTAGCGACCCTGCTGATATGCAAGATGCGCAAGATGGGTTTAATGCCGATGAAGAAGATAACCGCTATCACACCATCATTGCCAATAAAAAGGCTGAGGTAGGGATTAACTTACAGAAGCGCACACAAGCGATTCACCACCTTATGATTGGTTGGACACCAGATAGCCTAACGCAACGTAATGGGCGCGGTGTTCGACAGGGAAACGAGCTGGATCATGTTACTGTTTACCAGTACGATGCTAAGGGTACGTTTGACGAATACAAGCGCGAACTTGTTAGTAAAAAAGATGAGTGGATTCAACAGCTCATGAAGGGTGATAGCGACAAGGTTAAAATCGCAGAGGGATTGTCTGATCAGGAATATGACGATTTGATTATGGCTGGTGACGATCAAGAAATGATTGCAAAAATTAAAGCCGAAGCGAACGAAAGACAGAAAGAAAAAGCATTGCAGGATGCCAAACGCAACCAGTCGCAAATGCTAACCGTGCTAAAAACTCAAGCTAAGTCTATTGAGCTTTTTACTGACGATAAGGCATACATAGATATGCTTGCTAAAGAGCATTTTTCACTGTTAGAGCGTGCTGAAAAGTTAAAGCAGTCATTAACACGAGTAAGCAAAAAAGAGAGTATAGAGCGTACTAAGGCATTTTTAAGTGATACAGAACTCAGGTTAGCCAATCTTGATGCTATGTTTGCTGACGGTGTTTTGATTGATGGCGACATTGTATTAAAAGATAGCAGATACAAAACGCCATATCGAATAGAAGAACAAAGGTCAAGAAAACGTTACAATAAGTTGGAGTACTATGTTAAAGGCATCTTGCCAAACAGCCGACTTGATATGACTCGTAATGCTGAATTGTCGAAAGCAAAATTAGCGTTAGAAAAAGCAAAATCAGGATTTTTACAAGCTGGTGAAGGTGTTGACGGTGCGTACAAAGAAGAGATTGTAGGTCGCATTATTGACGGCAGCGCGGTTGCCACAAACGGTGTTGTTGTTGCTAAAGGGATGGTTGGGATAAGTAAAAATGGCGATATTTTTATAGTCAAAGAGAAGGCTCGCAGCAATCCTGTTTACTGGCTTCCACCATCGACAGAGTATTCTGTTAACAGTATTTCTGATGTTAAAGTCTATGACAGCAATAGCGCAGATTGGCACGACACTGTTTTAGTGGCAATGGCAAAACATGACGACATGCGTCTTAAAACCATCAATGTCAATGATAAGAACAGCAAAAACCTTTACAGCTACTACTTCCCAGAGGTATTGCCCTTACTTACAGAATCACTCGCGGCAACATTCGTAGATGCACATGCTTTCAACTATGGCGCAGGCAGCACATCGCTAAAAGATCCTTATTTCCCTAAAATCACAGGAAGCATGGCTGAGATTGAACGCTATGGCAGTGAGGAGGTAACGCCATTTATGCGCGGTGTATTTGCAGGTCAAGCTGATGTGGTGGCATATAACGGCACTCAAGTAACTATTAACAACCCTTTTATTCTTGATGGTAAAGGCGGTGTTGATGAACAAGAGGTGCTGAACTATGCCGTGGCTCATAATCTGAAAATCGGTTCTGGTGATGTTAAATGGCTTGAAAATCGAGAGGTTATTTGCTGTGCTACTATAAAAGGAATTACAAGCTCACTTTATTCCGTCCCAATATTCAAAGAGGTTACTAGCTTGGCTGACAGCTTAGTAGAGCGTGCGTTTAACGGTGATTTTACGGATGTTAAATCCTTTGATGCTGAGTTGAATGCCTTGTCTGAAAGCGCGTTTTTAACCATTTTTACGCCAGAGCTGTATCAGAATCATTTTGTTGGCAGGTTTGGTGGTGATAAAGAAAGTCCACTGACTGACTTCATCAGAGTAAGAACAGAAGAAGCGATAGCAAAGGCACGAGAAACGATTGCTAACGGTGGCGTGGTCATAAAATGGTATGACGACTTGGCAGCAGAAAATAGTGCTGTTAGGAATGCCGTAAATGACCAGCTCGGCATTAAGGCTGTTGAAAATTATAACCTATTCATA
>DYST01000021.1:20317-26565 GCA_020726325.1 Thiomicrospira cyclica | reverse complement strand
CATTTTTAATCATTTTATGCTATCCGCTAATTCTAACCAGCCCTCATTTTCTAACGCTTCTTGCACACGATGAGACAAAGACAAAAAATCGCCCTCTGAAATTTGACAAACCTGACAACGCTTCATCGCCAAATCTTGCATTACTGTTGAAGGAGACTGATAAACCCCATTCATAAAACCCAGGCTAGCAGCCATATACTCTGCTAATAACACAATATCCGCTAAGGGTTGCGATTCGATCTGTAAACGCTCAGGAAAGTGATGTGCGGCTATCGCCATCGCCATATAGTCAGCAAAGCCCCAGTGTTTCAATAAAGCAGCACCAATAATGGCATGTGTCGTTCCTAACAGTCGCTGTTCTGCTAAGGTCTGATCCTCAGTAACCGCCGCCGCAAAGACTAACTCGTACTCTTTAGGATTAAATAAGTCCAGCAACAAAACGCCAACTTCATGTGATAATCCTAATAAAAAAGCAGTTGCCGCATCACAGACACGCTGTTGCTTCATGCGTACAAACCAACTTGCTAATTCTCGTGCTGCCACAGCTGAAGCAAAAGCATGTCGCCAAAAAGTAGACACATCAATATGAACAGGCTTCATAAAACCCGCCGTATAAGAAACTGCAAAAGCAACCGCTCGCACTTCGGCAAAACCAAGACGAGAAACAGCGTCTAACAGATCTTTGGGGGGCTTCATACCATAACGTGACGACGAGGCTGCACGCATGACACGTGCCGCAATCATCATATCCGCTGCAATAATGGTAACAACTTGATCAACATTCACCTTGTCTTGTGCCAAAATTTCATCTAGCTTAACAATAATCGCTGGAAATACAGGCAAAGCCTTGCGTTCATGCAGCGAACGCAACACTGCATTACTCGACACTTTTATCGCTTGCATGCATACTCCTCGTATCAAAATAGACAACTCACATTATTTTTTAACGTCATTCAAAAAAGCTACGAATGAGCATTTTGCTTCATTTATAATTAAGGTGCAAGCATAACGCAACGCAAAGGAATTAAAACAATCATGAAAAGCCATATGAACATCGCACTGCTACTACTTAGTAGCAGTTTACTTGCCTCTTGCGCCACAAGCCCTCTGGGTCGAACACAATTACTGATGCAAAGTGAAAGCGGATTGATTACCTCTGCCGCACAAGCATATTCACAGATGAAAAACGAGACCCCGATCAGCAAAAACAAAGCACTCACTGACTATGTACAATGTGTTGTTCGTCCGCTCACCAATGAGGTGGTTGGCGAATGGGAAGTGACGTTATTTGAATCTGATCAAGTTAATGCTTTTGCATTACCTGGTGGAAAAATTGGTGTGTATACAGGCATATTAAAAATGGCAAACAATCAAGATAGACTCGCTGCCGTTGTTGGACACGAAATAGCGCATGTTCTGGCACACCATTCCAATGAGCGTGCTAGCGCGGCAACACTTGCTAATATTGGACTTGTTGTTGCTGGTATTGCTGCCAATAGCCGAAACCAAGATAGCCAGCTCGCCATTGCTGTTTTGGGTCTAGGCGTACAATATGGCATTATTATGCCCTACTCAAGAACACATGAAACTGAAGCTGATTTGCTGGGGTTAGACATTATGGCAAAAGCAGGATTCAACCCAAGCGAAGCACCCAAGCTTTGGCAAGCAATGAAACAAGATAAAAAACAAAGCATTCCTGAATGGATGTCTACTCACCCATCAGATGACACCCGCATCCAAGCACTCACTGAACGTCAAGATGAGGCATTCGCGCTCATGGAAGCAGCACACGCTGCGGGAAAGCACCCTAAGTGCGTGATGCCAAACTTATCCGTAACAGAAACATCATCAACCAGAGCAACGTCCACGACAAGCATAAAAAAGGCTACACAGTAGTAGCCTTTTTTATTTTTCAGCGACGTTACATTTTTATTTTTTCAATAAAATCTTAACACTCGCATCCACTTTACTTTCATCAATATAGCCAACTGCACCTGGTGTTGTCGCAACAAATGCTTTCACGGCGGCATCATCAGCCAATTCTCTTGGTGGCGTACCTTTTCCTGTAAAAACCATTTCTGTTCGATAAGCCTTTACTTCATCTTCTGACAGTCCGACAAAACTTTCATAAAAGCTTTTACGAACAGCCGAACCTTCTTTCTGATCGATCGGTGTTGCAGCAGAGCCAGCTAATTCAGACTTTTTACCCATAAATAACTTTTTGATATCTTTATCGCTCGCACCATCACCAACACTAGGATTAGCAATAACAACCATACCCGCTTGTGCAGAAAACGAAAATAACCATAAAGCAGTAATCAATAATTTTTTCATCATTCCGCTCCCTTAGAACATCAGGTTATAATTAAGGCGATACACGGCAATATCTTTACCTGCAACGGCTGCACCATTATTGAAGAATTCATTTGAGTTGTTTTGAGAACCAACAGAAACCTGAGATGCTTCTGCTTTAACACTCGAATTTCGATCGAGGGCGTAAACAACACCAGCTGCTTTCGTTGATTGGTCTAAATTCGGTGCAGTGCCACCCATTTTGTTTTTATTTGAACCTATCATCGCATATGAAACATATGGCGTTAATGCACCAATTTTATGTTCAACAGAAATATAGCGACCATCCGTATCAGCGAACATAACGCTATCAACACGACGTTGACCATATTCACCCATCACAGTTGTATTGCCTAAATGCAATTGCATGCCTAATGAACTAAAACTGGCATCAACATTATTCACCATACCAGCCATCATAACGCCTAAGCCAGTTAGACTTTCGTCTTTATATGATAGTTTCGTTACCATATAACCCGCACGTAAGCGTAGCATTTCATTGTAATCAAAAATAACATTCAAACCACGGATACTGTCTGCTTCAAAAGTTTTGAACATGACATTACCATCCATCGGATTAACGCCACGCCCATCAAAACGTGTCATACCAACGTAGGGTTGTAGTGTTAACTCCCCATCATCACCCACCTCAAAACGTTTGAGCAAATCAGCACCAACATAACCATTCGTTGGCGCTTGACCATACATTTCTAAGGGTAATTTTGCTAGAGTATAAGCCTTACCCACATCTAACTGTTCAGACATCATAAACAAAGGCAAGCGTAATTTACCTGCACGGACTTTTGTCGTGTCGTCAATGGAATATGAACCAAACAACCATTCGCCCTGCACAGACAGACGCGCATCATCAGTTGTTGATTGTTTTGCCACAATCTGACCTGTCAGGCTGATATGATCGCTTAACTTTACATCTGCCTGTAAACCTGCTTTGGTATCATTAACCCAAGATGCACTATTCTTATCTTGACCACGATCATATTCAACAGCAGAATCATTAGATGCAGCACCAATCGTACCAAAACCTGAAACACGACCATCAACAGCACCCGCTGACAATGGCAAAGAACTAGCGACAATCATTGTCAATAGTGTTTTTTTCATCATTTGAATCCCCTAACTCAAAAAATAGGCAAGGTCATGCTATATCATTAATATAAACACGCCATTGCCTTATTCTAAGACATTAACACTGATTAGCACATTAATTTTTTCTATAAAACATCATAATCTGTTCAAATTTAACCTACTTTGACTCACCCGCTGGTTTGGCAAACTGGTCATTCAGTTTTTGAATCGCAGTACGCGCTTGATCACGAATGGCAGTCAGACGTTTACGAGCACCAGTACCCCACCCTCGCGCTGTTTGCGCAAACATCGGACGCCAAAAAACGCTGTTACGCGCCAAAGCACGCGCTAAAGTGCCCGTTTCATCCACACGCTGCAAACGACGCATCATAATACCCGCCCATAACTGACGGAAATAATAATGTGGAGCCAATAAAGCAAGCAAAGCAACACCAGCAATAGTCATGCCAGCTACTGGATTATCAACCAAAGAAGAAACATCAACATTCGTAAAAATAGAAGTATTCGTAGCAAGTAATAACATGGCAATGCTAACCAGTGATGCCAGCATAATATCACTAATCACAACACGCTTTGCCCATTGCAAGCGTGCTTCATCAATACGCGGTAACCACGTCTTTTCGAGCTGATCGGATAAAGTCTCTAAAGCGAAACTGATGCGATAAGCACGCTCTACGCTAACACGATCCATCCGATTATAAATTTCACTTAAATCAATATCTTTTTTGCGTTTGAAGCGATCTGCAAGTGCTTCATCTTTAATGGCAACAGCAGCTTGCTCGTTATAAATCATATAAAACTTACCGCCCACTAAGCCACTCGCAGCTAAGGCTCGCTGCCAAGCACCCATAATCGCTTCTGGATTATCTTCATTAGCAGCTGTGTCAATTTGATTGAGAATAAATAAGAACTTATCGGCATCATGACGCTGGTGTGTGCCTTCTACCAAATGTTTGAGGGTGTCGCGCATCGCGCCTGGTTCTGGATGACGCGCATCAAAAAAGACCAACACTAAATCTGACATGCCAATGATGTGGTCAGCAATTTTAAGCACCGTATCACGTTGGCTATCCGCATCAAAACCGGGAGAGTCAATGAGTATACGTCCCTTCAATGTTGCCTCTGGCACGGTTTTAAGCTGTAAATAGGTATCAATTCGATTACCCTCACCTTCCGTTACGCGATCAATTTCATGACGAATACCATAAAATGGAAAGCGCGGGTCAGCATCTAGTGCTAATCCCGGTAACGTCATGGTTTCAGAGCCAGAACCGTAACAAATCACACTAAAGCGATCATCGACGGCTTGATTACCTGTATCCTGCACACGTCGACCAATAAACTGGTTAATAAACGACGATTTTCCCGACGAAAAAGTCCCCAATACCGCAATCAACGGCCACCAAGATATTTGCTCAATATAAGATGAATCGGCATCTAATACACCCATACCTTGGGCAACACGATCTAATTGGCGATAGGTACTAACCACATCAAGCAAAACAGGGTTCTCTTGCACCAAGCTTTGCTGTAATTTACGAATACGCTCTTGAATATGCATGATCACTCCTCAATGCTATCGCGCTTAACGCGCTGGTTGCGACGCTTTTGGTTGCTCTACGTGTTGTTGTTGCAGCGGCTATTGCTGTTGCTGTTGAACCTGTCCCGTTTGTGGTGCAGGAATACCGTAATAGTAAGGGTAAGATGACGGTGGAACAGCCTGCGGTGGTGGTGGTGGTTCTTTACGTCCGCCCATCGCGCTCCATGGAGCCCATTTATTAACCGTGCTCATCGGACCTGATATGCTGCGATTCAAATCCCATAAATCAGTACCCATACGATTGGTGCTGATCGCCATCTGGGTTACGCCTTCATTCATTTGCAACATCGTATTGTTAATTTGCAAAATATGGTCATCCATCGTCACAACTTCACCCGTCATGATCTTAACTTCTTTCTGAATACCATGTAATTCTTGCGCAATAATATTCATATTTTTATCAACAGTTATGGTCATTTGCGCCATGTTGTTCGACATCATACCAATGTCGTAGGTTAGGTGATAGATCAGGTAAAAACCATATGAAGAAAGAAGAATAAACCCTGCCATCATTGGCAATAGCACTTTCTCCCAACGACGCATTGCAGAACTGATCGTGGTTACTGCCATCGACATGGTCATAACCGTATCTTCTAACAGGAAGACTTGTTGCTGCATATGGTTCACATCTGGCCCAGGTACAGACGGCTTAACTGCCGTCTGTACTGGTTCAGAGTCAACAACGCGCGATTGCGTTTCACTCATTTACTTATTCCTAACAACGTAATGATTATTTTTGGGGATACATTTGTGTTTTTAGGTTATTCATTGCTTGCTGACCCATTTCAGGATTAATCTGCATTAAAAACCCTAACACATATTGCGCCTGTAAAAAGCGACCTTGCGCTGATAAACCATCCACCGCAGCAGCATATTCACGCGCTGCACCCGACCAATCTTGCTGTGCAAAATAAACATTACCGAGCTCACCATGTAAATCAGGATCATTATTCGTCGCCAGCTCAACCTGATAAGCCTGCTTAGCAACTTCTAAATCACCAGAATACAAAGCTGCACGCGCTTTATCTAAATTACTCTGCTCAACAACAAGCATTGGCGATGGCATCGGCATTTGTTCTGGCACGGGCATCGGCTGCATCTGTTGTTGTACTCGCTCTGGCATCATCGGTGGCATTGGTTGCATCTGCGGCATATCCATCGGCTGCTGATAAGGCATCATCGGTGGCAT
>DYST01000021.1:18706-20217 GCA_020726325.1 Thiomicrospira cyclica | reverse complement strand
TGCTGATAAGGCATCATCGGTGGCATACTTGAATATGCCTGTTGTTGTGGTTGCGTTTCAAACGCAGGTTCAGCTTGAATCGGTTCTTGAGCAACCGTTACCGCCTGCTGCGTAATAACGACAGGAGACGACTCTTGCTGTGTTGGGGTCATCGCTGCGTTAGCAGTTGACTCCTGAACTGCAGGGACTGTCGTGACAGGTGCATTAACCTCTGTTTCAGCAGCAGCTTTCTCGCTTGTCACATCAATACCATGCTCACGCTTAATCGCATCCGAATAAACGAGATACAGCGTTGCTGCAGCGAGGAGAATAATCATGAAAACACCACTATTGAGCAGCGCACGTAAAAAACGCATCTCAGTTCTCCTTTACATATTGCGGATAAAGTAGGGCTGCAAGGGTAAGAACCTCTTGTGCAGCCTTGTCATATGCGTTTAACTCAAACACGGCCAAGCCTTCACTAAATGAGCGACGGTAGGCGGTTCGTTGATATAAACGAATCGGAAGACGGGTAACTCCCTTAAGAAGATCCAAGGCATCTTCTGCTTCTTTCGTTTCAACGACCATATGATGGGTATCAGCACGATTAATAAAAGCAAAGACTTTTTTATTGCCCGCTTCTTCTCGAATCATGCTTAAAAATTTCTGTGTTGACCAGATGTCAGCTTGACTAGGAGCGCAAGGAATGACAACACGATCGGCACGCTTAATCGCAGCTAACATAGCAACCTTGTCAGCAATACTGACATCAATCACTACTTCTGCGCTGGGTTTTTTAGCGAGATTTTCCAGTGCAACTAAGTCACCAGCTGAGGATAAAATAGGCTCGTAACCTTCCTCTAAACGCACGTCGAGCACGTCTTTGAATGTATTTTGCGGATCTAAATCAAATAAAGCAGTTTTTTTGCCCTGCTTTGCTAACCAAACCGCCAAATTAAATGCTACGGTACTCTTTCCTGTGCCACCTTTTAGATTACCAACAACGGTGATCATAATAACTTCCTTGCAATGGGGTTACTCGCTATGACGCTAGGTCACAGCGAGAGACCTCTGAACCTAAGTTACTGCTTAGCAGGTGCTGGTGCTTGAGGCATCATACCTGGAGCTGGCATTGGATATGGCATTGGCGCACCCATCTGAGGCATTGGTGCACCCATTTGTGCTGGTGGCATACCATATGGTGCTGGACCGTAGTAAGGTGCTGGCGCGTAACCACCGTTATAACCATTGCCGTTATAACCGTTATAACCATTGCCATTGTAGGCGTTATAACCGTTACCATAGCCCTGACCATAGCCTTGACCATTGTAGTTACCATTGCCGTTACCAGCATAGTTGCTATTATAGTTTTGGTTCTGTTTAGCATTGCCCTTACCTTTCATATTGAAAGACATGCCACCATCAAACTCACCGTCACCCTGACCGTTACCTTCACCGCGACCTTCGCCACGGCCTTCACCGCGCGAATCACCACGACCATAACCCTGACCGTTACCATTTTGGTAGCCATT
>DYST01000021.1:0-18606 GCA_020726325.1 Thiomicrospira cyclica | reverse complement strand
CCATTCTGTTGACCCATGCCATCCCAAGGACCGTTCCAAGCATTTGCTTGTACAGAAACCATAGAAATACCTAAGCCTGTTGCAACTGCTAAAGCCAATGTCATTTTATTCATATTATGAAACTCCTATTATCGTAAAACTGATCAAACACTCTTGGTTTGTTAGGAAATGCGTAAGCCAAGAGAGATCCTTACGCTTCCCATGCTCATGAGCTACCGTCGAGCGTGGATACTAAACATTAGTAACCAAAACCAAACGGCATCCCGCTAAAGCTATTCCCTCCTGGGAAAGGCATCATGTTGCCAAAACCATTATTAGGAAAAGCCCCCATACTCGGCATCGACGAAAAAGGCACACTGCCATAATTTGGCATACTACTCGGCATCGACGGTAGCGTCACCGTCGGTGCTGAAAAACTGGGTAATGATGAGGGAAACCCTTGTGGCATCTGAGGCATAAAACCATGTTGTGCTGGATGAGGCATCATCTGCTGCGATTGAGGATAACCCATCGGTACAGAATAAGGCTGATTTGGCATCATCTGCTGCATTGAGTAAGCACCTGCTGATGGCTCAATCATACGGCGACTTGGTGTTGCTCCTTTAGAAGCATAAAAATTCTCCGACTGAGGCCAAATCACAACCTGTTCGGCAAACACCATCGTTGGCAAGAGTGATAGCAACGAAAATGAAAAAAGTAACTGCTTCATATTATTCCTGTCCTTTAATTCTAATACCACGACGCGGACGTTTTGAGAGGTTTTTACGTGCATCAACATCTTCTTCTACTGTTGCTGTTTTTTCTTCTGTTGGCACAACTGAAGTCGTTTGCTCAACAGGCATTGTGCTTGCCTGAGTTGTTGTTTTACTGGCGCGCGTTGCTCTTGGTTTCACTGGCTTAGTTACTACCTGTGCATCAGGAACAACAACCGCTTCTTCTACAGGCTCTTTTTTCTCTGACACATCCAGTACCGTTGGTGCTACAGTGATAACAGGAAGCGCAACGTCTACTGATTCAGATTTATTAACATCGACCTTAACATCGACCTTAACATCGTCAATACGTACTTCTATCAGAGGGGACTTTTCTACGACTATTGCCTGTTGTGTCTCATTTTTGACAATAGCTTCAACGGGGACAGAAATATCTGCCACAACAGCGACCAATTCAATCTCTTGTCGTGTTGCCTGTTGCTCTTGAACAACTGGCGAAGTTTGCGTTAAGGTCACAACCTGCTGAACCTCATCTACTTTCGTGTGCCGTTCAAATACATCTACAGGCGCGACAGGAAGTGGGTGCACAGGATGAACATGAATATCACCAGCGTGCGCTGGGCTTTCAAGAGAAACCTCAATCGCTGAATCACATACTACAGGTGGCGGATTGGTCATGCCTGCATTCATTACCGTACACATAGCACTACGCGCACTCACACAACCCAATGGAATCACAATCAGTGTCAACATGGTTGAAACAACAACACCAAACATTAAGGATACAGCCATCCCTTGGAAAATGGGGTCAAACAGGATTACGCTAGAACCCAAAACCAAAGCAGCGCCCGTAATTAAAATCGGACGTGTGCGAGCCTGACAAGAGAAAATAACGGCATCAACAATCGGCACGCCCTTGGCAATTTCTTGCCGTGCAAAATCGACTAGTAATAGTGAATTTCGTACAATAATCCCAGCTAAGGCAATAAAACCAATCATAGAAGTTGCCGTAAACTCAGCACCAATCAACCAATGCCCAGGAATAATACCAATCAGCGTGAGGGGAATCGGAGCCATCACAATGACAGGTACCATAAAGTTTTTGAATTCCCACACCACCAGCATGTAAATAAGCACCAAAGCAACACCGAATGCAAGTCCCATATCGCGGAAAGTTTCGTAGGTAACTGTCCACTCACCGCCCCACTCAAAACCTGAGCGATAGGTATCAATAGGCACACCAGCCATGCTACTTTTTAATGTAACACCGTCGGGGGAAACATAGTCTTCTAATAGATCCCCTACTTGCAACATGCCATAAATCGGTGCGCCCAAACGCCCTGTTGTATTGGCAATCACATACTCTAACGGCTGTAAATCTTTATGGTAGATAACCTGCTGTTGCGTATCTTTAATAAAATGCCCTAATTCTGCTAAAGGTACTGTACCACCCATTTGCGAAGGCACTGGTATCTGACCAAGACGCGCAAACTCGGTACGATAAGCCTGCGGTACTTGCAAGACAATATAGACAGCCTCACGCACCACACCCTGTTTAGCATCACCAACACGGAAGTTGCCCATTGCCATGACTAAAGTTTTATTAATCACATCAATCGAAATGCCACGACGCACAGCTTTACTGACATCGACTTCAAAACGCCAAATATCGTAAGGAGCCTGCAACAAATTATCAACGTCTGTAATATTGTCTGATTTCTGAAAAATCGTCGTTAAGTCTTCTGCTACCTTGCGCCGCGTATCAGCATCAGGACCATAAATTTCGGCAACAACTGCTTGTAATACAGGTGGTCCAGGTGGTGCTTCAACAATTTGGATACGCGCCCCTGCACGATCTGCTAATGGCTTGAGTAAGGGACGAACCGATTCTGCAATTTCATGACTTGGACGATGACGCTCTCCTTTACCCAATAAATGAACCTGAACATCGGCCTGCCACGGCTCATCACGCAAGTAGTAATGACGCACCAAGCCGTTAAAGTCAAAAGGCGCGGCAGTACCAACATAACTTTCGACAGTCGTCACTTCTGGAACACGACGTAGAACCTGCACAATCTCTTCTGTGAGACTAGCGGTTACAGGTAAAGCCGTGCCTTCTGGAAAGTTAATAACAACCGAAAAATCAGACTTATTATCAAAGGGCAATAACTTAACCGTTACAGCAGTCGACACAAGTAATAATACAGAAATAACAAAGGAAGCAATAATAACACCTAAAAACATCCAACCTTTTGTTTTATCAAGAATGAGACTGCCTAACAATTTACGAAAGAAGCGTTCAATTCTTTCTGATTGCTTATGTTCTTTAATCGCATCACGTTGTAACTGCTCTAAAGATGGCTTAATGCGTGAAGCCAACCAAGGGGTAAAAGCAAAAGCGGCAAAGAGTGAAAACGCCATCGCAGCCGACCCTAATGATGGAATCGGTTCCATATAAGGCCCCATCATACCTGATACAAATGCCATCGGCATTAGTGCTGCGATTACTGCCAAAGTCGCAATAATGGTTGGGTTACCCACTTCAGCGGTGGCATCAATCGAAATTTCATCGCGCGTTGAACCATCAATGAGCCAACGACGATAAATGTTTTCAAGCACCACAACGGCATCATCAACCAAGATACCAATCGAGAAAATGAGCGCGAATAACGACACGCGGTCAATGGTATAGTCACCCAACCACGCAATAAATACCGTCACTAAAATAACAACAGGAATAACAATCGCCACAACCAATGCGGGTCGCCAACCCAAGAAGAACCAGACCAATAAGGTCACCGCACCCGTAGCAATAAACAATTTAAAGATCAGTTCGTTAACCTTAGCGTTAGCTGATTTTCCATAATCACGCGAAGTAGAAACGGATACATTATCAGGAATCAAGCGTCCTTTAAGCTGCTCAAGTTTGTCAATCGCGCTGGTAGCAACAGAAACACCGTTAGTACCATGCTTTTTAGCAATCGCCACTGTGACTGCTGGCACACCAGCGGGTATGTCGGCACTATCACTACCTGCCATAATCGCAGGGTAATGCATCACCATTTTAGCCACATCTTCGTCACCTTCAGTAACAACGGCAACATCTCGGACATAAATCGGTGCGCCATCATGGACAGCAACCATTAAATTAGCGACATCTCGTGACGAACGTAAAAACGAACCCGTATAGACATTGTACGACTGATTCCAGCCTTCAATTTTACCTAAATCTGTTTCTGAGTTAGCGGCCTGAATGGTACGTCCTAGCTGATCCAAAGTAACACCATAACCCGACAAACGCTCTGGTAAAACTTCTACCTTCACTTGACGCGCCTGACCGCCAACAACAAACCCTTGCGAAACACCTTCATTAATAGATAGCTCTTGCAAGATATCTTGCCCCAATAAACGCAACTCACTACCCATCAAATCTTTTGACGATAAGGTAAAGGTAACAACAGGAACATCATCGACACTTTTCGGCTTAACAATCGGCTCTAATGTTCCTGGTGGAACAGCATCTCGATGTGAGCTGAGCTTGTCATAGACTTTAACAAGAGATTCTTCTAACGGCTCACCAACCTCAAACTGAACTGCAACCAGCACCTGACCACGACGCGAAACAGAATAAACATGATCAACACCAGGGATTTCGTGCAAAGCACGCTCTAATGGCTGCGCAACCAATGCATTGGCCTGCTCTGCTGATGACCCTGGGTAAGGAACCATGATATCGACCATAGGAACAGAAATTTGCGGGTCTTCTTGACGCGGTGTTAGCAATAAACCAACAATACCAACAAACAAACTTAATAATAACAACAAGGGCGTAATGGGCGAGCGAATAAACGAACGTGCTGTTTTCCCTGCCAATCCTTGGTCATCAAAAGATTCTGCTGATTTACCCAGCAAATCGTGTAATGATTTATCTTCTACCTGTGCGCTCATACTATTTAATTCACTTTATTAATGCGGAATAACATCATCACCACGAACAACCCAGCCCGATGCGGCAGCTTTTGGTGGTTGCGTCAGGATCCGCTCACCTTCTTTAACGCCAGATAGAACCATAACGCGATTGTTATCAATTTCTCGTCCTAAACGAACAACGCGCATTTCTAACACATCTTGACTATTCACCACATAAACATTAGGCAAGCTACCACGCTTGATAATCGCACTTTTAGGCAAAACAGGCATCACTTCATGTGCATCCATCGCATTGGGAACCATGACTTCGGCATACATACCTGGACCTGCACTGACACCAACAGGCAAGTCGAACTTAACCTTAACCGTGTGCTGCTGCGCATCAGCAACAGGATAAACCTGCGCAACGCGTGCCTGTGTATCGCCAACCTGATCTAAACGAGCACGAACAATATCACCGCGCTCCATTTTGCCCATTAAGCGCACTGGCACATTGACTTCAATGCATAAATGTCCTGTCTGCGCATATTTAACCAACGGCTGACCTGGTGATACCGTATCACCTGCTTCAACCATTTTTTTGATAATTAGCCCTGAAAAAGGCGCTTGTGAACGTGCATCACGAATTTTTGTATCCAAAGCATCTAAAGAAGCTTGTGCACCCATCACATCGGCATTGGCTTGTTGAACACCTGAATTACGATTGTAAAGATCGGCTTGACGGGTGACTTGATCATTTTCAAACCCCATAACACGTCCCATTGGGCGAGAAAAAGTTTGATCAAACATCCCTGGTAGGGCAAAACCGGGCATTTTGCTGGTATTACGACTCTGTGGATTCCATAATTCACGTTGATATTCGGTTTGTGCATTGGCTAAATTGGCTTGTGTTTTTGCAATACCCGCAACCAAAGCACGACGCTGCGCCTGCAAATCACCATCTTCTATGGCAACCAACAGATCACCTGCATTAAAACGATCGCCTTCAATACCACCCAAGTAATTAACGCGCCCCTGAACTTGAGCGGTCAGAACAACCTCACGAAAGGGAACAACTGTGCCACCCAAAACGACATAAGCATCATATACTTCAGACTTAACTGACTCAATAGCGGCAGTCGCCATTTGAGCTGATAGTGACACACCAACAGCAACCAACAGTGTTAACAGGCGCATTCTACTACATTCTCCTTTGCTTACCCTTTTAGTTTGGACACCCTGTCCTACTGTTAAAGGGAACAGTCATATAGAGCTATCTTATCTGCTGATACAAAAAGTGAACACATAAATATTTTTATTGCGCTATAAGCAGTTGCGTAGATATATAAAAAAGACTAAGAAACGCCCCATTTTATCTCGTAAAAAAAACAATAACGCTTTATGATCAACAAGATAAAAATAAGACGCTTTTTTATAAGCAATAAAGAAAATTAATTAATAGTGATCAATTAATTGATTTAGATTAACTTTGCTAACCAGTTTTGTGGTGTTAAGTAAGACATTAATTTTGCTTCTGCACTCGCGGCATCTGGCTGGTAGTTATAACGCCAAGCAGCTAATGGCGGTAAGGACATTAAAATAGATTCTGTGCGCCCTCCTGTTTGCAAACCAAACAAAGTGCCGCGATCAAAAACCAAGTTAAACTCGACATAACGTCCACGACGGTATATCTGAAAATCACGTTCTCGTTCAGAATAAGGTGTGTCTTTGCGTTTACTCAAAATAGGAACGTAAGCAGGCACATATGCCTCACCAATAGAACGCGTTAAAGCAAAGCAACGATCGAAACCGCCTGTATTCAAATCGTCAAAAAATAAGCCACCAACACCACGAGTTTCATTGCGATGCTTGAGATAAAAATAGTCATCACACCATTGCTTATAGTCAGCGTAAACTTGATCACCAAAAGGGTCACAGGCATTTTTTGCTGTTTGATGCCAATGGATAATGTCTTCATCGAAGGGATAGTAAGGTGTTAAATCAAAGCCGCCACCAAACCACCAAATTGGTTCTTGACCGTCAGCTTCAGCAATAAAAAACCTTACATTCGCATGAGCGGTCGGTGCGTAGGGATTGCGTGGATGAATCACCAAACTCACCCCCATCGCATTAAAGCGACGACCCACCAACTCGGGGAGATGTGCTGTCGCCGAAGCTGGCATCGCATCACCATAAACATGCGAAAAATTAACGCCGCCTTTTTCAATAACAACACCGCCTTCAATCACGCGCGTCCGTCCACCACCACCCGATTCACGTTGCCAGTTATCTTCGATAAACTGTCCACCATCAATAGCAGACAAACTCGCACAGATATGATCTTGTAACGCTAATAACCAAGTTTTGACGGATGCTAATTGTTGTTGCGCAGTGAGCGACATATCTATCTTCTTTTTTAATCAGTTTAGTAGGGACGGCAACGATAAACACCAAAACGCTGTTTACCATCAGCCATACGCTCTTCGCGAACAACCACATCACCGCCAATATCTGGTGCGCTATTGCGTGCCAATATTGCAAGCTCGGCATCTATTTTGTCGATGCTACGATCAATACCAACGACACTGTCCTTAACCGATACAACCGTAGAACCTAAACGCTCGCAGTTCACTGCTTCGGAGCGCAATAGAACAATCACTTTTTCACCTTGATCAGTTAGGCTCACAAACGAACAACCAGCCAATAATGATGACGTTAAAACAACGGATAATACAAATGAACGCATCGTCATATTCCTCATAGAAAATACCATAAAACAAACGTACCGAAAACGATACGATACCAAGCAAAGGCAGTAAACGTATGGCTAGCAACATAACGCAATAAGGCTTTAACTGCAATCATCGCTGCAACAAAAGACATGATAAAACCTAACGCAAACATTGGCAAATCTGCCATGCTAAACAGCTCCCAGTTTTGATGAACATCGTACACAGTTGCCGCAATCATCGTCGGAATCGCAAGAAAGAAAGAAAACTCCGTGGCAGCAGTACGCGACAAGCCAAAAATCAATCCGCCCATAATGGTCGCGCCTGAACGTGACGTGCCTGGAATGAGTGCGAAGGATTGCGCAAAACCAACTTTAAGCGCGTCTTGCCATTGCATTTGTTCAACCGTTTGAATGCGTGGCGGCACATATGCCATGCGTTTTTCGACCAGTAAAATAATAACACCGCCAAGAATGAGTGCTATGGCAACAGTAATCGGACTCCATAATAGCGTCTTAATGCTACTATGAAATAACAACCCTAATACTGCTGCGGGTAAAAAAGCAATCATTAAATTGGTGGCAAATCGCCAAGAACCAGCATCACGCTGAATTAGCCCAACAGTGACATTCGCTACTTTTTGTCGATACGCCCACATCACCGCCAAAACAGCAGCTAATTGAATGGCAATTTCAAAAACCTTACCCTTGTCATCATTAAAATCGAGCAAGTCACCTAAAATAATAAGATGTCCTGTACTCGAAATGGGCAAAAATTCGGTTAAGCCTTCAACAACGCCCAGTAGGGCGGCTTTGAGCAATAAAACAATATCTAGTTCCATATATACTCTGTTTTTTAGTGAATGGATGGCTTTTTATGCGTTGATTTAACCATTGTTTCTTGCAAACGTGATAAAGCGAATAATAACATCGTTAAACTATCCGCTGGCTCTTGCAATGCTTCACTTACTTCTTCTTTCATCAGCATTAAGAGGTCTTCTTTGCTGTGCATTAATTCTAACTCACCACCATCCAAATCATCAGAAATAATGATATTACCTTCAGGATCAGCATCTTTAAGTGCTTGAATCACATAAATTTCTGTCCACACCTCTTCATCGCTACGTTCTGCCCACTTTTCTTCTTGCTGTTCAATTGCCAATGAAAAACCAGTACACCACACAGCGACATCAGCAGTATCCTCATCGTCCTCACTAACAGCAATACACGGCATATAATCACTCAAGTCTGTTTTACGAAAGTGATGCACCACGCTATTGTAGTGACGAATGAGTAGATTACGTGTGCGTTGCGTCACTTCTTTATTGGCTAAACTACCATCACCAAATACCACTGCCATCCAATCAGCAATCGGCATAATGGATGGACTTAAAGCTAAAGCTGCAAACAAACCATCAACAGCATCTAGCGGCAACGGCTGGCGTGTCTCAGGATCATCTTCATCGACACTGTTAGCCAAATCATCGAGTAAGGCTTCTAATACGTCTAATTCGTCATCGGTTAAGGGATTGTAAACAACCTTAGCTACTGACATGTTTCGCGCTGCTCTTGCATGGTGCGTCGTTTTTACTGAATTCATGAATAACAACCTTCTTTAGTTTTGTAGATTAGCAAGTTAATGCAATTTTCTATCGCTCGTACCACAACAATCTGTAAAGACTTTACCACTACCACAAGGACAGGCAATAGATTTATTAGGATGCAAAAGATGATCACGCAAATGCATCACACACAATTCTAGCAATACATCCATGCCTGCAATGGGATCGAACTGAGCTCGATAATCATCTAAAGCTTGATGCACCATCCGACGCATTGCAATTGAAGTTCGATCGACTTCATCTTCCCCGACATCATCATCGCTAGGAGGATATTCAAAATCTGGTGGCTCTAATACCGTCATCGCATAGATCAAATCGAGCATCGCACCATCAGCCTCATACTTGATGGCATCTAACCAATCATCATGATGCAGATGCACGGCAGAAATGAAACCATGACACCAATCTGAAACCCACGGCTGTTCGCTATGCTCACTATATAAAAATAAAGGGGCGTAATTAGGTGGGCTCGTTTCGCGCATTGCAATCTGAACTTGATTGTAATGACGGATTAACAGTGCGGTAACACGTTGAGCTTCTTGCTCGCCGCCCACTGCTGGCAACGCACCGAATATCCATGCTAACCATTCAGCTGTGGCGACTAATTTCGGACTGATTGCCAATGCATTAAAAAAACCATCAACTGCAGATAAACTAAGCGTATTATCATGATTTTTTAGCGTTGCTAAAAAAGCAGACAATGTATCTAACTCGGCATCAGTTAACGGAGAAGCATGATCGGTCATGTTCTTACCCAATCGCCTGTTGTAAGATCTCTAATCGGCGTTGGACGGGCATGACCACCAAGCTCACCATTGAGGACACCAGCAAACTCAGAAAAACCAACAAACGTCTCTGTGACACACATTGCACTCAAACAAGGTGATTGACCATGAACATTGGCACTGGTTGACACAATCGCACCACCAAAAGCATCACACAGAGCACACACATCAGGATGCTTTGTCCAACGTAACGCAATCGTATCACGTCCACCAGTCAAAGCAGCGGGTACGCCCTGGGCAACAGGGACAATCCACGTTAGCGCGTCTGGCCAGCTCGATACCAATGCCGCATGATGCAGCTCACTCAAAGCAGACATATAAGAAACAAGCTGCTGCCAACTTGAACCAACAACAATTAATCCCATGTTTTCGGGTCTTTGTTTCATCATCGCAAGGTATTCAAGTGCCGCTTCATTCATCGGATCACAACCTAAACCATAAACGGCTTCCGTTGGATAAGCAACTACCTTTCCATCTTTTAATGCACGAGCGGCTTGAATGGTATCGATCATCATAATTAACCTACCAAAGCTGGACAATGATTACGTAGCCATAACAAGAGTTCCTGAAATACTACTGGATCTTTTGTCTGTGTTAACTCACCTTCTCGCGGCACGAGCTTATCGTGCAAACGCGATAAAAAGAAACGCAAAGCAGCACGACGTGCTACTGCTGGCCAGAGCTGTTTTTCAGCCTCTGTCCATGGGCGTTCACTGGCATAACTTAATAATAGCTCTCTTGCCCAATGCGCATTAATCGTCAAGTCAGATTCACGACACCAATCGTTCATCGTGACGGCGACATCGTACAACCACGCACCATGACAGGCGTAATAAAGATCGATAATGCCCGTTAACTCTTCACCATCAAATAGCGCGTTATCTAGGAATAAATCGGCGTGAATCACGCCCATATGCAAAGTAGAAAAATCCTGTGCTTGCTGAAAAGTTAACTCTTCATCAATCAGTGCCAGTGTTGAAATATCTGCTAAAGCAGCAATCTTATTGCGCGTCGCCACCATCCAGTCTAAATCACGGTCATTCGCACGATGATGCGCAAAACCTCGACCTGCTTGGTGCATTTTACCCAAAGCAGCACCGACAACAGCGCAATGCACACCGTCAGCAACATCAACAGAACGCCCGCGTAAACGCTGCACTAAAGAGGCTGGCTTACCACAAAGCAAACGCAAATACTCTCCGTCCTTACCAGCCAAAGGATGCGCTGTCGGCACACCTGCCTCGGAAAGCCACGCCATTAATCTTAAAAAATAATCCAGCGACTCAAAACCATGCTGTTCAAATAACGTAAGCACATAACGTCCACAGCTGGTATCAACAAAATAATTCGTATTTTCAATGCCCGCGCTGATGCCTTCAAAGGCAATTAACTCACCAGCATCAAACGCCAATAAGTAAGCTCGTAACTCATCTTCAGTAACAGTAGTATAAACAGACATAATTTCGCAGTCTTGAACGTGATAAATAGTGCTGATTTTAACACAGACAACAGACATCCTCCGACTATAATGGACAGTTTATTGCCACAATTTTGAGTCTGTCCATGTCTGCCCCGTTGTTACTTGTCGATGCCAATTCATTTTTTTATCGTGCTTTTCATGCCGTACCCATGCTCAATGCTCCCGATGGCACACCTGTCAACGCCATTCATGGCGTATTGTCGATGCTATCAACACTGATTCATGACTATCAACCTAGTGGCGTTGCCATTATTTTCGACGCTCGTGGTAAAAACTTTCGTCACGACCTTTTTCCTGACTACAAGGCACATCGTTCACCAATGCCAGACGCGCTTCGTGCACAAATCGAACCATTACACAACCTCATTAAACTCATGGGCTTACCCCTGTTGGTCGTCCCCGGTATCGAGGCAGATGATGTCATCGCCACCCTAGCCACACAAGCCAGCGCCAACAATCAAGAAGTCGTGATTGCAACAAGCGATAAAGACTTGTGTCAACTCGTCAACGACAAGGTGCGCATCATCGATACCATGAAAAATATCTTGCTCACCCCTAATAGAGTGGTTGATAAAATGGGGGTTCCGCCTGAGTTAGTGGTGGACTATTTAACGCTTGTTGGCGACAAATCGGACAACATCCCCGGAGTGGCGGGCGTGGGCGAAAAAACAGCGGCAAAGTTATTGCGTACACACGGTACTCTCACAGGTATTGTTGCAGCCATGCAAGGACAACGCACACGCACAGCGCAAGCAATTTTAGCCGCCGCGCCACAATTTCCACTCATTCAAGAACTGGTGATTACCAAACGTGACTGCGAACTCCCCCTACAATGGAATGAACTCACGCCTGCTCCCGTCAAGTTAGACGAATTCACGGCAGAACTAACACGCCTCAATCTAAAACGCGCACAGAAACTATTGCAACAGCACGGCTGGCTAAGAGAAATCCTCCCTAGCCCCTCTTTGCCAAAGAGGGGAATAGAAAATCCCCCCGCCTCTGGCGACCCCCTTTTACAAAGTGGGTTAACAAGCAAAACAATATTAGCCAGTGAAAACGAAGTAACTCCCCCTTTAGCAAAGGGGGATACAGGGGGATTTTCCCTGCCAGCCTGCACTACCATCACCGACCTGACACTATGGCAAAACTGGTTAGATACCGCTCGCCAAGAAAATCTGCTTTGCTTTGATTTAGAAACAACAGGTCTGAATTTATTTGATGCCCATATTGTTGGCATTGGCATTCATACGCAGGCATTGGGTAGTGCTTATTGCCCAATTACGCACACGGCTGAACTAGGCGATATGACACAACTTCCCTTAGAATCTGTTTTAGCAGCCATTACCCCACTATTCACGGATGAAAACCTACCTAAGCTGGGACACAATCTTAAGTATGACCGCCACATTTTACTCAATCACAACATTCTTTTGGCTGGCACACTCGATGACACCATGCTCGAGTCCTACGTCGTTAATGCTACTGCCAGCCGCCACAATATGGACGACTTAGCACAGCACTATTTAAGCTATACAACAACTACCTTTGAAGACATTGCAGGCAAGGGAAAGGCGCAAAAAGGCTTTGCTGACATACCGCTCGATATTGCCGCCCCCTACGCTTGTGAAGATGTAGCGGTTACGCATGCGCTACACCAACACTTTCAACAGTCTTTGCATGCCGTGCCTGCCATGCAACAGCTATACGAAACCATCGAACGCCCGCTGATGCCCATTATTGGCAATATGGAACGTACTGGGGTCAAAATTGATACCTTTGCCTTAATGGAACAGTCGGTTGCCATGAGCGACGACATTACCCACTTAGAAATGAAAGCACACAATCTTGCTGGACAGGTATTTAATCTCGGCTCAAGTACACAACTGGCAGCAATTTTATTTGATAAAATGGGATTGCCAGCACTCAAGAAAACACCAGGTGGCAAACCCTCTACCAACGAAGAAGTGCTGGAACAGTTGGCAGAAACCTACGAACTGCCTGCCGTGATTTTGGAATATCGCAGCCTAAGCAAACTCAAATCGACTTATCTTGACGCTTTACCGAATCACATCCACCCCAAAACAGGGCGTGTCCATTCCAGCTTTCATCAGGCAGTAACCGCAACAGGACGCTTATCGTCATCCGAGCCTAACCTACAAAACATCCCAGTACGTAACGAAGCGGGCAGACGCATCCGCAAAGCCTTCATTAGCGAGACAGGATTTACCCTGCTCGCTGCCGACTACTCACAAATCGAGTTACGCCTCATGGCGCACCTATCACAAGATGCGAGTCTACTTGCTGCGTTTGCGGCTAATCTCGATGTCCATACCGCAACGGCTGCCGAGGTATTTTTCACCCCACTCGCTGCGGTTACCAACGAACAACGTCGCGCGGCAAAAGCCGTTAATTTCGGGCTAATTTATGGTATGAGTGCTTTTGGTTTAGCCAAACAATTGGGTTGCGAGCGCAAACTCGCACAACATTACATCGACACCTATTTTGCCCGCTATCCAGATGTTGCTACTTATATGGCACAGTCAAAAGAGACCGCCAAAAGCCAAGGTTATGTGCAAACCATTTTAGGGCGACGCTTATACCTACCCGACATTACTGCTAAAAATGCCGCGATCCGTGCCTACGCCGAACGCACCGCCATTAACGCACCGCTACAGGGTAGTGCTGCCGACTTAATCAAAGTCGCCATGATTCGTGTCGATGACTGGTTAACGCAAAACTGCCCACAAGCCAAACTCATTATGCAAGTACATGATGAACTGGTACTCGAAGTACCCGATGGCGATGCAACCCGTGTGGCGGCTGCACTGAAGACAGAAATGGAAGGCGCGGCACAACTCTGCGTACCGCTCATTGTCGAAGTCGGAACAGGAAAAAACTGGGATGAAGCAAAGGCATAAATAAAATTTATGAGACCAGCTGAGATGTTTAAAATCAACTTTCATAAAAAAAGATAGCTAACTATGTTAAAATATGTTTAGTCTCCTATTGTCGTTACTCATATTCGACAATATTTAACAGCCTGTTGTATGACAGGCTGTCTTTTTAACTTCAGTCACAACTTCATAACAATCAAAGCGCGTCCGTATCACGAGTCGAAGTGAATGGCTCACAAAACTTGCGCTTTTGCCATCTAATACACTGAAAAGGTATGGGTTGAAAACGCACAATGCGACGATAAAACCAAATATACGTGAACATAAACAACAGCATCACGCCCAACAATGCCCAAGTATAGTGCCATAAAAATACCGCAGGCAAAATGGAAACCAAAGATAACACCCATAAATAGGGTGCTGTTGCCGAATTATTATAAACACGATCTGAAAAATGCCAATGCTTGGTGATACGACGATAAATAAGGGTATGTAAATGCAGGGCATCTGGCATACCGATTTTCGTTTTTTGAACAAAGGCACGCCGATAAATCGAAAAAACCGTCTCGAATACAGGAAAAGCTAAAATTGCCATCACAAACCATGCCGACACAACGCCATGACGGACGATCATCATCACTGCCACTTCTGCCAACATAAAGCCGATTAGGTAAGCACCGCCATCGCCCATAAAGATGCGCCCTTTAGGGAAATTAAAATACAAAAATCCTAAAATTCCACCCGTACTTGCCATGCTGATCAAAAACAAGAAATCATCATCGAGCCACCAAGCAACAGCAGCAAAAGCACTAAAGGCGAGGACAGAATAGCCTGCCATTAGCCCATTAAAACCATCAATGATATTGACGGCATGAGACACTCCGCCCACTGCAACCATTGTTAGCAAAAAGGATAATAACAAGGAGTGGGTTAATAACCAGTCTATGCCCCAAATATCTACCCGATCTAAGCGTGCATCGAGCATAAAGAAAGCCAAAGCCGCCGACATGAATGCCAAGACAAGACGTACTAAGGGCGTTACTTTCTTGGTTAAATCTTCGATTAATCCACCCAAAAAAGCAGGTAGTGCGGCAAGCAATAATAACCCCAGATTGGTTTTAAGATCAGCATTTTGTACAGCAGCCAAGCCAATCGCTGAAAACACCCCTAAAAATACCGCCATCCCACCAACACGAGGCGTTGGTTTGCTATGCAACTTCTGCACACCACTGTCGGCATCGCGAGTAATATGCGCATGAAAATCTTCATAACGCAGCACAAAGAAGGTAACGAACCAAGCAATGACGAATGACGAAATTAGGGTTTCCATATCTGCCTACTTTTAATTACAAGTTACGCGCATGAATGATTGCACCTTCAGCGACCGCAGTCCAAGGCGCGACGGCATCACGAAAAGCCTTTTGCGATGCCCAAACTTTTTGCGACAAGGGATCTTTCGCAGCCTCTTCATCAAGTACAGCATCCGATAGTTTTTTCAGCTCACGCAAGACATCATCTGGAAAAGACTTGACCTTAACACCATGTTGACTTTCTAATTCGTGTAGTGCGGACTGATTACGCGCGGTATACTCTGCCAACATATCATGATTGACCAAACGAATGGCAGCTTTAACAATCGCTTGCAAGTCAGCAGGCAAGTCGCTGTATGCTTTTTCATTCATCATACATTCCATGGTCGTACCTGGCTCATGCCAACCTGGCGCGTAATAATTCTTAGCCGCTTTATACAAACCAAACGCTTGATCGTTATAAGGTCCGACCCATTCCGTAGCGTCAATTGCACCCGACTGTAACGCGGTAAAAATCTCACCCCCAGGTAAATTAACAGGAATCGCACCAAGACGTTGAATCACTTCACCGCCTAACCCCGGCATACGCATTTTTAGACCTTTAAAATCGGCAACACTGTTAATCTCTTTATTAAACCAACCGCCCATTTGTGTACCAGAATTACCACCCGCACCTGGAATGAGTCCAAATGGCTTGTAAGTTTCTTCCCACAATTTCATGCCATCGCCATAGAATAGCCAAGCATTCATTTCTTGTGCCGTTAAGCCAAAAGGAACAGACGAGAAGAACTGAGCAGCACGACTTTTCCCTTTCCAATAATAAGCTCCCGAGTGTCCCAATTGAGCCGTTCCTGCAGAAACAGCATCAAACACTTCTAACGCGCCAACCAGTTCGCCAGCAGCATAAACCTTAACAGTGATGCGACCACCAGAAAGGGTGTTAATATACTCAGCGATACGACTCGCACCTGTGCCCAACCCTGGAAAGTTCGCTGGCCATGAAGTCACCATTTTCCAGTGAATGGTTTCTTGTTTTGCAGCACTCGCAGAAGCCGTTGCTTCTTCTTTTTTATTACAGGCAGATAGCGCACCTAGCCCCAAAGCAGCGGTAGCTGTGGCTAAAAATTGACGACGTGAAGACATAATCATTCCTTCTAAAAATAAGTTAAGCTAAGTATAGCGCAAAAAAGAAAACCCCAGACGATGCTGGGGATTCTTTTTTTGAGACAACGCAAACTGTCAGCGCAACAGGTGGCTAACCGTCGTGAGCTGACAAAGTTGCTAGGCGCAAGACTCGCAGACGCTAGGAATGTACATCAGTACATGACGAAGCGCGAGAATCGCAGCAACAACGCAAACTGTCAGCGCAACAGGTTAAGAGCCCCAGATATCTTGCGTAATACTTGAGTACCACCCAAAGGCATACATGGCTTCCATTTCACGGAATGACGCATCCGCATCTTTGGGCGACACGCCACCAGAACCTTTGATTTCGACGATTTTACTATCAGAGAACATATAAACGCCCGCAACAGAGATACCATACTTATCGGATATCAATGAATAACAGGTATTAACATGCGTTGGCATCAAGACATCCTTGCCTGCTAACATATTCACAATCGCCGCAGCACAGGTTTTCGCTTGCGAAGAAGCTGCGTGACCTGACTTTGGCATCGCGCCAGCAATCGAAGCATCACCGATCACGTGAATATTCTTGTGAATGGTTGATTCAAATGTGAGCAAGTTCACTGGGCAAAAACCAGACTCATTCGTTAAGCCAGCCTTAAACGCCAAAGCACCTGCTTTCTGCGCTGGGATGGCATTAATCACGTCCGCTTTAACATTCGCCATTTCTGAATAAACTGTCATGGTGTTAACGTCGACTTTCGATACTTTGCCGCCGTCTTTGCCAGGAATCCACTCGATCATATCACCGTACAAATCTTGCCATGCTTGTAAAAACAGCCCCTGCTTTGAAAAAGCATCTTTGGGATCTAATACTAAGATTTTTGCTTTAGGATTATGCTGTTTTAAATAGTGTGCAACCATACCCACGCGCTCATAAGGTCCTGGCGGGCAACGGAACGGATTAGGCGGTGCAATCATGACAAAAGTGCCACCCTGCTTCATACCTTCGATTTGTTTTTTTAACAACACAGTTTGCTTACCAGCTTGCCATGCATGTGGCATTTTTTCACTGTTGACTTCAATAATGCCCTCGATAGCACCCCACTTGAAGTCGATACCAGGCGACACGACCAACTTATCATACTCTAAGGTTGCACCATTACTGAGTTTAACCGACATATCACTGGCATCTATGTCTTCGACCATAGCATGAACGACTTTGACACCAAACTTTTTAATGCCTTCATAATTATGTGTAATATATTCAACAGGCTTTAGTCCACCCAAGTACCAGTTAGAACCTGGGCAAGTCATGTATTCTGTCTTAGGCTCAATGAGGGTAACATCTAAAGCTGGATTGTATTTCTTAAGAAACTTGGCAACAGTACTGCCGCCAAAACCACCGCCCACGACAACCACACGACCTGCACCAGAGCGCGTCCTCATGCCACAACCAGCCAAACCAGAACCAACTAAAGGCAATAAAGCGGCAGCACCTGCTGCCTTAACAAACTGACGACGATTCATATTCATAATTTTTCTCCTTACTGCCCCTGCACGCCTAAATATTTAGCAATTAATGCCACTTCTTCGTCACTATAACCCATTGCATGACGCATCATGAGGGTTGAGGGGCGAGAACCATCACGAAAAGCTTTCATCTGCGAAATAATCATCGATGATGGATATTGCGATAAGTTAGGAATCATCGCCTCGCTATTAATGCCACTATGGCAAGCCAAGCAAGTATCAGCCATTAACTGACCACGCTCAACAGCTTGAGCAGAAACAGACAGCAATCCTAGACTTAATACACCTAGGGTTGCAATGGAACGCATGTTGATCATTATAAAAGTCTCCTATTGTTTTGTTACATATTAATGTCTGCTAACAGCACTAAGGTTACGCGCAACTCAATCTTTTAGCTAATCGAATCTTTCGTTGACCACATAAGTAATTTCTTAGGCTCGGAATTAGTAATACAAAAACGATAATGGTCAAGTATTTTCGGAAAGAATTTAAGCTGCTTTCTTT
>DYST01000020.1:15952-26603 GCA_020726325.1 Thiomicrospira cyclica | reverse complement strand
GCTTTGGTCGAAGAGACCAGTCAGGCTTCTAAAATGCTCAGTCACGAAGCGGATGCCTTGCTAGAGAGAATGCGTTTTTTTAAGGGTTAGCAACATTTTAATTTGCTGTGCATATTCTCCACCAAACTGATTAAAGGCATTGAGTAGCGCGTAAAGCTGATAAAGCACTTTGCGTTGCTCATAGCCCCGATCTAGGGGATATGCTGCTTGATAGGCGGAATAAAAATCAGCACTAAAGCCGCCAGATAATTCGCTCATCGCAATATCCATTTCTCGATCGCCGTAGCTACAAGCTGCATTGAATACAACAGGTACCCCATCATCTAAAAAGCCGATGTTTGTTATTGATAAATTACCATGTAATAGACTCGGTACGGGCTGATAGTCAACAAAAAAATCATCAATCCGCTCAAGTAGGTGTTCAATATCGATTACAGCAGTCTGAGCCAATCCGTTTTCAGACGCGCGACGTAATTGAGGCAGTAGGCGTTGCGCCCGATAAAAAGCAGCCCAATCATCGAGCTGATGATTATACTGAATGCTTTGCTCGATAAAGTTCGTCTCTTGCCAGCCAAATTGTTTGCCAGTGTGATGATGCAGTGCTGCGAGCTGTTGTCCCAGTAACTGTTGATTACCTGTGTTATGCAAAGATAACCACTCAAGCACCAGCCATGCTGTTTTTGTCGTTTGACCTTGCGCAATCACGTTTGGACAACCTAAGGTTTGTGTTTGTGCAATCGCTGTTAAGTTACCTGCTTGCGCCATTAAAAAAGGCGCGTGACGCTTGAATGTCGTCTGAACAAAATACACGCCCTTATCGGTTATTAACTGCCAACTGTTATGATTCTCTTCTGTTTTTAATGCGCGAGCATTCTCAACATTGCCCAGCTGTGCAGCATGACTGATCTGTTGCCACTCAGAAAAGTTCATGTTGCAGTTCACGCAAGGGGTCTGGTGCTGACGTTGCTGGTAAGTTATCTTGATCAAACACCTCAGCAATCCCTCCAGCTTTATCATCGGCGAGCAACTCGCCTGTATTGGCATCAATGCGACGGCTAACAATGCCTTCAGGCTTACTATAAAGACCCAGATCAGGCTTGTCTTTTAATGCCAAACGCATATAGTCAACCCAAATTGGCAAGGCTGTCGAACCACCAGACTCTTGTTTTCCTAAGTTGTCAGGTTGATCGAAGCCCACCCAAACACCCGTTACAACGTCGGGATTAAAACCCATAAACCAGGTATCTTTCATATCATTAGTTGTGCCTGTTTTACCTGCTAAATCATTGCGTTTGAGCACCATCGCACCATGTCCTGTACCCATGCGTACCACATCTTGCATCATACTGGTAACAAGGTAAAGGGTTTTTGGTTGAATCACACGCGGAGCCGTATTAGGGGCGCAATTTTCTTCACAAAAAGCTGGAATTGTCGCCTCGTAAACAACTGTACCTTTAGGGTCAGTAACTTTACTCACAAAATAAGGCTGAATGCGATAACCACCATTGGCAAACATGGCGTAGTTACCGACATGTTCAAGCACATTAACCGATGCTGTTCCTAATGAAATGGATAGGTTACGAATGGACTCCATTTCTTTGGTATTTATGCCCAGTTTTTTGAGATAGTCTAAGAAATAATCGACACCAATATCCTGCAAAATACGGATCGAAACCAAGTTAAGCGAGTGAATTAACGCCATGCGCATACGTGTCGGACCACCAAACTTGCCTGTGTAGTTTTCAGGTCGCCAGTAGTCTTCACTAAACTCATCATATTGTGTGATGGGTGCATCGTTAATCAATGTTGCTGGGGTGTAGCCTTTATCAATCGCGGCGGTATACAAGAACGGCTTGAAGCTCGAACCTGGTTGACGACGCGCCTGTACGGCACGGTTAAACTGATTGCGGGCAAAGTCATAACCACCCGACAGGGCAAGAATTGCCCCTGTTTTGCTATCGATACTGGCTAATGCTGATTGTACACGCGGTATTTGTGCCAGTCGCCAGACATCCGTCTGTTTATCGACATAAATCATATCGCCTACTTGCAGAAAGTTTTTACGTCCAGGCTCTTTGAATCCTTTTGCCCAGTCTGTTGCTTTGCTGTCAAGTTGTTGCACGCTGCCATCTTTTAATTTAATACTCGCAACACGGGTTTTATCATTCCATGCCGTAACGAGCGCTAAACTGAGATCATCTGGCTCGATCACATCTTTTGTTGCCGCAGGCCACTGTTTTTGTGCGTTAGCATCAAGAACAGCGACAGAGCCACGATAACCATGCCGACGTTCGTAGTTGAATACGCCCATATTTACTGCTTTTTGTGCTTGTGTTTGCAAGTCAGCACGAATGGTTGTGGTGATATTTAAACCTTGTTCTAAGGCATTGTCACCAAATTTTTCGATTGCCCATTGACGAATCATTTCGCTAATGTAATCGCCATTGGCTTCAATGATTGCATTATGAATTCTTGACTCAACAGGGCGTGCCTGTGCTTGAATACGATCTTCATCGCTAATATAGCCAAGTTCTTTCATGCGGCGTAGCACATAGTCACGGCGATTTTTAGCCGCCTCTGGATTGCTAACAGGGTTGAGGGTTGAGGGAGCTTTTGGCAGACCAGCAAGAATTGCCAGTTCATCAACCGTCAGTTGGTCAATAGAACGCCCGAAGTAAGTTTGCGCAGCAGCAGCAAACCCATATGAACGATGTCCTAAAAAGATCTTGTTGAGATAAAGAGCGATAATTTCTTCTTTACTTAACTCCTGTTCGATTTTGAAAGATAGAACGATTTCATTAATTTTACGCATAAACGACTTTTCAGGTGATAAAAAGAAGTTACGCGCTACTTGCATCGTGATGGTAGAACCACCTTGGCTTTTATGACCTGTTTTTATCAATTCAAATACGGCACGTAAAATGCCCTGATAATCGACACCAGGGTGTTCAAAAAAGCGGTCATCTTCAGCAGCCAAAATTGCCTGAATCATTTGCGGTGGGAATTGCTCATAACTAAGCGGGATACGACGTTTTTCACCGTATTCTGCCATGAGTTTATTGTCGCTGGTATAGATTCGCAACGGTACTTGCATTTGCACGGTTTTTAATTCGTTTACATCGGGTAAAGTTGGATAAACCGTTGTCCAATAAGTAAAAGCAGCAAATGCGACTAAGCCGATGGTGGTTAGGGTGCCAAGAAAACTCGTCCACAGAAACACCTTCAACCAAGTAGACATACCTTGGTTTTTTGTTTTTTGTTTTCTGCTATAGTCAGAATCATCCTGTTCATGATGGGTAATGCTTTCCCGCTCTGGTAAGTGAAACTCATCATCAAAGAGTGTGCGTGGTCTATTCTGTTGATTGGTTGAGCTGGGAGGCAAAATGCGTTCCATAAAAAGTCTCGTGTAAAAGCATGTCGCTTATTATGCCAGAAAATGATGTTAAGCATAAAACAAAAAACCCCAGCGATATGCTGGGGTTCTTCATTAGATTAACCGAAGTTAAACTTAAGCTTTGCTGTAACGAGCTGTTTTGATGTCATCCCACAACAACCATACGCTGAAACCAACGATGACCGCAATAGCTAAGGCAACAAATACAGTCGCAACAATAGACTTAATCTCTTGTGGCAAAATACCGAAATAAACACCTAAAACTACTGCTAGTGGTAGAACAACACCAACAACTACGAATCCTAAAAATTTCAACACTTCATTCATTTTATATTCTCCAAAAAGCCTCAGTATGGACGGTCAAACTATACCCTAAACACTAGTACGCTGACAAGCCTGTTAACTTGATTTGAGTTATCTTATTCCAAGTTTTGAATCTGCTCACGCATTTGTTCAATGAGCACTTTAAGTGCTAAGCTTACTTGCGTGATGTCCATCGTACAAGCTTTAGCACCGAGGGTATTTGCTTCACGATTCAACTCTTGCATTAAGAAGTCTAAGCGACGACCAACAGGTTCGTCCTTTTTCAGAATACTGAAAATTTCTTTTAAATGTGTCGATAAGCGATCGAGCTCTTCGGTTACATCCGCACGTTGCGCTAAAAGCACCACTTCTTGCGACCAACGCCCTTCGTCTAATTCACCAGCTAAGTCACGCACACGAGCACGCAAATTATCGATGTGGCGACGAATGATTTCTGGAGCCATGCGTTGTAGGTTATCGACCAATTTTAACGCAGCCTCGGCACGCTGACGCATAATCTCCGCTAATGCACCACCTTCACGCTCACGCGCAGTGTTAAGGGCATCAATTGCTTCGTCGCAGGTAGCAATAATAGCAAGCTCTAATGCTTCGCCATCACCAGCGCTGTTTTGCATAATGCCTGGCCATGCGAGAATGGTCATAGGGTCAAGGTTTTGCGTTCCAGGAACGGTGTTTTGAATTTGCGCAACCAGCTTCGCAATTTGAGCTAAACGATCGGTATCTAATAAAGCACTATCTGTTGTTGGTAAAAGTTGTAGTTTTAGGGTCGCTTCTACTTTACCGCGACTCAGTTTTTCACGCAAACGCTCACGAACCATCATTTCGACATGACGAACTTCCTCTGGCATACGCACAAATACTTCTAAGAAGCGATGGTTAACTGATTTAATTTCCCAGATTAGACCGCCGTTAGGCAACGTCTTACTGGCGCGGGCAAAAGCCGTCATACTACGCATGGGCGTGTCCTGTATTCTGTTATTAGTGTGATAGATTGTAACGAATATTTGTCGTTGCGGCTATAATTAAGCATCATTCTTTATCTTTTTTATGGAAAACAACCATGTCCTCAGCTTTTTCTCGCCCCAGTTTGCGCAAAGTCAATGAAATGCGCATGGTTAGTATTCTACCAGAATTTACGATGTACGCGGAAGGTTCTGTGTTGATTTCATTCGGTAATACGAAAGTTGTTTGCACCGCTTCAGTCGATGAAAAAGTCCCAAGTTTCTTGCGTGGTAAGGCTGAGGGATGGGTGACAGCAGAATATGGTATGTTGCCGCGTTCGACCTCAACGCGCATGGATCGTGAGTCTGTGCGCGGTAAGCAGCAGGGTCGTACGCAAGAAATTCAGCGTTTGATTGGACGTTCATTGCGTGCAGCAGTCGATATGAAGCTTCTGGGTGAACGCACCATTACGATTGATTGTGATGTGATTCAGGCTGATGGTGGGACACGAACGGCGGCGATTACCGGTGGTTATGTTGCCTTAGCTTTAGCGATTAAGGGCTTGTTGGCGGCAGGTAAACTTGTCAAAAACCCGATATTACATCAAGTTGCTTCGGTTTCGGTTGGTATTTATAAGGGTATGCCTGTATTAGATTTGGATTATGCAGAAGATTCAGCAGCGCATACCGATATGAATATTGTTATGGTTAACGATGGTCGTTTTATTGAAGTACAAGGCACTGCAGAAAGCGAGCCTTACTCCTTCGCCGAGATGCAAGCGATGTTAGTCTTGGCGCAATCTGGTATTGAGCAGTTATTTATTGCTCAGCAAGCGGTTTTGCAGGTGGCATAATGGAACTCGTATTAGCGTCTGGCAATGCTAAAAAAGCAAAAGAATTAACGGCATTATTAGCACCGTTGGGGATGATGGTGCGTCTGCAATCTGAATTTAATGTCATCCAACCACCAGAAGATGGTCTAACGTTTATTGAAAATGCCTTAATTAAAGCACGTGCTGCAGCATTGCAAACGGGGTTGCCTGCCATTGCTGATGATTCTGGCTTGGTTGTTGATGCTTTGGCAGGTGCACCAGGGATTTATTCGGCACGTTATGCGGGTGAGAATGCCAGTGATAACGACAATAATGCAAAATTATTAGCGGCATTGTGTGATGTGCCAGAAACAGCACGCACGGCGCGATTTGTGAGTATTGTGGTTTATCTGCGTCATGTGCATGATCCCTTACCATTAATCGCACAGGGTATCTGGGAAGGGCACATTCTGAACGAAGCGGTTGGCGAGGGTGGTTTTGGTTATGATCCGCTGTTTTATGTGCCAACGCATGGTTGCGCTAGCGCAGAACTTGATGCCGATGAAAAAAATCGTATTAGCCATCGTGGTCAGTCGATGCAAGCACTATTAGCGCAGTTTACGGCTTTGTAATGTCCGTTATTGCACAAGAAATTCCGTTAGCACTTTACGTACACTGGCCATGGTGTGTGCAAAAATGCCCCTATTGTGATTTTAATTCACACCAAAAACGCGATGCAGATGAAAGCGAGTATGTACAAGCCTTGCTTGATGATTGGGCGTTGCAATTGCCTGCTTTGTCTGGACGGAAAATCAGTAGTATTTTTTTTGGTGGCGGCACTCCCTCTTTAGCGCATCCGCGCTTTATTGCTGCTGTATTGGATCGGGTAGCAAAAGAGGCTGGTTTAACGTCTGATTGTGAAATCACCTTAGAAGCCAATCCTGGTACGGCAGATGCAGCACATTTTGCGGGTTATCGTGCTGCGGGGGTGAATCGATTGTCGCTGGGGATACAAAGTTTTGACTCTGATTTGCTCAAGCAGATTGGACGTATTCATGATGGCAATCAGGCAAAACAAGCCATTGAATTAGCAAGAAAGTTGGGTTTTGATAATCTCAATTTAGATTTGATGGTGGGCTTGCCCAGTCAAACTGAAAAAACAGCCTTAGCTGATATTGAAGTCGCTTTGTCTTTTGCGCCAGAGCATTTATCTCATTACCAGTTAACACTTGAACCAAATACGCCATTTTTTGCTCGTCCACCACAAAACTTACCCGATGAAGATTTGGCGGATCATTTGCAATTCATTTGTCATGAACGTTTGAATGCTGCTGGCTTTGATCGTTATGAAGTATCGGCATGGCAATCAAAACAGGGAATGGCAAGTCGTCATAATCTGAATTATTGGCAGTTTGGCGATTATGTGGGTATCGGTGCTGGGGCGCATGGCAAGCTGACTTTAGCAGATGGTTCACTTGTGCGTACCAATCATGCCAAAAGCCCTGTGCGTTATGTGCAAGACCTTTCGGCTGGTTTATTGCCAAAGAGACAACCGCTATTGCGTGAAAATCGAGCATTTGAGTTTTTAATGAATGGGTTGCGCTTGCGTGATGGTGTTGATGCTTCATTTTTTATGCAAAGAACAGGTTTGCCATTATTGGCAATTGAAAAACAATGGCAACAAGGCGTTGCGGATGGTCTCTTAGCACCCATATCAGATAAATTGGTGACAACAACATTAGGCTATCAGTATCTCAATTCGGTATTAAGTCATTGGTTATAAAAATGACAAAAAATGACAAAAAATAACTTGACATCACGATTTTAGAGGCGTAATCTAAACCTAACGACCGGCACCCCTTAGGTAACTAAGGTTCGCAAAGCCTCCGGTCCAGGCACTGTCTGGATAGCGGGGTTGCATACAAGAACAATCGTTTTTGTCGTTGCAATTCTTCTTTTCTTGGCGGTACTTCTAAATTTTAATGTTCAATCATGCCAAACTATTTTTGGTGCAGAGCATAACGGAGTAACCATCATGACAACCACAACTTTAACCAATACAGGTTTAGATCAATTAACGAATATCATTCTTTCTGATACAGGATTGGCAGGCAACAAGCGTGTGCTGGCAACGGATATTCAGACAGGTGCTACTTCTGCAAATGGCATGAATGCGCTAATCATTGAAGCGATTAAAGCAACATCGACTGCGAATGATGGTAAGTTTACTGCTGCGGATATACGTGATATTAGTGATTATATCAAAACACATTACGCGACAGAGTGGACTGCTTTACATGGTGATGACGAAACAGGTGTCGAAACTGGGTTTCATCTTGTGCAGAATGACGGTGCGACCACGACCTTATATGATAAAAATGCGGTGAATACGGTCGCTGATAGCATCTATCATTTGGGCTTCGGCTATAAAAATAATAATCTGATTAACGAAGATGGTAATAACAATGCAAATCTAACAACCGTCGCTACGTGGTTAAATAGCTTGTTAGCTACAGACTTAACAACGACAAGTTTGGCGAGTCAAACAATTGATTTGAGTACAACAGGTACAGGCTTAGATCAATTAACAGACCTGATTATTGCTGATGAGGGTTTAAATCAGAGGATTTCAACCACTGAGATTCGGGCTGGTGCAACAGCCGCTAATGGTATGAATGCGCTGATTATTGAAGCCATTAAAGCGACAGGCGTAGCAAACGATGCAACGTTAACAGGTGCTGATGTGCGTGATATTAATGCTTATCTGCGTGCAAATCATCTGACAACCTGGACAGCATTGCATGGCAATGATGAAGATAATCAGCCAGAAACAGGATTTCATTTGGTGCAAAATGATGGCGCGACAACAAAACTTTACGATAAAAATGCGGTGAATACGGTTGCTGATGGCATCTATCATCTTGCTTTTGAAGTTAAAAACAATAACCTCTTAAATGAAGATGGCAATGCTAACGCTAATGTTAATACTGTTGCAACTTGGCTAACGAGTTTGTTAGCAACGGATTTAGCAGCTGGTAGCCTGAGTAGCGGTACAACGACAGATCTTAGCACAACAGGAACAGGCTTAGATCAGCTTACCGATTTAATTATGGTTGATGCTGGTTTGAATAGCAAAATTTCAACAACAGAAATTAAAGCAGGTGCGACAGCTGCCAACAGCATGAATAAACTCATTATTGAAGGTATTAAGGCAATGGGTGTTGCCAATGATGGCACGATCAGCACTGTTGATGTGCGCGAGGTAAATAGTTATTTGCGCGTTAACCATGCTGCAGAGTGGCTAGTGTTACATGGCGATGATGAAGATGGCGTTGAAACAGGGTTTCACTTGGTGCAAAACGATGGCGCGACCACAAAATTATACGATAAGAATGCGGTGAATACGGTTGCCGATGGTATTTATCACTTGGGCTTTACCATCGATAGTAATCGACTCTTGAATGAAGATGGCAATAAAAATGCGGCTGTTTCTGATGTCGCTACGTGGCTAAACAGCTTATTAGCAACAGATATTGCCAATGGTAGCTTGAATGGTACAACGCTTGTTGGTCAGAGTGCTATTGTAACAACGGTAGCAATAGCTTAATTTAGTGCGTAAAAAATAAAAAAGCCAGAGGTCTTCGACCTACTGGCAATGGGAGGAGATCGGTAAACGCCAAGCTCTGTTTTCGCGTTGTAACAGAGCTTGGTCAGATCTTTATTGGAGTTGGGTGGCACCATTACCAGTGAGGTGCATAGCTTCCTCCCAAGCTTGTTTCAATTCATTCATAATTAAAATCGCGCTTTCTAAGTATTCAGTGCCAGCTTCAGTCACTGCTTGTTGAATGCTAAAATCAACATATTCATAAAGTTCAGCAAAATTATAAGCAATGATATTTTGATCTTTGAACACCAAACGATCACGCAAAGCATCGACTAAGGTGGTCATGCGTCCTAAGTGGAAACCTTTAGAAACAAGCTCGCCTGTTTCGTGACATGCTTTAGCTTGGTTTCCCTTTTCAACGGTGCGTTGTAGCAGCAATAAAATATAAAGATGCGTTTTTTCACTCAGATCGTTCTCAAGCTCACGGTCATAAACGTAAGGCTTCAGTAAACTGCTATCTTGAGTTTGGTTTTGAATGTTTTCCATGGCTTGCGCTCCGTGTTTATCTTGCTAAGATAGAAGCAAAGTGCGTGCCAATTTTTCAGTCTGTTATCTGTTTTTATTGGATGATGTTGTTTTGATCGGTTTTTGGTGTTCCTTCTCCCGAGGGGAGAAGGCGAGAAGGGGTGTTCAGATTAAAAATTAAGTTTATCCCAGTCCATTGGCGGCAACTTGTGGCAACATGGCAACAATCAGTTTTGCCGCATTGGCAGCTGCAAGCGGCAAAAATTGTTCAAAGCTCATCGGTGACTCTTGACCTGCAATATCGGACAAGGCACGCACAATCACAAAAGGAACGCCAAAACGGTGGCAGACCTGTGCAATCGCTGCACCTTCCATTTCAACCGCATCACACTTAGGAAAGGCTGTACGCGCATGATGGATATGTTCAGGATTCGTCATAAACTTGTCACCAGAGCCAACTTGACCACGATGTGCGGTTAATGCTAAATCTAACAAAGTATCATGAGCAATATCGATCAGGATTTGTTCGGCGGCAAAGGTTGCAGGCATACCAGGAACCTGACCTTGTGCATAACCAAATGCAGTGACATCGACATCGTGATGTAAGACATCAATGGAAACGATAATATCACCCACAGCTTGCTTGTCATTAAAGCCGCCAGCAGAGCCTGTATTGATGATCGATTTTGGTTTAAAGATTTGACAAATCAATGTTGTAGTGATGGCAGCATTCACTTTACCAATACCTGATTGAGCTAATACGACATCAACCCCTTGAATCTTACCAACGTGAAAATCAATACCAGCAATTGTGCTTGTTTGGCTTTCTGATAACTCACTTTGAAAGGCGGCAACTTCTTCCGCCATAGCGCCAATAATTGCAATCATGATTGTTAGTGATCCTTTGAAAAACGGGAATGGGAAGGGGGCTTGGGGGAAGGGGTTTTTTAGTCAACCAACGTAACGAGCGATTACAAATCCTTCCACCAAACAATAACAAATCCTTCCACCAAACAATAAATAGAAAAAGAATTGATTAAGGCGCAATGCG
>DYST01000020.1:0-15852 GCA_020726325.1 Thiomicrospira cyclica | reverse complement strand
TTTCCTAGTGCTGCTAAGGCTTCATCAGATAGCGCAATAGCCGCGTTATCATTAACACCAATACCACGTGCAAGGATATTACGTGCAATATCCTGTGCTTCTTCTAATGAGTGCATGACGTAAGTGCCACATTGATATTCGTTGAGCTCAGGAATCTCTTTCATGTTTTGAACGCGCAATACATCTTCCATTGCCTGTGCCCATGCTTTGCCAACGCGCGTTTCATCTGGGCGACCCATAAGACTCATATAAAAACCCGTGCGGCATCCCATGGGAGAAATGTCAATAATCTCAATATCGTCGCCATTTAAGTGATCACGCATAAAGCCAGCAAATAAATGTTCTAATGTGTGAATACCTTTTTCACTTAGGATATCTTCGTTTGGTTTGCAAAAGCGCAAATCATAAACAGTGACAGGATCACCGTGCTTAGTGCTCATTTCTTTGGCAAGACGAACGGCAGGTGCTTTCATAATCGTATGATCGACACGGAAGCTATCAAGTAATGGCATATTGGTTTCCTTTTAAGTAGTGATATTGTTGATTTTACCGTTTTTTAAGCTGAGTGTCTCGTTACTTAGGTCTCATTATGAGCTAAGTAAGTGGCGATTCTTGACATTAATGACTATTTGGGTCAAAATTATTATTTACGGTTAGCTTTTGCAAGCTAAGTTGAACAAGGTTTTTCTGATAGTGGCGAGCATAGCTGACTGCTTGTTTATCCTATTCTGCGTTAAATCGCTGCATTTATTTTAAAGTTAGTTAATATCGAGGACTCCATGCAAGTTTCCATTCAACGTCCGACCGAAGGTCTAGAGCATCTTATCACGGTATCTTTTGCTGGTGCTGGTCTTGAAAGCGCAATTGATGCGCGTTTAAAAGAAATTCAAAAGACAGTCAAAATGGATGGTTTTCGTCCAGGTAAAGTCCCGATGGCACTGGTCAAAGCACGCCATGGTCAACAGGTTCGTGCCGAGTCATTAGAAGAAATTCTATACGACAGCTTTTTTAAGGCCGCAGACCAAGAAGGTGTGCGCGTTGCAGGTATTTTAGGTTTTGAAGAAATTTCTGCTAATGAAGGCGAGGATATTCGCTTCGTTACCCGCTTTGAAACTTACCCAAGGGTTACTTTGCCCGAGTTTTCAAGTTTAAGCATGGAAAAAGTGGTTGCCAATGTCAGCGATACTCAAGTTGACGAGATGATTGAGCGTTTACGCGAAATGCGTAAAACTTTTGTACCGACAGAAGATGCAGCTGCAGCGGGCAATATGACTAATATTGACTTTGTCGGTAGCATTGATGGTGTTCCCTTTGATGGTGGTAGTGCCGAAAATGTTCCTTTAGTTCTCGGTTCTGGTCGTATGATTCCCGGTTTTGAAGATGGCATTACAGGTATGAAAGCTGGCGAACAAAAGACAATTGATGTCACTTTCCCAGAAGTCTACCAAGCGGCTCATTTAGCAGGAAAGACGGCACAATTTGCGATTACGGTAAATAGTGTACAAAAGTCAGCATTACCAGAAATTGATGCCGAATTTATGAAAGCCTTTGGCGTAGAGTCAGGCTCTGTTGATGATTTCCGTGCTGACGTGAAAAAGAATTTAGAGCGTCAAGTGGGCTTGTCGCTGATGAAGCAGAATAAAGAAAATGCGATGGAAACCTTATTGGCAGCGGTTACGCTTGATGTGCCTAAGTCGTTAGTTGAGCGTGAATTACGCAGCATGATGGAATCTATGGCAAAGCGTATGCAAGAGCAGGGTGCTAAGCTTGACCCGAACTTAATGCAAGCAGAAAACTTCCGCAACGAAGCGACGAAGCGTGTTTCTTTAGGTTTGTTGTTGGGTGAAGTGGTCAAAACAAATAATCTGAAAGCTGACGAAGCAACTGTTCGTGAGATTTTATCATTAGAAGCAGATAGCTATGATAATCCGCAGCAGTTTGTTGACTGGTATTTGAGCGATAAAAATCGTCGTACCGAAGTAGAAGCAATTGCTATTGAAAATGCGGTCGTTGAATTGGTGATGTCGCAAGCGAAATTAACTGAAGTGGCAAAAGCACTCGAAGAATTGGCAGGTTAATTCATGTATAACAACCTTGGCGGCGTTATGCCGCCAACGGACATGCTGGTACCAATGGTTGTTGAACAATCAGGTCGTGGCGAGCGTTCGTATGATATTTATTCGCGCCTGTTAAAAGAACGCGTTATTTTTTTAACGGGTCAAGTTGAAGAAAACATGGCGAGCTTGATTGTGGCGCAGATGTTGTTTTTAGAGGCAGAAAACCCGAAGCAGGATATTTACTTGTACATTAACTCGCCTGGTGGTGTGGTGACAGCAGGTATGTCTATTTTCGATACCATGAATTTCATTAAGCCAGACGTGAGCACCATTTGCATGGGGCAGGCGGCGAGTATGGGTGCTTTTTTATTGGGTGCTGGCACAAAAGGTAAACGCTTTGCTTTACCTAATGCGCGTATTATGATTCATCAGCCTTTAGGCGGTTTTCGTGGCCAGGCAAGCGATATCGAAATTCATGCCCGTGAAATTTTACGTTTAAAAGACGATTTGAATCGGCATATGGCGAATTTTACGGGTCAAAGTATAGAGCGTATTGCGAATGATACCGATCGTGATAACTTCATGAGTAGTGAAGAAGCGAAGAGTTATGGCTTAATTGACGGTGTATTAACGCAACGTCCTGAATAGGAAAGACAATGTCAGAAGTGATTGATGACGATAATTTTAAGTGTTCCTTTTGTGGCAAAAGTCAGCACAAAGTCAAAAAGTTGATTGCGGGACCAGATGTCTTCATTTGTAATGAATGTGTGGATTTGTGTCACGAAATTCTGCTTGAAGAGTTTGGTAATCTGGACGCAGCAGCAGAATCTTCTACACCAGAGCAGTTCAATTTAGAACATTTACCCACACCATCCGAAATTAAAATGATTTTAGATGATTATATTATTGGTCAGGATGTTGCCAAGAAAACACTCGCTGTTGCCGTGTATAATCATTACAAGCGTTTACGTTTGAATGAGTTGGAAGACGATAGCGTCGAGCTTAATAAAAGTAATATTTTGTTAATTGGTCCAACAGGCTCTGGTAAGACATTATTGGCTCAGACCTTAGCGCGTGTTTTATCGGTTCCTTTTGCCATTGCTGATGCGACGACACTAACCGAAGCTGGTTATGTTGGTGATGATGTCGAAAGTATTTTGCATCGTTTGCTACAAAATGCAGGTGGTGATGTTGAAAAAGCACAACGCGGCATTATTTACCTCGATGAAATCGACAAAATTGCGCGTAAGTCCGAAAATCGCTCGACGACGCGAGATGTGTCGGGTGAAGGTGTGCAACAAGCCTTGTTAAAGCTGATCGAAGGTTATGTGTCGATGATTCCAGCACAAGGAGGACGTAAAAACCCTTCTAACGAGATGGTGCAGTTAGATACATCCCGCATTTTGTTTATTTGTGGTGGTGCTTTTGAAGGGCTAGATAAGGTAATCGCTAAACGTGTTGAAAAGAGTGGTGGTATCGGTTTTTCTGCTTCAGTTAAGGATAAAACCGATAAACTCGCAGCAGACATTCTGCGTCAGGTAGAGCCAGATGATTTAATGCGTTTTGGTTTGATTCCTGAGTTTATTGGTCGCTTGCCTGTTGTTGCATCTTTAGATGAGTTGGATGTGGACGCACTTGTCCGCATTTTAACAGAGCCAAAAAATGCGATTACTAAGCAGTTTGCGAAATTATTCGATATGGAAGGTGCCGCGCTTGTTTTTGAAGAAAAAGCACTGAATGCTATGGCGGCAGAAGCATTAAAGCGTAAAACTGGCGCGCGTGGTTTACGTTCTATTGTGGAAGGCATGCTGATGGAAACCATGTTTGAGTTGCCCAGCCAAAAAAATGTTATTTCAGTCACCATTGACGAAGCGGTTGTTGCAGGTAGTAAACCACCTGTTTTATCATTCGTAGAAGCGGACGTAAAGGCGGCTTAACAGCCGCTTTTTTTTTCAGGAGAGAGAAATGAGCTTTTCGCAGGCAGATCAAAAAAAATTTGATGTTCCTTTATTGCCATTGCGTGATGTGGTGGTTTTTCCTGGTACGGTGATGCCATTATTTGTTGGACGCTCGCGCAGTGTGGCAGCATTAGATGCTGCCATGAAGCAGGGCAAGCAAATTGTTTTGCTCACACAAAAAACGGCAATTGAAAATCAGGAGCCAACTGTTGCTGATTTATATGATGTCGGTACTTTAGCAACGATTTTGCAGTTGTTGCGCTTGCCCGATGATACGATCAAGGTTTTAGTTGAAGGTCAAGTTCGTTGTCGTATTAAACAAGTGCAGGATAATGGGGATCATTTTGTTGCCGATTTGGAGCGCATTGATGATCTTCCTGCTGATTTAAAAGCAGTACAAGTGTTATTTCAACAGGTACAGGCTCAGTTTGAAGCTTTTGCTAAAATTAACCGTAAAATTCCAAACGAAGTCGTGCAATCTGTTAAAGAAATTAAAGATGCCAATCAATTGGTTGATATTGTGACAGCGCATCTCAATCTTAAGTTGGCGCAGAAGCAAGAGGTTTTGGCACTTTCAGGTGTGCAGACAAGATTAGAGCATTTGCTGGCAATGATTGAGAGTGAAATTGATCTCAATGAAGTTGATGGTCGTATTCGTAAGCGTGTTAAAACGCAGATGGAGAAAAATCAACGTGAATATTATCTGAATGAACAAATTAAAGCCATTCAAAAAGAGCTTGGTAATTTAGATGATTCTGGCAAAGATGAATTTGAACGTTTTGCCGAGCGTATTGTCGAATCGGGTATGCCAGAAGCGGTAACCAAACAAGCAACATCTGAACTGAAAAAATTAAAATCGATGCCACCGATGTCTGCTGAAGCAACGGTTGTGCGTAATTATCTGGATTGGCTACTTGATGTGCCATGGAAAAAGCGTACCCGTGTACATCGTGATTTGGTTAAAGCACAGTCGTTACTGAATGCACGTCATTATGGTTTAGATAAAGTTAAAGAACGTATTTTAGAGTATCTCGCAGTGCAGTCACGTGTGAAGCATTTGCGTGGACCTATTCTGTGCTTGGTTGGACCTCCTGGTGTGGGTAAGACCTCGCTAGCACATTCGATTGCAGAAGCAACGAATCGTGAATATGTGCGTTTTTCGCTTGGTGGTGTGCGTGATGAGGCTGAAATTCGCGGTCATCGTCGTACCTATCTGGGCGCGATGCCTGGTAAAATCATCCAAAAAATGAGTAAGGTTAAGGTTAAAAACCCATTATTTTTGCTAGATGAGATTGACAAGATGGCACGCGATTTTCGCGGCGATCCTGCTGCTGCGTTATTGGAAGTCTTAGATCCTGAACAACATAAACACTTCAGCGATCATTATTTAGATGTAGATTATGATTTGTCAGAGGTAATGTTTATCGCTACGGCCAATTCGATGGATATTCCAGAAGCTTTGCTAGATCGTATGGAAATCATTCGTTTATCGGGTTATACCGAGCAAGAAAAACATCACATTGCGCAAGAGCATTTATGGGATAAACAGCTAAAAGAACATGGTCTCAAGCCTTCAGAGTTGTTGCTAACCACTGAGGCGTTAACACGTATCATTCAGCTTTATACCCGTGAAGCAGGTGTGCGTAGCCTTGATCGTGAACTGGCTAAGTTGGCACGTAAAGCGGTCAAAAACATCATGTTGGGTGAAAAAGAAACGCCCATTACGATTGATGCTGATGATTTAGAGTCTTACTTGGGTGTGGCGCGTTATCGTTTTGGTTTGGCGGATACACAAAATCGTGTTGGTCAGGTAACAGGCTTGGCATGGACATCGGTTGGTGGTGAACTGCTAACTTTAGAGTCAACGGTGATGCCAGGTAAGGGGCGGCTGGTTCGTACTGGCAAGCTCGGTGACGTGATGAAAGAGTCTATCGAAGCCGCGATGAGTGTGGTGCGTGCGCGTGGCGATCAGTTTGGTATTGCGAGTGATTATTTTGAAAAGCATGATTTTCATTTGCACGTACCAGAGGGCGCAACACCCAAGGATGGACCTTCAGCGGGGATTGGTATTTGTACCGCTTTGGTTTCTGCAGCAACAGGGATTCCTGTGCGTTGCACGGTTGCCATGACAGGAGAAATTACGCTGCGTGGTGAGGTGTTGCCGATTGGTGGACTAAAAGAGAAGTTATTGGCAGCATTGCGTGGCGGTATTACGATGGTACTCATTCCGCATGATAATGTGCGTGATTTAAAAGATGTACCAGACGAAGTGAAAAATGTACTCGATATCCATCCTGTACGTTGGATTGATGAGGTTTTAGCATTAGCATTAGAGACAATGCCTAAACCACTTATTGTGGCAGAAGAGGTTGTTAATTTGAGCGTAGCACAAAATGTAGCGCAGATAACACACTAAATCAGCCTTTCGCGCCTTTGTTGTCTTGACAGGCAGCAAGGGACGCGGTTATAAAGCCTGTGATACTTTATTATATTTCCTTATTAGGAGCGTGACTCATGAATAAAACAGAACTGATTGCGGTTGTTGCCGAACAAGCAGGTTTAACAAAAGCACAAGCCCATAAAGCAGTCGATGCGACAATGAGCGTCATTAGTGGTGCTATGGCAAAGGGTAATAGTGTGACCTTAATCGGTTTTGGCACATTTAAAGTAACAGAACGTCCTGAGCGTGTTGGACGTAATCCACAAACGGGTAAACCGATGACAATCGCTGCTTCTAAGTTGCCACGTTTTGTTGCAGGAAAGTCATTAAAAGATGATGTGAATGGCAAATAATCAACGACTTATAAAAAATTTCGATAATAAATAAGAAATTTTGATTAAATTTGTTGACAGGATAAGGTGGCTCCTGTAATATTCACCTTATCGAAACGACGCAAACATAAAAACAGCTAGACAGAGCTTGTTTGTGAAGAGTTCGGGTGCATAGCTCAGCTGGTAGAGCATCTCCTTTACACGGAGGCGGTCGGGAGTTCGAGTCTCTCTGCACCCACCAAAATGCAGCGGTAGTTCAGTTGGTTAGAATATCGGCCTGTCACGCCGAGGGTCGCGGGTTCAAGTCCCGTCCGCTGCGCCAAATTAAAAGGCAACACGAAAGTGTTGCCTTTTTTGTTATCTGGAGTTTAATCATGAAGCCTATTGTATTCACTTTCTTTTTATTCTGGTCTTCGTTGTCGTTGGCCATAAATTTGCCGTTTAAAGTTACTTTTGGTGACTGGGTACAAGGTTCGTTATTGGCAGTTGAATTGCCTGTTCCTGTTCAGGTCTGGGTAGATGATCGAGCTTTGATGGTTATGGCAAATGGGCGTTCTGTTTTGGGTGTTGGGCGTGATGCGACTCAGGTCGTGATTCGTTGGCAGGATACGCAAGGCGTGATGCATCACCATATTCAGCCTGTAATGGTGCGGGTCTATGACATTCAGCATGTGAATGGTTTACCTAACAACAAAGTTAATCCAAATCCACAAGAAGTGGCAGAGATTAAACAAAACAACCGAGATATTGCATTACAGCGCAAAACGCGAGATTATTTCAACGCGCCTAACTTTCCTTTTTTATGGCCAGTTTCTGGACGTGTGAGCGGTGTTTATGGTTCGCAGCGGGTATTGAATGGTCAGCCACGTCGTCCACATTTTGGGGTGGATGTCGCTGCACCAGAAGGAACGCCTATTTATGCACCTGATAACGCTAAAGTCGTGCTGGCGCATCCTGCTATGGTTTTAACGGGTAATACCATGTTATTAGATCATGGTTTAGGTGTGAAGTCGATTTATGCCCATTTATTGGATATGACGGTTAAGGTTGGCGATACGGTAAAGCGTGGGCAGTTAATTGGACACGTGGGGAAAACAGGCAGGGCAACAGGTCCTCATTTGCACTGGGGATTAAGCTGGTTTGATGTGCAGTTAGATGCGGCTAGGGTTGTCGATCGCCCTCTACCAGCTGTTATTACGCCTTAATGCTGTTGGTGTGCTTGATATTCAGGTACGCCATCTGTCCATTGGCTGGCATTAAACCCTTGTTCGATGAGTAGCTTAACGGCATCTCTGGCGTAAAGGCAAAACGGTCCTCGGCAATAGGCAACGATGGGTTTGTTTTTGTCTAGTTCGTTAAGTCGATGGGGGAGTTGATCTATCGGCATGGACAAGGCGGCTGGTAAATGTGCTTGCTGATATTCATTTTCGGGTCTGACATCAATGAGTTGTATTGCCTGCTTGGTGCTCAGGTTAGTCAGTGTTGCACTGTCAGGAATGCTGCTTTTGCTATGAAGTGTCTCATCGAGTCTTAGTGATAGCTCTGGAAAGTGCTGTATTGCCAGTTGATGCAAAAGTACCCACAACTCGCTCACTTGAGCGTTGATCAGACGGTAGCGTCGATGTTTTCCTTCTGCATCGCTAGCAACAAAGTTTGCCGCCTTTAGCGCTTTGAGATGCGCACTCGTTAGTGCAATACTAATTTGCGCTTCATCTGCCAAGATTTCCACGGTTTTCGGTGCTTGAGCCAACAACTCAATCAGCTCAAGTCGCTTTGGGCTAGCAATTGCTTTGGTTAAACGGGATACTTGCTCGAATAGTTGATCTTTGAGTTGTCGGTTAGTGGTCATTTTTTAGCTTATTTCACAAATTTAGCAATGGATGCGGCAACATCTTCATTCGCTAAATCCATGAAGAAGTGATCTGCACCATCAATGATTTCAATTGTGAGGTTTTTAGTCCCTTTAAGTGTTTCCATACGAGCTGCTAATTCAGGAACGAATTGATCTTCAGAGGCAATAAACACCAATGTTGGTTTCTTGACTGATTTTAACAGTGCAGGTGTATCAAATTGTGGTTTGACCGTGTAGTAGTCGGCAAAGGCTGCGACAGTTACTTGTGTTTTTTCACAATAGATGAAGTCAACATCTTTCATGATTTCTGAACCTTTGCCAGCCTTAACCAAGTCTTGCGCTTTTTTTAACACAGGCTCAAGTGCTTTGCCGTATTTTTCTTGGTAGTCTTTGGTTGATTGTTGTTCTCCTGTTGCTGGTGCAAGCAAAACAACTTTGCGGATCATTGGGCTATCATTTTCATGCGCGAACCAAGCAATTTGATTACCGCCACGAGAGTGACCAATTAGGGTGACTTGTTTGATGCCTTGTTGTTTTAACCAGTTCAGCCAAAACTTAACTTCTGCCAATGCATCTGTGTGTTTGTGTGTATGGGGTGTGGCACAATCATACTCGCCATGACGATCATTTAAGCCTAAAGATAAATTCATTGACAGGGTGCTAATGCCTTTCTTTGCTAAATTTTCTTGTAGTTCAATGTAGTTAGATCGTCCATTGTGCGTTAGGGTGCCATGTAGCAATAAAGCAACTTGGTCGCCATAACTTTTTCCATCGGCAAACACGAGGTTAGCATTTAGCGTTTGTCCGTTAAAGGTTTGTTTGATTTCTTCAGCTTGACTAATGTTTGTGTAACTAATCAATGAGAAAATAAATAAGACGAATGAAATTTTGATCATGATTTTCTCCAGAGTGGTCATGTTTTTTACATGCATTAGACTGGAGTTATTAGTTTTTGTCAAATGTGGATAGAGAAAGATGTGATAACCCAGCCAAAGCAAGCATTGAACAGAACGAATCCCCAGAGTGGTATTTTGCTTTTCATCAATAATATCTTGGTACTTTTATTTGGATCAAAAACTAATCACTTTATCGCTGTCGATTACCCATTGTGCTAGTGCTGGCATGTTTGAATGTTCTGCCCCCTCAAAATAAGGATGATTTTTATAAATACCACAGCGTGCCATACAGCTACCGCATACTTTCACGACAACGCCTTGAGCAATAAGTGCCTTAAGCATTGATGATAAGTCTTGGTCATACCCTTCGGGCGGACGACACACATCACGCGCCATATCGACAGCGTCATTCATTAAAAATAGTCTGACTTCGATACCAGTATCAACTAATGTCTTGGCAAGACGCAGACCATTCCAAGTAACATCGGTGTTGTCATAGGGTTCACGATTAAAGATGAGTAGTGTTTTCATTGTTGGATGCCTTGTTAGTGTTTGAGATACGGCATCATTAAAACACTTGCTTGAATGAATATCAACAACAATCAAATAAAATATTGAATGTTTTATTGTTTGCTGTTTGTTGCAGGTGCTATAATGGTAAAAAATAAAGATTAGGTAAGTTGTGTATGGATAACAGCAATCAATGGCAACAACTTCACCAATCCCTTGCATCGGTGATTGTGGGGCAAGATGTGTTGTGTGAGCGGCTGCTGATCGGTTTGTTGGCGGGGGGGCATGTGTTGCTCGAAGGTGCACCAGGATTAGCTAAAACGACAGCGGTTAAGGTGTTGTCGCAAGCAGTGAGCTTGGATTTTGTCCGTATTCAGTTTACGCCAGACCTGATGCCCTCGGATATTACGGGTTCGGAAGTGTTAGATAAAGACACTGGGGCAATGCGCTTTGTGCAAGGTCCGTTGTTTCATCAGCTCACCCTTGCCGATGAGATTAATCGTGCGCCGCCTAAAGTGCAGTCGGCATTATTGGAGGCGATGGCTGAGGGTCAGGTGTCGGTGGGTGGTCAAACCTATCCACTGGATGCCTTGTTCTTTGTTGTGGCGACGCAAAATCCGCTAGAGCATAGCGGTACTTATCCTTTGCCAGAGGCACAGATGGATCGTTTTATGTTTCATGTGCGTCTTGATTTTCCCAGTGAAGCGAGCGAGTTGACGATTTTACAAAAGTCGCGTGCGGGCTTGTTGCGTTCGCCAAAGGTCGATGCTGTGTTGTCGCAGGAACAATTACAAGCAGGACGAGCAGCGGTAGACAAGATTAAAATGGACGTTGCCTTGCAACAGTATTTGGTGCGTTTAATTGCTGCAACACGCAACCCAGAACAGTGGGATGTGCGTTTGGCAGAAACGGTGATGGTTCCTGCCAGTCCGCGTGCTACTTTGGCCTTAGCTCAAGCAGCTTGCGCGCGGGCACTCATTCAGGGGCGTGACTATGCAACGCCAGAGGATGTGGTGAGTTTGTTGCCTGATATTTTGCGTCATCGCATTCATTTAAGTGCGACTGCGCGTGCGATGCGACTCGATGTTGATGCTTGGGTTAAACGGTTACTTGATGTTGTTCCCATCACCATTTAACCTAATTCGGGTACTTAGCAAGAGATGACTTCAAATCCCACCACACCCTTAGCTTCTTTGCTGAATTCCACACCAATTAAGTGAATGGGTTGCTGGTGTGCTTTGTACTTATCGCTATAATTGCGTGCTTGTATTTGTGCTAGTGCGCTACCGTCTGGATTTTGCTCGATTACCTTAAATTCGATAATGTAAATATTGTCATTAAACAATACCGTCATATCGATACGCCCTCTATTGGTTACATCTTCTAATCGGATGTCTAAGCCAATACTGGCAAAGTAACTGTAGAAAACGCTGGCGTAATAACCTTCGTACTGGGCAATGGGGTTGTTGCGATACCAATCATTAGGAATGCTGGCATAAAAGGCGGTGAAGAGTTGTTTTAGCCCATCGAAGTCATTGACCAGTAACAATTCGTATAAACGAGAACTGAGTTGGATGCTGGTGCTGTCATTGGCTGTGTAACGTCTTAATAACACTTCATTAAGGCTGGACTCCACTTCACGGTTTGGATAGCCCAACACATAGCGCAACTGCACGCCCAAGCGTTGCACCGATTGAATCGTTAAATAACCTGCTTGGAACATCAATGCTTCAGTGGCAATATCGTCAATATCAAAACTCGATAATAAGGCTTCACTACCCACCCGTTTTGCGAGATCGGGCATGAATACTTGGCGTTGCGTTAGCAGGTCAATCAAAAAGGTGGGTGTACCTGTTTCGAACCAAAAAGCACGAAACTCACGCTCTTTAAAGAGTAATAACACATCAAAAGGGTTGTAAACGGCCTCTCCTGTCCAGTTGTAGCCATTGTACCAAGTGCGAATTTCATCCCGATCTAAACCTGCCAATTCAGGGGCAAAGACGGTATCAAGATCTGCATCGGTATAACCGCAAATGGCAGAAAATTCTTTTGATCGCGTAATGTCTTGTAGCTGATTGAGTCCTGAAAACAAGCTGACCTTACTAAACTTGCTTACGCCTGTGAGCATGGCAAACTGGATATGCGCGTCACTGTCTTTAATCACCGAATAAAAGTTGCGCAAGCCTTCGCGCATTTCTTTTGCTACGTTTGACTTGGTAATATTGTCTAAAATGGGCTTGTCGTACTCGTCAATTAAAATAACAACTTTTTGCTTGAATTTGGCGTGTGTTTCTCGAATTAATGAGCCGAAACAAGCGGGGATGTCTGATTTCCAATCTTCATCGCACGCTAGCCCTAGACGTTGTTGATTTTGTTTGAGCAGGTCGATGATGCGTCTGTCTAGTTCCTGTCGATTGCGCAGTTGTCCTGCACCAAAACTAAAGCGTAGAACAGGATAGCATATATCCCAATCCCACTTATTTTCGATGTCTAAGCCTTTAAATAGTGCTTGATTGCCTTCAAAAACTTCCGCGATTGTATCTAATAATAGCGACTTACCAAAACGGCGTGGACGAGAGAGGAAGTAATGCGTCCCACCTGTAATTAAACGCTGAATAAGTGGTGTTTTGTCGACGTAATAGCAGTTTTCTTCTCGAATTTTTGCAAAGGTCTGAATGCCAATGGGAAGTTTTTTGCGGGTCATGATAGCGTCCTATAGGATTTGGCTCATTATAGCCGATTGATGTGGGGTACATCATCATTTAGTCGGTGCCAAAACTGTTTGGAGAATAGCCTCTCTGTCAGTATAATGTAGGCTGAAGCGTTTGTTGTTTATTGATTAATAACGGTTTGAAGCACATTATTTTATTTCTCTCGAAAGGTATTTTATGGAAGAGTCTATTTCCCTTGAGTTGCCGACACAGTACCAGAAACGGAGTTGAAAGCATGGGAATAAGTTCTTGTTTTTATCTACCGTATTTGCACGTTATTCCTCGTAATCAATAATGTTATTCCCATCACCATTTAGTCCTGCTTGGTTTGAGCAACTGAACTTAGGCTTAGAAAATTCGCCCTTATTATCTTTGCCATTTGTGCATGAAGGGCGCGGCTTGCGTTCGGGAGAGTTGACGGGGCGTATGCTCGAACCTGGTATGGACGTGATCGAAAGCCGCCCCTATCGTGCGGGTGACCCGATTCGTTTGATGAATTGGCGACTGATGGCGCGAACAGGGGAAGCCTATATTAAATATGCACCGCGAGCATTAGAACAACGCGCTTTGCTATTGGTCGATGTCAGTGAGGCGATGTGGCAAGGAACAGGAAAACGATTAAAGATTGAACAAGCTGTTTCTGTTGCCTTTTCATTAGCCAAAGCGTTGTTGCCGCTAACGGTGCTCGATACGCAACTATGGGGACAAGTGCCGCAAAGTTTGCCTGTCTTGCGTGGTGTGGGGCGTTGGCAGTCGTGGCAAGCATCTTGGTTGACTGCATTGGTGCAACAGCAACAACCGCATCATCGAGAATTACCCTTGTCGGAAGCCATGATTGTGCGTGAGCAGCAGTGGTTGATTGTGGTGTCTGATTTATCGCAATGGGATCCTGTGATGCAGTCACACTTGTTGGATTGGGCATCTTCTGGGCAGGTGTTGCTGGTGCATCTGCTCGATAGACGCGAGGTGGTATTACCGATCATGCCCACTGTACAAGTCAGTGGCTATGAGCAGTCCGCTCGTTTGAATAACGATAACGTCATCCGTTATAACGAGCAGATGCAGCACTGGTTAGCCGAGGTGCAAGGTTGGTGTGAAGCGATGGGGGTGCATTATTGGCCTTTGTGGGCGGATGCGTCTTTATCCACCTTGTCACAGCAAACAGGCTGGGATGAAATTCCGCTTGACGAAAAAGGGGTTAGGATATGACCGTGCTCACTTTTTTAACGCCCGTGTGGTTGCTGTTATTCCCCTTTGTCCTGCTTGTGCCGTTTGTTGCTGCTGTGCGTTGGCAGGGAATGGCTGGATTGCGTTTTCGCCATGCTTTTATACACCGTTTTTTAAGCCAGCCAACTCGAGTGGTATCGACCAAACGCAGTAGGATTGATTGGACTGTGTGGTTGACAGGGGTCTTCATGGTGTTCGCATTGGCGCAGCCTGTTTTGCAGCTATCGCAGGGAAGCGAAACGGCAGAACAACAGCAAACGGATGGTGTGATTGTATTAGAAACTTCGGTGACGATGTTGTTATCAGAAGCGGACGGTCGCTCACGATTAGCACAATCTCAGCACTGGTTAAGGAAACTACTCGAGCAGCGTGATGCCAATACGCGAACAGGGTTGGTGGTTTTTGGCGATGACGCCTATCAGGTGTTATCGCTCACCACAGACGCGCCATTAGTGACCACGATGGTTGAGCGGATTAATCCTGCTTTGGCAGGTCGTGGTGATGCGGCCTTATTAGAAGGTCTTACGCTCGGAGTTGCCCAATTGGTGAAGTTGCAAGCCTCATCAGGTTGGGTGTTGTTGGTGCATGATGGGGCACAATCGCCATTAAGAGGCGAGCTTCAGTCTTTATTAGCTTGGGCGAAGCAACACAGTATTCGTTTGGCGGTATTGTCGGTAGGTGGCTTGCAAGCCAGTCACGATAATACAGGGGGATTATTGTATACGCCGCGCAGTGATGAGTTGATGCAACAACTCGAGCGTCAAGGTGCCATTACTGCCAGTGTTGATGATGCCCCAGCAATGTCAGCGTTACAAACCGCTTTATTACAAGCGCAACCGCAAACAACGACACGCTTTGTGGCGGGGCAGACGTTGGCGTTAATGCCTTATCTGTTGCTGTTGGCGTTGTTTGCATGGGCGTTACCTTGGCTGATTTCGCAAAGGGTACAGGCATGACAAGCCCTTTCTATCTTGCGCAGCCATGGTGGGGATTGTTGGCGTTATTGCCGCTGTTGTTATTTGGGTGGCATCATTGGCGTGTGAGTCGCCTCGCACAGGATTATTGTGCGCCACAGCTGATGCCGTTTATGCGACTCACTCAAGACAGTTGGCGTGGTTTGCCGTGGCGTTGGTTAGCCATATGGATGTTGTTGGTAGTCGCTTTGTGTCAACCGAAATGGGTTAATGAGGATGCGCAAGCACAGCAACGTCCCATTCAGTGGGTGGCGCTGGTTGATCTCTCTGACTCGATGCAAGCGCAAGATGTTCAGCCCAGTCGTTTACAGCACGCACGTTGGTTATTAGAAGCCACTGCAACGCATTGGCAGCAAGATGATAAAGTTGGTTTAATTGCCTTTAGTGCCAGTCATCATTGGCTGATGCCGTTGACGGCGGATAAAGCTTTATGGCAAGCGCAGTTGAATTTGCTCGAAGCGAATCTGCTGCCTTTGCGCGGCTCATTGTTGCAACACACCATGGCAGAAGTCGATAAGCAATTGCCCGCCAATGTCGGTGTATTGGTTGTAACCGATGGGGGTGGCATTGATGTCACTCAGTCAGCACAGCGCTTATCCCATCCTGCATTGATGGTGGTATTGGGACAAGGTGCGGCAGCGTTGCCGCCATCGGTTGCCGATGGTGCAGGCGTTGATGTCGGTGTCCCTGTGAGTAAGGTGAAACGTTTGGCGCATGATTGGGGAATCGAGTGGGTAAGGGGCGAACAGGCTAGTCTCGATATTGCAAGCTGGTTAGCACAACAACGAGACGATGCGGCAGTGGTTTCTGGGGCGCATTCAACGCAACAAGACAGGGACTTAAGTGCTTTTGTTTTATTGTTGGCACTAGTTGTTTGGTTGAATTTTTGGCGTTT
>DYST01000089.1 GCA_020726325.1 Thiomicrospira cyclica | reverse complement strand
ATAATTGATAGATCATGCCATTGTTTGCAATAAATACAATTTATGTCATAAAAAACATTGATGGTAGTTTCATCAAAATTTCATAAATAACATTGAAATTGCCACTTAATCCCAGTCCATCTGTACCAGATTGCGTGCTACATGAAAATAATCATAAACCGTTCGCGCTTGTTTTATTCTCACCCCCTCAACCGAAGCCAACTGCGCCACACTGGCAGCTTTAATCGCTGCCATATTACCAAAGGCACGAAGTAGCTTGGTTTTCGTTTTAGCACCAATACCAGCAATATCTTGCAAGCCAGAAGCAAGCGATTTTTTGCGTGCATGACGCTGTTTGCTAATAGCAAAACGATGCGCCTCATCGCGGATACGTTGCAACAAATGCGCTACAGGGTCATCGGCATCCAATTGAATACCCACATCATCACCATCACGATAGAAAGTTTCTAATCCTGCTTTGCGTCCTTCCCCTTTCGCAATAGACAACACCATAATCTGCTCTTGCAATCCCAAAGCAGCCACCTGCTCAATCGCCATCTTCAATTGAACACGCCCACCATCAACGATTAATAAATCGGGTAACTCTCCCGACTGCTGACCACGTAATAACCGACGCTGCAATACTTGACGCATCGCCGCAGGATCATCACCACCAGTAATCCCCGTAATATTGTATTGCCGATAATGACTTGCCCTGCTGAGTCCATGAATAAAAACCACACACGAAGCAACCGTATTTGTGCCCTGCAAATGAGAAATATCAAAACACTCCATCCGCTCTGGCAGGCGTGCCAGCCCAAGCTTTTGTTGTAAGTCTGTTAAGAGTTTTGTCTGCTGTTTGCTACTTAATGCCAAACTGGTCAATGCCTGACGCGCATTATCCTGTGCCAGTTGCAACCATTTTTGCGCCACACCACGCGCTTGCGTGACTAAAAACACCTTACGCCCTGCATGATGAGCAAACCACGCCAACAATCCTTCCTTGTCGTCAGGCTCTTGACCTAAAATAATGCGCACAGGCATCTCACGCCCCGAATAATGCTGCAACAAAAATGCCGACAGCACTAAGGCAGGTTCGCTATCCTTAGCGTGTTGTGGAAAATGACTGCTCGCCCCCCAAACATTACCACCACGAATCAAGAGTAATTGCACAACGACCCGCCCATCATCATCGCTTAACAAGGTAATAACATCGGCATTCTCTGATTTCTCGCTCGCGACATATTGTTTGGCTTGAATGGTTTCTAACTGCGTGATTTGATCGCGTAACTGTGCCGCCCGCTCAAAATCAAGCGTTTTGGCTGCTTGCAACATGGCTTGACGCTTATCGTCAATTACCTGTTTACTTTTACCCTCTAAAAACGCCAGCGTATCTGTCACATCCTTGGCATAGTCTTCCTTACTAATCAACCCAACGCAAGGCGCGGTACAACGCTTAATTTCGTATTGCAAGCACGGACGGGCACGATTACGATAAAAGCTATCGGTGCACTGACGTACAGGAAAAATTTTCTGTAATAAATTTAGGGTTTCATAAACAGCAGGACTACTGGGAAAAGGACCAAATAAACGCCCCTCCTTTTTACGATTGCCACGATAGGCATATAAAGCAGGAAAATCGTGCTGCGTCGTCACATACAAATAGGGGTAAGACTTATCATCTCGAAAAATGATGTTATAACGCGGATTGTGCTTTTTAATTAGCGTGTATTCGAGAATAAAGGCTTCCGCTTCACTGTGCGTTAGCATTACCTCAATATTGGCAATCTGCTCCACTAAAGCGCGAGTTTTAGGATGTTCTTGCTCTCGAGCAAAGTAACTGCTCACCCGTCGCTTGAGATTTTTTGCCTTACCAACATAAATAACCTGCTCATCTGCATTAAACATCAGATAACAACCTGATGAATCAGGAAAATTTGCTAAAAAATGTGTTCGATCAAAGGGTGTTTTATTGTCTGAAATCATACTAAAATCACTTTACAAATAAAAATATGGCTATTAAATCGGGTATCATGCGCAATCGGGCTTTATCTTTTTATAGGAACAATAACAATGTCAGAACTCAACAATCAAGCGATACAACAATTGGCGGATGCCGCCACCGCTTTTGTCACAACAGAACGTCGCGGACGTTGGTTTACCAATCTGCTTAAATTAGGACTTACTGTTTATCTTATCGGTAGTGTCATTTTACTGGCTCAAGGCTTAAGCGAGAGTACACTCGAAGAAAATATTAAGTCACATGTTGCTGTGATTAAATTAACTGGTCCGATTATGCCAGAAACAGCAACCAGCGCTGAAAAAATCATTCCACTATTGCAAGATGCATTCAAAAATGAGAAAAGCAAAGCCATATTTTTACAGGTCAACTCACCGGGTGGCTCTGCCGTACAATCTGGTTTAATTTATGATGAAATTGTACGTCTTAAAAAACTTCATCCGAATAAGCCAATTTATACGGTCGCAGAAGACTTATGTGCCTCTGGATGTTATTACATTGCCAGTGCAACTGATAAAATCTTTGCCGACAAAGCGAGTATTGTTGGTTCGATTGGCGTGCGCTTTGATGGTTTTGGTGTGACTGGACTGATGGAAAAACTGGGCATTGAAAATCGCTCTTTGGTAGCTGGCGAACACAAACGCCTAATGGATCCTTTCGCGCCTGCAGATACTGAAGCACAAGCACATTTACAAAAGCACATATTGGCACGCACACACGAACAATTCAAAAAAGCGGTTCGTGATGGTCGCGGCACACGTCTTAAAGAAACGCCCGAACTGTTTACAGGACTTGTCTGGCTCGGCGATGAAAGCGTTGCAATGGGGCTAATTGACGGCTTAGGGGATATACGCACCATCGCACGCGATGACATTCAAGAAGATAACTTAATTGAATATGCTGACGAAATTCATTGGCTCGATAAAATCAGTAGCAGTATCGCAACAAACCTTGCACTTAGCTTACAAAAAAGCATGGCTGCAGGATTAAAATTCTAAACACCAAAAAGGGTGCGATTCGCGCACCCTTTCTTTTATTATTATTTCTACATTATTTCTACTGCTATTTCATCCTTAGAAGAAATCAACTTCACCTGCATCCATCGAAGCCGCTTTGACACGATGCATACGCGTGGTTTCAATACGCTGACGTTCGGCATGAATCGTACGCTGCAACAACGCCATCCGTTGTGCGTAGTCTTCTGAAGACGTTACTGGCGTTGACATCATATCTACGGTTGAATTCTGTGTTGTTCTCGCCATGCTATTAAGATTATCAAGATGGTTTTGCACCTGCTCCACCAATTGACGCGTAATATCTTCAAACTGCAATGAACGAATCGCATTAGAAACGTTGTAATCAATGTCACGAATAACGTCACTGACATCGGCCAAGCGTGAACTGATGGAATTATTCATATTTGTCAAACCATCCATCATATTATCGACACGCGCCTTAGAATCCACTGCCTCGCGCATATCTTTATGTGCGGTATCGCCCACAATTTCTTTTACTTCATCGACCGTTAACTTAGTTTGCTCCGCCTTTCGACGAATTTGCTCGGTCAACTGATTAGAATGCAACGACAACTTACGCACTTCATCAGCAACAACAGCGAAGCCTCGACCTGCATCCCCTGCACGCGCAGCTTCAATCGCTGCGTTTAATGCGAGCAAGTTAGTCTGATCAGCAATGGTTTTAACATCTTCTAACAAGACGAAAATGGCATTAATTTGGCTAACCATCTCATCAATTTTTGTTACCGTATTACGGCTACGATGACTAATGTTAACAATCAGGTCGATGAGATAGCTCATAATATCCCCCGTTTCTTCGGAGAATTTTTGAATGGTCATACCACCATTGCTACCACCAATATTAGCCATCAATCCCATGACGACATCACCTTCACGTTGACTGGCATCATTCAAATTGGTAAAACTATTATTGAGCGTTTCAACTGCCTCAGCAATCAAATCTTTAACTTGTAACAATTCACCACGAACAATTTCAACTTCCTGATCGATCACAGAATCAACGTCATGCATAATCACTTTTAAGACTTCTCCCGTCGCCTGTGCTTCACCGGCTCCCGTTGAACCACTCAGACCAGAAATATTCTCTTCTTGATTTGCATGATGACTCGAAAATAGATTCGTTGTTAACGCAATTAACAACGTCCATAAAGCGGCAGACACAAACACCGATAGCGCGACAATCTCCTGCTCTACAAAAATCAGCAAGCCAACAGCACTCAGCGTCAATAGCCAGCCGATTAATAATATTGATTTTTTTTGCATTACCAGACTCCAGTCATTGGTGTTCGCTTAAAGATACCCTCGTTTAACGTAACGTCATTAACAGAAAGAACTTTAACTTATTTTACCTTAACAAGAGCTAGCAATTTTGATGCCACTTCCGATAAACCCAGAACAAAGTCAGCAGCGTCTAATTTAACAGCAGCACCAGGCATTCCCCAGACCACACTTGTTTTTTCATCCTGAGCAATGGTTTTAGCACCAGCAGTCTGTAACTCCTTAAGACCTCTCGCCCCATCATCGCCCATACCCGTCAGTAAAACACCGATCGCATTCTGACCCACAACCTGAGTGACCGAACGAAACATAACATCAACCGAAGGCTTGTGACGATTGACCGCAGGTCCATCATTTAAGCGACAAACCAATTTGCCCGCAATCGACTCAATCAACAAATGATGACTACCCGGAGCAATATAAACATTACCAGGTAAAATCACCTGACCCTCTTCCGCCTCATGCACCGTCATCGCAGACAAACTATCCATACGCTTGGCAAAAGGACTGCTAAATGCCGCTGGAATATGCTGAGTAATCACAATTGCAGGCGTATTTGCTGGCAAGTTCGTTAATACTTCACGAATCGCCTCTGTACCACCTGTTGAGGCACCAAGGGCAATTACCGTTTGCGATGATGTCTGTCCTGACATAGCCCTCGCACTAAGGATAACATCTGCAGATAACTTAGGCGGCACGACACCATTATTGGTTATCGGTTTGGGTGTGATTTTAGGGCGCGAGGCAACTAAATCAACCTGCTTTTCAATGCGCGATAAGGAAACAGAAGCTGCCATTTTTACTTTAGAAATCACTTCGTGTGTGTATTCAGCCAAACTACCAGCGGCATTAAGCTTTGGTTTGGTAACAAAATCAATCGCTCCCAACTCCAACGCCTGCAAGGTAACAGCTGCCCCACGCTCCGTTAACGAAGACACCATAACAACAGGCATCGGGTGCAAACGCATCAAGTTGCGCAGAAAAGTCACACCATCCATTTTGGGCATTTCGACATCCAGTGTTAATACATCTGGCTTTAGACTTTTGATTTTTTCACGTGCATCAAATGGGTCTTCGGCAGTGCCAATAACCTCAATATCCGCATCACTATTCAACATTTCCGTTAGCATTTGACGCGCTAATAACGAATCGTCAATAACCAATACTCGAATTTTATTACTTTGCATACTCTTCCTATTGCGCCTTAAATTTTCTGGTAAATGGTTTTACCCAACAACTTAAACTGCTCACTCACTTTGTATAAAGATTCGGAATGTCCAATGAATAAATAACCATCAGTCTTTAATGCTTGATGGTAACGTGCAAATAAACGTTGCTGCGTCGGCTTATCAAAGTAAATGACCACGTTGCGACAAAAAATAATATCGAACGACTCTGACCAAGGCCAATCTAGCATTAAATTCACTTGCTGAAATCGAATCAACTCTTGTAACTCTGGCTTCACCTTGACCATACCACCATTAGCACCTGAACCACGCCAAAACCAACGTTTAATACGTTCCTGTGCTACGCCTTTCAGTGCTTCAATACTATAAACCCCTTCTTTACCTGTATTAATCACATTGGTGTCTAAATCAGAGGCATCAATACGCACATCCCAACCTGCTGGGAAAGATTCTTTGGCAACAATCGCCAATGAATAAGGTTCTTCGCCGGTAGAACACCCTGCCGACCAAATACGGACTTTGCGTGTATCGGCATTTTTTTTCATTAATGCAGGAAAAAGTTCCTGCTGTAAATATTCAAAATGATGGTTTTCACGAAAGAAAAAGGTAAGATTAGTTGTAATCGCATTGATTAAATGGGTAAACTCCTCATCCTTACCCTTTCCTTCAACAAAAGATAAATAAGATTGAAAATCATCGAAGCCTAACGTACGCAAACGCCTCGCAAGACGGTTATAAACAAGGTTTTGCTTAGAGTCAGCGAGATGAATACCTGCGTGCGCATGCACAACAGTTCTAACACGATTAAAATCAGATTCCGTAAAGGAAAATTCTTGCTGAGATGACATTTTTTATTACTTCCAGTCCTCGTCAATACGTTGTATATGACTTTTTTGTTAACATACCTAAAAACTCTGCATAGGTTATACGTAAATGATGCCACTATCGAGCACCGATGTGCAAGTTCTTAAACTGGTTAATACGCCAAAATTACCCGCAAGTCTGTTTGAAAATGCACAACCCATTAATGTTCGGGTGGTCGCTGTCAACAAAGATCAAGCAACCATTTTGCTCGCAGGTCGCCAAATTCAAACACAAACCACCGTGCCACTCATGGTGGGGCAGCAGCTGAGCGCACTGCCAGAATTGGTTAATGGCAAAGTACAACTGAAGCTCATTCCCAATCCTGAACAACCAAACACCAATAGTGCAAAAACAACAGCCCAAACAACAGCCCAAACAACAGCCCAAACAACAGCCCAAACAACA
>DYST01000088.1 GCA_020726325.1 Thiomicrospira cyclica | reverse complement strand
GGTGCTTGAGTAGTCCGTACTCAGCACGCGTACCTGTCACGATGCAGAGGGTTTTTAACATGACTCAATCAACGAATTGATTTTAATAAGATAAAAGCCTCTGCAGTATGACAGTTCGCTTGCGTACCGCGTAACTGTGCCAAGGCACGAATCGCTTGCATGCTTCGAGGAAATGGAAACTCACCGATTTCACTGTCATAATATTGCATAATCCTGAGCTTCTGCTCTAAATAATCATCGATACAAACATAGCTATTCGGATTAAAACCATAAGCATCAACACTTAACGCAAATCCTGTTTCAGATAAGGTTTCGTAAGCAAATACCGTTTTGATAAAGGGATAACGAAACGATTTTGAACAAGCTGAAACCGCATCAAAAACGCAGCCGTGATCACTGTGTGCATCATTGCGATAAGGAATATAGAGGGTATCTGGCTTTATCTGCACGAATATATCCGAAATACTTTTTACCAACTTACTTAACGGCAAAGCATCCAATTGCGCCGCTCGAAAAGGCAACTCAAAAACATCAGCAAAACCATAATCTTGCCCAACTTGCTTAATTTCAAGTTGTCGTTTATCAATTTGTGCCGACGAATAACCATCCGTATAATCCATTTGCGTCGCAATCAACCAATAAACCATATCCCCTTCTGCAATATGTCTAAGTAGCGTACCACCACAGCCAAGCGTTTCATCATCGGGATGCGGGGCAATGACCATCACACACTTAGCCATGCTCTGACTCCTGATTTGTTAAATTCATTGCCAATCGCGCTAATTCGCTATTGCCTGGATAGCGATTTTTTAATTGGCTCAGTAAAGCATTGGCTTGAGTAAAATCTGATAAAGCAATCCAAACACGCAACAGGCGCAACTGAGCTTCTAAATCCTCTGGCTGTTGCTGTAAATGCGCTTGCAACAAAGGCAATGCCTGCTGCGGTTGATTGATAATTAACCAGTAGTTAGCAAAAGCAGGTAAAAACTCGGGAGCACTTTCACACAAGGCACGATAAGTATCAACAATCGCTTCATAATGCTGCAACTGCAATGCCAACTTTAATTTTTCTTTGAGCATGAAATTTTGCAATAACGGGGAATCAAAATGGACTTTCATTAAATAATCAAGTGCTTGGTCGCCATCTTGTTGCTTCAGAATTAATAACAAAGCTTCAAATAACAAAGTCAAAGCGCGATGTTCAGACTCTGATACCAAAGATTTCCTAAAGGCTTCTGATAGGCTTTTTAACTCTGCAATATCAGACAAACTCATCGCTCGCTCCAACTCACTTAATAAATAAGGCAATTCTACTGATTGCGTTCGTAGTGCTTCGATTTGTGTTCCCTGTGCTTCTTCTAGCAAAAAGTGGGAAGCTTGCTTCAGGTCGTTGATGATCACTTGATTTTTTTCTAGCATTGCCTGTTCAGGGAACAAACGCTCCCAGTGATAAATCATCCCAGGTTCATTATAGCTCAGCCACGATTTAGCCAAAGCATCCAACGAACGACTACCATCCAAAAATTGCTTATAGGATTGCAAACGGATTAAAGCATCATCGATAAAAGCGATTATTTTAATCAGCGTCTGCAAGAAAGCATTAAATTTTGTTGAGTAGTAAAGATTAAGCTCTGGACCCGATAATGCTTGCAATGACTGATTATTTGCCTTAACAGACATTTCTAGCACAGCAAGACGCTCAAAAAACAAAAAACCCATGGTTGAAAAGAATACCTGATCTTGTAGCACAGACTGGGTTAACTTTCTTTCTATTTTATGCAACTTATCTTGAGCCATAAAATAAGCATCACCGATTGATTGCGCTAATTTAAGTCCTTCTTGTGCCAACTTTTGTGCTTGAGAAAACACAAGACGTTTTGCTTGTACCGTCTTAATTACAAGCAAAACATGCTGTTTTTCTTGTGCCAATGTTGGTGCAACTGCCGCTAATAGCGATTGATAACCTACCCGCGAAGCGGAAGCACTGTCGTCAGTATTGATTTGTGTATCCCACAGATCAATGCCATCAACAGCTGCAGCATCGGCACTAAGATTGTAGAAATGAATATCAGCCTGCATCTTCTGGTGACAGAAAGCAACCTGCTGCTCTAGCTGTAGCCGTCCTTGTTCAAAAATAACGGTGGTATCTGCCCAGTCACCACGATAGGTTTTAACCTGTGGTCGCTCTGTAATGTAATACTTACCCAATTCATTCTCACTACTCCCACCCACATGGGTTTGATTGCCTTTGTAGCACATATCTACGCCAGCCAAATAAACGGTTTTTGCGCCCAGCAATATCGCAGCACCAACAGCGAAGTGGGTTACGGTATTACCCAAACTCATAATGCTATGCCTATCTTTAGGCAACCACGGATAAAGGACATCAAAATAAAGATGTTGCCCTCGCCATTGTGATAATAAATTCGGGTTAACGTGGTTATCATTAATCAAAATACAAGGATAGTCCGTTTTTAGCATGTCACGACTGTTAAAAAAACTATCTAAACTGGGATCAATAGAAACAAAAAAATCTACTTTAATGCCCGCATCGCTAAGACGCTTTGCTACCCGTGCGACAGCAAAAACAATTAGTTTATTTTTATTGTTTTGAATCCACTCAATGCTGGAATCTAACGAAGGACCAGCACCGACAACCAGCGCTTGCATCCCCGCTAATGCCTGTTCATACTGTTGCAATGGCACAACATTATGTGCCAAATTGTGCAAAATAGCATTAGTAAAATTATGGGCATAAATCATGCCGCCACGCTCATATTGATATGCCGTTAATGCTTCTGATAGTTCTTTTTTTAATGCCAAATAATCATGATGACCATCAATCAAGGCAATCGATTGCACAAGAATAATCTTATCATCGGCAACTGCTTCTAAATAGTTTTCTAATATAAAATTGACAACATTCTGATTGCTACCGATGATACGCAGCCAAGAAGGAAAACTAAGCTGACCAAAACAAGCTAAAACATTGGGATGTTCGATGAGAATAAACTGACGCTCACCTAAATTATCTGCAAAACGCTGTTCTATCGCATTTGCTAACAAACCAGAATCTGTTCCGACAATGAGATAAACACGGTCTTCTGTATTCAAACGCGGGAAAATGTATTTTTCAAATAGCGTATGCGCTGATTGATGAGCAAAACTCTCCGCATTAATATTCGCAAAAAAAACATCACCAAACTCATTTTGTACTACTTCGCCCAGTTGCATACTAATTCCTTTCTCTCTCACGTTTTTTAATAGGTAATGTCTTTAATCAACCAATGATGATCTAACTGCTGTTGCTGCAAATGGGTCACAATTTTTGCTGCGGCTTGTCCATCACCGTAGGGGGTTGCGCACGCGGCAACGTACTGACGATAGCTTTCATCATAAACAGCGCGTTTGATCGCTTCGACAATCAATGACACATCGTGTGCCACAAATTGTACATTACTGCTATGCAAACGACCTTGTTGCCGATTACCGACATTAATCACAGGTAAATGTAAAGCAGGCGCTTCCATAATCCCAGCACTCGAATTGCCGATCAAGCAAGCAGTATGCCGCAATAGATTCACAAAAGGCGTGCGTGGAATATTTTTCATCGCCACAAAAAAACCTTGTGGTGCATAGTCCTCGATACAACGTATCATCTCACGCCCGCCAGCATCAGAATTCGGATAGATAACCACTGTAGGCAAGGCTAGTTGTTGCACTGCTTTTAGAGTTTGCTGCATCTGCCAATAGCCTTGCTCGGCCTCAGAAGAAATAACATGCTGCAATAACATCAGATAAGGCGAGTGTTCAGGAAGATTAAGTCCCAATTGCTGATTTACTTCAGCTATCGACAAGTGTGGCTCCGACATGAAGCGATCAATACCTGGCGTGCCAACATTGATGACACGAAAAGGCTGCTCACCCATTTTAATGAGTCGCTCGCCACTTTCGCTATTGGTAACATAATGAATATGTGCTAAACGAGAGACTGCATGACGCACTTGATCATCCACATTACCTACTACGCGATCACCCCCTGCAATATGCGCCACAGGAATATCACAATAAGCACCGACTAATGCCGTTGCCATCGCCTCCTCTCTATCACCGACCACCAATAACACGTCTGGTTTAACACGCTCTACGGTTTGTACCAACCCCATTAAGGCAAAGCCTAACCCCTTAACGCGCGATGATTTGCGATTGCTATCTAATAATGTCTCGATACGATCAACAATACTAAAACCATCTTTTTCAATTTCATGCACCGTTTCACCAAAAGTTGCCGACAAATGCGCCCCTGTCACCACCAGCATCACATCAAAATTGGCTGTTTTTTTTAAGGCACTTAAAATAGGCTGCAAAATATCATATTCCGAGCGAATCCCTGTTACTGCTAAGGCTTTCATACAGAAAATACCTCACAATACTGGCGATACATTTTCATTCCCCATTGAATTGGCTGCTGTGCTATTGGTTTTTGATCTAACTGATGATCAATCATCATTACTAACCAGTTCCCCGATGCGGCAAAACTCAACGCCATCCCACTAGCAAGACGCGGATTAATTTCGGTAAATAAAATACGTCCATCGGCTAGCTTAAAACACTGAATATTAATCGCACCAACAAAATGCAGCTTACGGCAAATTAATTTTACCCACTCGATCATGGCCTCATCATAAATAATTTGAGCATTAATTGCCTTACCATTAATAACAAGCTGTCTGCATCTTGGCACAATATAGACGGGATCTCCTGCATTATCGCAAAGTATATCGATGGTATATTCTTCACCTTCAAGATATTGCTGACTCAGCAAACCAAACATGTCTATTGGGCGGTCTGCTTTATTGGGTGCATAAATAATCCCTTTTGCCCCTCTACCCTGCCTGGGCTTAAATAATGCGTATTCTGGCATTAAACTTGTCTTAGGGGTTGGGATGTCATGTTGGATAAAAAATTGATAGGTTAGCCACTTGTCTAAGCAAACAACGAGGGTCTCCTTAGGCGACAGGACAAGTACAATCCCCATTGCCTCTAATTGCACACGATGCGCATCCCAACCTAAAAGCATATCGTCCAAAGAAGGAATCACCGCATCAACCCGTTTTTGCCCCAAAGCATCAATGACAAATGACCACAGAGTGCCATCACTTGCTAAAGGCATCTGGATGTAGTCATCAGCTAATAAACTGCCTGCATTTTCGCCATTAATATCGGATGCAATCACCTCATGACCAGCCTGTTGCAAAGCATGAATCATAAAACCAGAAGCAACTCCGCCTGATGCTTCAATTAAGACCCTCATACGGACAGACGCTCAAGCACCAGATGCCAGCGTTTATCTGTATGCGTACTGGTTTGATTCTCTCGTTGAATCAATACCACTTCTTTAAGTAAAAAACAGCCTGCCATCAATTGATCAATACGTGCCCGCGTGTAATAAGACTGTACCGTACCATATTCATGCTGTGTTTCGATCAACACATCCGCTGCATCACCGAAAATTAAATCGCAGTAAAACAACCCTCTAGGCTTCATCACACGCGCTAACTCAACAATACCTGCACGAGCAATGTCAAAATACATACTATCGAGCACACCATGACTGAAAGCGAAATCAAAACAAGCATCCTGCCACGGCATTGTTGTAATCGAGCCTTGCTGTAATCGCGCTTCGCTTAAAGTCCACCCTTCTTGCGCCAACCAAGCCTTAGCTGTGTCTATCGCTTGCGCTGATAAGTCTATGCCATAAACGTCAACGCCAGTTTTGACTGCAAAAACCAGATGCCGCCCGATACCACAGCCCACATCTAATACTTTGGGTGTCTCTGCTAACTGATGGCGCGGCTGATAATCATGGATACCGACTCTCTTACTGATATAGCGTGCAAAAAAGCGAATGATTTCTTCGTGCGGATAAAAAACAAAGTTATCACGGTTACGATAACTTTCATCCCATTCATTTGTTTTTAAGTTTTTTGCGTCTACCATTACTTACTCCATTACCACGTAGGCAATATTAGGATCAAATAGGAATTTTTTAAGTTTTAGGCGTTTTCCTGCAAAGGACTCAAGCATGGCGGTTGTTTCCCCTGGCCAGTTGGCGTTATTGACCTCATCAAAAACCAAAATCGCCCCTGCTGGCATTCGTGGCACAAGCTGCTCAAGCATAACCTTTGTCGGCTCGTATAAGTCGAAATCACACACCAATAAGCTGACCAAAAAATGGGGATTATCTGCTAAAAACTGCGGCACGGTATTTGTCACATTCCCTTTTACCAATTTGATTTTATCAAACTGATTCAAAAAGCGATTATCATCGTAAACTGATTTTAATAAATTAAGCTCTTGATAGACATCATAGCCAGTATCAAAGCCACCAATATGACGTTGACTGTTTTCATGTTGCGTCTGATTGTCCTCACCTACAAGGGTAGGGAAACCAGAGAAAGTATCAAATCCCACCACCCAACGATGAATCGCGTAGGGTTCTAACGCAGCCGACAATTTTGCCCAACCCATTAAGCCAGCACCATGATGCACACCACCCTCAACAATAGAGCCTTTAACGTCCATTTGCATCTTAAATAACTCATAACGCGCTAAAAAACGACTGATACTCTGGCGACGGGCATATTTCTCAAACTGGTCGCACTTATCTTGCAGGTTAGCTGTATTTGACTGCCAAGCAGTATTTAGAAGGTTACTCATATTCTCTCTTTAGTTAGCTCAAGCGAATGACATCATCAGGCATAAAATCATAACGCGCAATTTGTCCGATCACCGTATCCCAACGCA